>JBCCLD010000001.1:0-47727 GCA_039027055.1 Bacteroidota bacterium
AGCGCGCCGAACGTGCCGAGCTGGGCCCGGATGCCGAGCGCGTGCAGTCGCTCGATGACCACCGGGTCGAAGTCGCCGACGCCGGTGAAGGCGATCCAGCGTGCCGGGTCGGCGTCGGTTGCCAGGAGCGCGTCGAGGTCGGAGGGCGAGCGCGCCGTGACGGAGTAGACGAGGTTCGGCGCGAGCGCGTAGAACGCCGCAAGGTCCTCGGCCGAGTAGACGATCACGACGACGCGGTTCTCGGCGTCGGCCGCCCGAATCGTTTCGACGACTAGGCCCGGTGGTACGCCGCGCTTGATGTCGAGCAGCAGCACCGCGCGCTCTTCGCCCCACGCCAACGCCTCGGCGAGCGTCGGGATCGAGAACGGCGTCGTGCGCCCGACTACATCGAGGAGGCGCAGGCCGTCGAGGTCAGCGGCCTGCGTCTCAGTGAGCAGGCCCGTGCCGGTCGTGGTGCGGTCGAGCGTCTCGTCGTGGAGGAGCACGAGGACACCGTCGGCGGTCATGCGGATGTCCGACTCCATCAACGCTGGGGCATAGGCGAGCGCTCGGTCGAAGGTTTCGAGGCTATTTTCGGGGTAGCCGGGGGCCGGGCTGCCCCGGTGCGCGCTCACGAGCGGCCGCGCGTCGGGCGTCCAGCGGAGATAGGCTGCGAGGTCGTCCGCCGAGTCAAACGCGCGGAAGTTGGCAGGCGACGCCTGGAGGGCTTGCGGCGGTGGAGGCGCTGGCGGCGTGAGCGGACGCGGCTGGAGGTAGCACCCGCTCCCGACCAGCACCAGAGCGAGCAGCAGGAAGCAGACACGGCGGCTCATGCGTCGTCCTCCTGCGTCTGGGTGGCCACGCCGTGCTTCACGCGGTAGAGCACGCCCGCGAGGCCCTGCTGGCGCGTCATGCCTAGCTGCGTGCCGATGCCGAGGCGGTAGAGCAGGTCGTCCGGCACCGCGGCCACCTCGTCCGGCGTCACGCCGTCGAGCGCGTCGATCAGGAGCGACACGAAGGCGCGGGCCGTCGGGGCCTCGTTGGGCGCCCAGGCGTGCAGCGCCACGGCCTCGTCGTGCACCTCGGGGAAGACGAACACGGGCGACTGGCACTCGTGCACGCGCCCCAGCCCCGCGTCGCGCTTCGCCTTGAGCGCCTCCGGCAGCGGTGGCAGGTTGTTCGCGTAGTCCAGCAGCAGCTCTAGCCGCATCGGCGGCTCCACAAACTGAAACGTGTCGATGATCTCGTCGAGCTTGGTCATCGGAGCAGCGCAGTGTTCTATGCTCGTGGTAAGCGTGGCTGGAATACTCGAGGGAGAGCGCCCTACCATATTCTCCGAGGGCGGGGAGCCCAACCGGCGACAAGGTCCATCACGTCCAATATGGCATCGTAGTGACGGCCGTCGGCGTCGGTCTCGTGTTGTACCCGAGCCCGATCAAATGAGACATAGGCGTGGCGTTGGGGTACGTCACTCTTCCTTAGGTATAGAGCCAGGCGGTGGAGTGCCGCATCGACGTCCTCGTCCTTGAGCGCGTGCTCGATGTGACGATCGATGTCCGTCACGACTCCGGCTCTGCGATCTCGAAGGGACGGGTACGGTCGTTAAGCTTCAGCGTGTACGCGCCAGGCGGGTAGCGGCCGTCGAGCGGGAGGTAGAAGCGGAAGGGGCGGACGACCTGCGTGCAGAAGGCGCGCTTGGGCCGCTGCATCGTAAGCGTGACCGTGATCAGGTTGCCGGCTCGCTCCTGCGCGACCTCCGAGAGCTCCGAGCAGCCGTCGGGGAGCGCGCCCTTCACGAGCACCTCCACCGGCATGCCGTCGTCGGTCATGCGGCCCAGCGGGGCCAGGCGTACGTGCAGCGTATCCACGACGGCGGGGTAGCTGAAGTAGTCCAGCGTGGTGTCGCGCGGGGTGAGCGCGAGCGTCTCACGAACGTCCGGGGCCCTGTCGTCAAAGCGGTGGCCGAAGGTATCGTCCGGTGCGGTGGCGCGGTCCGAGCCGCCGCACGCCGCCAGGGCGACCAGGGCGAAGGGAACCACGGCGAAGAAAACCAGAGCCGAGCGGGTCATGGGGTCTACGAAGCAGGCGAGTCTAGGAGCGCGATCTGCTCATAGCCGTCCTCGACGAGTTCGCGGGGTGCGTCGCCCCAGAGGCGCTCGAGGTCGTAGAACGCGCGCTTCTCGGCGGTAAAGACGTGCACCACCACGTCCACGTAGTCGAGCAGCACCCACACGAGCGACTGGTAGCCCTCGCGGTGCCACGGCAGCTCGCCGTTGGCCTCCTTGATGCTCATCCGCACGCCGTCGGCGATGGCCTTGATCTGGGTGTCCGAGGTGCCCGTGCCGATCACGAAGAAGTCGGCCACGCCGGATACGCCGCGCAGGTCCAACACCGTCACGTCCTCGGCCTTCTTATCCAGCATCGCCTCGACGGCCAGTTCGACGAGCGTGCGCGTGGCGCTGGGGGTCGTGCGTGGCTTGGGAGCGTCGGAGCGGGTGGACGTCGTCGAGGCGTTGGGCATGGGCGGGCGGGCAGGTTGGCGGGAACGGCTTGGGAAGGACGTGTGTGGTGAGAAAATCGGTGCGCAGAAGCTACGCTCAACCGGGGCATGGAGTTGCTTGCGAGGCGATGGAGGCAGGGCGGTAGGTCACGTGAAGGGGTCACCTGAAGGGGCGCAGCGTGGCGTAGTCGCAGCCGAGGATGACGCTCGCGTCGAGGTAGAGGTCGCGCTTCGCCTCGCGGACGCGCGCCTCGGGCACGCCGACGGCCGCAGCCACCTTGAGTGCCGCCGCGCGGTCGCCGATCCGGTCCACCACCTCCGAGGCGTCCACCCCAAAGCCCGCGACGTTGCCGCTGGCGACGACGTCGAAGCCCTGGTTGCGGAGGTATTCCGTTGCGGTGGCAGCGAGCCCGGCGTCGCCGCAGCCGTTGCGGACCTCGACTTGGATGATGTCGCCTTGCAGCCGGGCAGGGTTGGCCTCGCGCACGGCGTCGGCGCGGGGGGCGAGGAAGCGGTTAGCCAGCGCGTAGAGGAGCGCGAGCGCGAGCACGCCGCAGACCACGAGCGCCAGGTTCAGCAGCGCCCCCGTGATGGGCGACGAGGCACGGCGGGTCGTCGCCATGGGCTAGCCGTGGGGCTTAGTTGCGCCAGAACAGCGCGTCGTAGTCCGAGGACCCGTAGCTGGCCCGGAACGACGAGCCGCCGTAGTAGGGGCTGTAGCCGTACAACCCGGGGCTACCGTATCCGTAGCCGCGTGCAAACGGGTTCTGGCTGAACTGGAGCCGGATCAGGCTGTTCTCTGTCGGGCGGTAGGCCAGCTCCGCGTTGCGGATGAAGACCTGGGCGGGCTGGTCCTCGCTGAAGCCGAAGGCGCTCTGGAGGTTGCTGTCGCCGAAGGGCGCGTGCGCGACGCCCACGTCCACGCGGCCAGCGAGGTTGGCCGTCGGCTGCCAGCGCAGCGACGTCGTGTAGAGGCCCATGCCGAAGCTGCCTGCGCTGCCAAACGACGAATACGATACTTCGTAGCTGTGCGAGAGCTTGAACTTGTCGCCCGAGAAGAAGCGCCCGAGCGAGGCCCCGCCGGGGTTCTCCGTCACCATCACCGGCGCCGGACGGCCCGGCACGTCGGTGCGGAACTGCGCCTCGGCAGGCGCGGCAATGAGCAGGAGCGCGAGGACGACGGTAGCGAGCGCGAGACGCATCGGGGCGGGAGGTAAAGCCGAAAGGGGCAGGCTGCCGAACGCAGCCGGAACAGAAGAATAGGAGCAAGGAGGGCTCGAGTCAATACGCATCGATAGCTCCCTGTAGAGCGCATACAACGTGCACCTCTGTGGGTTTCGGATGTGCGTGGCTTCTCGTAGGGACAAAACGAGTCCCGCCGCTCGTTTCTTCCTGTCATAGGAGTGGCACTATAGTAAAAAAGTTAGGATAAGGGCACACACAGGGGTGACCCACCTCGACGAGGGGGAAGCGGAGGTGCGGCCCTAGTGGTGGCGCTCAAGATGTTTGACGAGTTGGTTCGGATGTGTTGCGTGTTGCGCAGTGCGTGTTGACCTCGATCTGATGCGCAACACGCGATACGCACCATCTGCTGTGACGCCGAACCCACCAGCATTTCTGTGTCATAGCACTAGTGCTGCGACCCGTCGAGACGGTCGGCTCGTGTTGACCTCGAAGCCGCGTTTGGAGGTCCCCTCCCCCGCTTTCGCGAGGGTAGGCTCTGGATAGGAGGGGACAGGGGTAGTTGACCGAGATAGCACGGAGCATGACAAGATGAAGCGGTCGCAGTACTAGAGCGGTTTGCGATGCGCTTCAGGACAGCTACTCTGTCGAAAACGAGCGGTACGCGCCGGAGGAGGCGCATTCTGAACCACTGACGTACTGAACCACCGATCAACTGACTCTAAGTACAAACGCTGAAGTTGTGTCGGGTCTGCGGTCCACTACCCAACCTCCAACGCAGGAAATTTGGGCTGATTAGACCGATTTGCGCCGAGTAGATCCGCCATGTTCAACGTGATTGTACTTAGTGTTGCTTCACTGCAGTTCTGGCGGGCCCGGCGTCACAGTAGATGTTGCGTGTTCCGTATCGGATCGAGGCCGACACGCATCACGAAATACGCAACACGTTCTAGCAAACCCGTCAGGCATCCGCTGAAGTAGCCCTAGACCGCTCGGCTCTGCGATTTCTCATCCTGCCCGCTCATGCACATCGACCTCATCACGGCGCTGCCGGACCTCGTGGCGAGCCCGCTCGCGCACTCGATCATCGAGCGGGCGCAGCGCAAGGGGCTCGTCGACATCCGCGTGCACGACCTCCGCGCCTACGGCATCGCGAAGGGCACGAGCGGCCACACGCAGATCGACGACTACCCGTACGGCGGCGGCGGTGGCATGGTGCTCAAGCCCGAGCCGCTGTTCGCCTGCATCGAGGCGCTGCAAGCGGAGTTGGCCGCGACGGGCAGCGCCTACGACGAGGTCATCTACCTCACCCCCGACGGCGTCACGCTGGACCAACCCCTCGCCAACCGGCTCTCGCTGCACAGCCACCTGTTGCTGATCGCGGGGCACTACAAAGGCATCGACCAGCGCGTGCGCGACGCGCTCGTGACGAGGGAGGTGTCCATCGGCGACTACGTGCTCTCGGGCGGCGAACTCCCCGCGCTCGTCCTCATCGACGCGCTCTGCCGCATCGTCCCCGGCGTGATCGGCGACGCCCAGTCGGCGCTCTCCGACTCGTTTCAGGACGGCCTCCTCGACGCGCCGGCCTACACCCGCCCCGAGACGTTCCGCGGCCAGTCGATTCCCGCCGTGCTCCGCTCTGGCGACCACGCCAAGATCGCCGCCTGGCGCGAGGCCGAGCGGCTCAAGAAGACCCGAACACGCCGCCCCGACTTGCTTGATGAGTGAGGCCGTTCAGCGGTGACGCCGTGTAGCCGTGAGCCCGCTGATCCACGGCAACACCGCCTCGCAGCAACACGGCTGCACTCTTTCGAAGAATCCGCAAGATGGGGCACCTTCGGCCCAGGGGCGTCGTTTAGAGCGACTCTTCGCCGTATGTTGTGAAGCTCTGTACGCCCCGAGCGTGGCCTACCCTAGCGGGCTCATCCGGCGCGCCCGACCTGACTTTTTGCCGATCCCCCAACCGTATCCTGCCATGTCCACCGAACTGATGAACCTCGTCGAAGGCACCCAGCTGCGCGACGACATCCCCGAGTTTGCGCCGGGTGACACCGTGGACGTGCACGTGCGCGTCATCGAGGGCAGCAAGGAGCGCATCCAGAAGTACACCGGCGTGGTGATCGCCATGCGCGGCGAGGGCTCGAAGAAGACCTTCACCGTGCGCAAGGTGTCCAACGGCGTCGGCGTGGAGCGCATCTTCCCGCTCTACTCGCCCAAGCTGGCCCGCATCGAGCGCGTCCGCGAGGGCCGCGTCCGCCGCGCCAAGCTCTACTACCTCCGCGGCCTCCGCGGCAAGGCCGCCCGCATCCGCGAGAAGCAGCGCGCCCGGTAACAGGAGAGTGCATCGGTTTTGCGGTGCGGCAGTGAGGCGGTGAGCACGAGACCCACCGCTGCACTGCGATACCGCCGCACCGCCACACCTACCCATGCGTTTCACCTCCTGGCCCTATGAGCCGCTGCGCGTGCTGAGCTACGCGCTGGAGGCGGGGCCGGTGAGCCAGACGGACACGCTCGTCCCGACGGCGGTCGCCGACGCGTTGATTCGCGGCCACGCCGACGTGGGCCTCGTGCCGACACTGGACGTGCTGCTCAAGCCGGACCTCTACGACCTCGTGCCGGGTGTCGGCGTCGTGAGCGAGCCCTGGCCGTATGCCCGCCTCGCCGTCCGCGCGCCGCTCGACCAGATCGAAGAAGTCGGGTTCGACCCGCGCGACCGCCAGGAGGCGCTCCTCGCCCAGACGCTACTCCGCGAACACTACGGCCTCCGCCCGTCGTTCCGCCCCGCTGATCCAGCAAGCCAGTCGGCCGCTGAGCGCTACGCCACCCACGACGCGCTCCTGCTCGTCGGCGACGACGCTCAAGCTGTCGCGCAAGACGTCGCTGGCGAGGGTGTCGTGCTCGATCTCGGGTACGAGTGGCTCGAACTGACGCTCCGCCCGATGGTGTGGGGCCTCCTCGCCGCGCCCGCAGGCTCGCTCGACATCGCTGAGGCGCTCGCGCTCCGCGACGCCGCCCGCCACGCCGAGCAGGCCCGTAGCGAAGCCATTGCTAGAGCAGGGGGTGCCAACGCCGGCGGCACACCCGATCCCGCTAGCGCGCTCCGCCTCGCCGGCGTCGCTAGCTTCACGCTCGACGGCTACGCCCTCGACGGCCTCGAACAGTGGATCCAGCACCTCTACTTCCACGGCACCCTCGAAGAACCGCCCGAGCTGCGGTGGATCGAACTGCCGAGTGAGGAGGGTGACGAGGCATAGAGCCTTCGCATAGAGCCTTCGCCTCGACCTTTCATCCTGTGTCATCCTGAACTTGGTTCAGGATGACAAGAGTGGGACTATGTTGTTAGACCGGCTCTTTTCTGCCTTCTGCCTTCATCATTCTGCATTTTCCCATCCATGGCCGACGGCACGAAGACCATCGTCTCCAACAAGAAGGCGGGGTACGAGTTTTTCCTCGAAGACAAGACAGAGGCAGGGCTTGTGCTCACCGGCTCCGAGGTAAAATCGCTGCGGCAGGGCAAGGCGAGCCTCCAGGAGTCGTTCTGCAAGGTCGACGACGACGGCACGATGCGGATCTACAACTTGCATATCGCGCCGTACGAGATGGGCGGCTACGCCAACCACGAGGCGCGCCGTCCGCGCGTGCTGCTACTCAAGCGCCGCGAGATCGACAAATTCCAGAAGGCCACCGAGCAGAAGGGCTACACCATCGTCCCGACGCGCCTCTACTTCCGCGACGGCTACGCCAAGCTCCAGATCGCCCTCGGCAAGGGAAAGAAACTCCACGACAAGCGCGACACCATCGCCAAGCGCGACCTGGAGCGCCGCCTCCAGCGCGAGGGGCGCTAGCGCGGTCGCGGGTCTTGGGTTGAGGCGAGTGTGTGCGGATCTTTCGGCTCGCAATTCAGCCCGCACGTGTATTCGATCTCGCGAATCCAGTTTGCATCCACGCTATTAAAGTCATCCTGAGCGAGCGTTAGCGAGTCGAAGAGCTTGCCCCCGCGAAAGCAGGGGATCTGCAGGCCGGCTTCCAGGTCCTGGGCGAAGCGCTGAGGTAGACGAAGAACCTTCGGCTGCATCCGCTGCGCAGATTTCGCTCAGGATGACACCAAATGAAGTATCGAGCGTGCATCAACACGTGCAGACATCGACTCCCCACCCATGACCACCACTTTCCCTTCCGTCGCAGAACAGCTCGCGACCATCCGGCGCGGCGCGGAGCAGATCCTCCCCGAAGACGCGCTCGTCGAGAAGCTCAAGAAGTCGGCCGCGACCGGCCAGCCGCTCACCATCAAGCTCGGCTGCGACCCGAGCCGCCCCGACCTCCACATCGGGCACGCCGTCGTGCTGCGCAAGATGCGGCAGTTCCAGGACCTCGGCCACAAGGCCATCCTCATCATCGGCGACTTCACGGCGATGATCGGCGACCCGTCCGGCAAGTCGAAGACGCGGCCCGCGCTCACCGCCGAGGAGACGCGTGCCAACGGGCAGACCTACTACGACCAGGCCGCCAAAGTCCTCGACACCGACCCCGCGAAGCTGGAGATCCGCTACAACTCCGAGTGGCTCGGCGCGATGAGCTTCGCCGACGTGATCGGCCTCGCGGGGAAGTACACCGTCGCGCAGATGCTGGAGCGCGAGGACTTCAAGAACCGCTACGAGGGCGGCCAACCGATCTCGGTCCACGAGTTCCTCTACCCGCTCGCGCAGGCGCAGGACTCGGTCTTCCTCGACGCCGACGTGGAGCTCGGCGGCACCGACCAGACGTTCAACCTTCTCGTCGGGCGGACGCTCATGGAGCGCAACGGCCAGGAGCCGCAGGTCTGCCTCACGCTGCCCATCCTCGAAGGCACCGACGGCGTGCAGAAGATGTCGAAGTCGCTCGACAACTACATCGGCGTGAGCGAGCCGCCCGAGGAGATGTACGGCAAGACGCTCTCCATCCCCGACGCGCTGATCTACCGCTACGTCGAACTTGCCACCGACGTGCCGACGGACGACCTCCCCGAGTGGCAGGTCTTCGCCGAGCAGAACCCGCGCGACGCGAAGCACAAGCTCGCCTGGATCCTCGTGCGGATGTACCACGGGGACGCCGCCGCTGACGCCGCCCGCGCGCACTTCGAGAAGACCGTGATCCAAGGCGGCGTGCCCGAGGATCTCGACGAACTCACGCCCGAGGCAGAGAACGGCACCGTAAGCATCGTAGACCTCCTCCGGCAAGCCGGGTTCGCCGAGTCCAACGGCGCAGCCCGACGGCTCGTGAAGCAGGGAGCGGTGTCCATCGACGGCGAGAAGGTCACCGACCCGCACGCTGACGTAGACCTGGCTGCCACAGCCCCGTTCGTGCTCAAGGGCGGCAAGCGGAAGTACGTGCGCGTTGTCGCAGGGTAGAATGGACCATCCTTGCGCTGGAGTTCTCCTGCGCTGGGCCGCAGCTGGGTAGGCGGGGCCGAGAGCCGTCTACACGTCTTCCTCCAGGTTGTACTTGCGCAGGACGTCTTGCCAATCGGCTTGGTTGATGCGGCTGACCAGCAGCGGATCAATCTGTTGGCGGAGCGGGCTTCCTCGGGGCATCAGGAAGCTGCGGTACTGTTTGTTGAACGTGGCGGGCAGCACCTGAATCAGGCCGTCCAACCGCTCGGCATCGATCAGGTAGCGCATGACGGTACGGTCGTAGACGATGGCGTCTACCTCGCCCTCGGCCAGTGACCTCAGGGCTTGCCGCGGCGTTTCGAACGCGTGCGTAGGCAGGATCCCGTTGGAGATCAGGAAGTCCTCGCTACTCGTAGCGCTGACCGTGCCGACGCGCTCTACTACCTTGAGCTCTTCCAGCCGCTCCAGTCCCGAGGTCAGCGAGTTGACCGTAAGTGTGGAGGCAATGGTGGCGGTAAAGCCTGAGACAATGATCACCGCCGAGAACATCCAGACGACGGCGATCGCCTTGCCCGCTTGGGTCTTGGGCGCCTTGTCGCCATAGCCCACGGTGGTCATGGTCACGGCGGCCCACCAGAGCCCGTCGAGGAGCCCGTTGAATCCAGGTCGGAACTGGTAGTGGTTGTCTCGGCGCTCCACTATCCAGAGCAATGTGCCGAAGAACAGCATGACCACGAACAGGAACAGCACCACTTTCAGGAAGCTGAGCGAAAAGAGGTTCTGGATGAAGACCTGAAACTGATTGCGCGTCGCAGACGGGGTGGCCACCCCAACGCTTGAGATGAAGAAGGGCTGGGAGACCTCAAACATGCTCAAGCGGATACGGCTCACGTGCAGCGGGTTGATGGCCAGGTCAATCTCTCCATAGTCCAGGGCGCGCACCATTCCGATGCGTTCGGTGTAGGGCACGTATTCGTAGTCGACCCCCAAGTCCTCCGCGATCTCCTCCCACACGTCGACGCAGAGGCCCGTAAACTGCCCCTCGGGCGCCTCGATGATAAACGGAGGAAAGGGGTGCACCCCGACCCGCAGCGGGGTCTCGTCCGGTCCTCCCCATGCCGGAGCGGCAGCGAGGAAGAGGAGCACGAGCGTGAATGAGGTGCGCATTTTCATGGGGAGGCTCGCCTTCAGTCCGGGCTATCCGATTCCAAGCAGGTCTGAGCAGACACGGATAGGTAGTCGGCGAGGAGTTGCGCCATCATCAGGTCCTGGTCGTCGAACGCGTGCGTCTCCAGGCCGTACATGACGAGGATGAGTTGCTGCCGTCCAGGCACATCGAAGGGGACATACATCGCCGAGGCATAGGCGTGTTGATCGCTGGGTTCGACGTACTGCTCGTGTTCGTGCGCGTAGTCTGTGATCAGCAGGGGCTGGTGGCGGACTAGGCACCAGACCGCCAGATTGGTCTTCTCGCTGAACTCCGCGCGGCGGTGGGTAAACGTCCGCCGTGCCTGCTCATAGCCTTCGAAGCAGAGTTCATCCTGGTCGTAGAAGCCAAATTCGAAGGCATCGATATTCCCGGTAGCGTCTACGGTTTGCGCTAGGGCCTGCACGACCTGGCGCCAGGTGTACTGGTGCGGGAGTGCTTGGATGAACTCATGGAGGACATGGAGGTTGAGCCGTGCGTTCTCGATCTCCACCTGCCTCGACGACAACGCCTGGGCGACTCCTTCCAAGTCCTGGGCCTGGGACTGAACGGCGCGTCGTTGCTGCTCTAGTTCGCGCTCGCTCTCGTCGAGGGCGGTCTCCCGATCAACCAGGGACTGCTCCAGTTGGTGGATGCGGCGCTGCAGACGCCCAGCGTTGAGCCGGACGAGGTAGAGGACCACGCCGAGCCCGCTGAGGAGGAAGAGGACCGTGGCCGGAGGGGTCCGGTACCAGACGGGCCGCACCCGCACCGGCAGGCTGAGGGGCGCGCTCCAGTAGGCGCCGCCTCCTTTCTGAGCCCGAACCTCCACGAGGTACTCGCCTGGTGGAAGCTGGTCCAGCTGCAAGGCATTCGGGGAGACGGGCGTGCTCCAACTGCTGTCGGCCGAACCGGTCAGGCGGTACTGGTACTGGAGATGGTGGCCCGGGAAGGCGAGGGTGGTGTAGCGTAGGGCGAGTCGGTCATTCGTTCGCATCGAGACGCTTGCCAGGCGTGCGGGCACCTGGTCGTTGACCTGAGCAGAAAGTAGTAGGGGCGACGGGGTCTGAGCTGGCCGTGGAAGCGGGGCGCGGGAGTAGACCGTGCCCTCAGCCGTGCCTACCCAGATCCGGTGCTGGTCGTCGCTGCGAAGAGCCCGGTAGGCCGACACCTGTGTGGGCAGCCCGCTGTCTTCATCGAACTGGACCGAGCGGCCGTCTCGGAAGTAGAGCAGTCCCTGCGTAGCCGTGGCGAGCCAGATGCTGCCATCTGGCATCGCCTCCACCGAGCGGATTTCCGTATCGGTAAACGCTCCGAGGTCGACGCGCTGGACGCGCTCGAGGTCGTGCCGCAGCAGGCCATCGGTGGTGGCCAGCCATACAATCCCGCGGGCGTCGATGGCGAGATCATGGACCTCTAAGTTTGGGCTGTAGGCATAGGGCAGGGGCAGGCTCATGTTGATGAACCGGTCCTGGTCTTCCTGGTAGCGAAAGAGATACGTCTCAGGGCCGATTCCGGCTGCATACAGGACGCCTCGGCTGCTTTCGCGCACGATCAGGATCCGGCTCTCCACACCCCGCGCGTCGTCATAAAACTCGACCTGCCCATCTGGACGCAGTTTGCTGACCCCTCTTAGCGGAACGACATCCGGGGCCTGGCAAAACCAGAGGTTGCCCTTCCGGTCGCCGAGTAGCGAGAAGATGCCGCTGCCTCGTGCCGAAAGGTCGATGACACGACGAGGACGCCCGCCGACAAAGGACAGCAGACGGCCTTCATTGGTGCTCTTCCAGAGCGTCTCGCCGAGAACGGCCAGCCCGTTCACGAACACGCCCTCCGTCGCAGGTTCGAGCTCGGCGATGTAGTCGCCTGAGCTAGGTTGGAGTTCGTAGACGTCGCCGATGGACACCAGAACGCGCCCCTGGGTGGTCGGCTCGATGGCGATGGTATTGTTGCTGGAAAGGCCAACGACGCCTTCGAAGAAACGAGACTGGAGCAGACCCAGGCCCTGCTCGCTGCCCACCCAGATCGACCCGTCCGCGTCCAGGAACAGGTCGTGGATGTCGAGGAACGGCAGCGCATCGACGCGGTGCGGATCGTTGGCACCGAACACCTGCTTAAGCGTCAGGTCTGAAGCACGGAGTTCGCCCAGGAACAGCCCCTCGCGCTGCGTACCGAGCAAGAGGCCACTCGGTGCAAAGGCCAGGTCCGTCAGCGTGCGGCCCTCGGTAGGAAAGAAACGAATGTCGTCTAGCTGACCAGCCTCGTTGACGAGAGCCCGAGTGAGGCCGTCGCCGACGACCCAGAGGGTATCCCCGCGAATCTTGAAGTCATGTACCCGCCCGGGTGCTTGAGGTAAGCGGGCGCGTTCGAAGCGATCGGCGCTACGATCAAAGTGGTAGAGCTGGCCGGTGCTGGCGGCCATCCAGAGGGTCCCCTGCTGGTCTTCCGCGAAGAAAAACCCAGAGTCAGATCGACCCGTCGCATGGTCGTCCGAGAACGGGTAGGAGGCGAGGGTGTCGGCCCGCCAGCGGGCCACCGTCGCATTGGGTTGGCTGATCCAGAGCTGGCCACGGTGGTCCTCGAAGAGCCCATTCGGGTACACGACGGTGCTGTCGCTAGGTTGGGACGCGGCCTGCAGTATGGAATGCACGTAGGCCGTGTCAGCGTGAGGCTCTACACCGAACACCCCTACATCGTTTGCAAACAGGAGTTGCCCATTCTCACGGACGAACAGGGTCTTGATGTAGCGACTTTCCGACGACAACCGATAGCTCGCGAACTGTTGGCCATCGAAGCGCGCCAATCCGTTGTCGGTGGCGACCCACACAAAGCCAACGCGGTCCTGGACAACGGCGCGGACCTGGTCTGCCGGAAGCCCCTGCCCCGTCAGGAACTGGCTGAAGAAATACTTCTGGGCCTGCCCCTCGTAAGGAAGAAGCACGAGTAGCAGGAGGGCTAGGCAACACCTTTGCATAGCTTCAAGTCAGTCCTCTTTTGAGGGGCAAGCTCAACTTGACCGATATAGTACACGCCGCGTCAACGACGAAGGATAACCTGTGCCAGAATGCAAGATGTCTCAAACGTGGTCCCCCTTTGTTGAATCAACTACAACTCTCCCGCTACGCCGCCTTCAGCACACACTCTGCTGGAGGCAATCCCGCTGGCGTCTGGATCGGCGACGCTCTTCCGAGGGGAGAGGCCATGAAACGCATCACACAAGAAGTCGGCTACTCCGAGACGGCCTTCGTCGCTCCGGCACGGGCTTCGACCGCACGGTGCGCTACTTCAGCCTCGAAGTCGTAGTCCCGCTCTGCGGACCCGCGACGATTACCACGGGCGTAGCGCTCGGCGTCACGAACGGTGTGGGCGCCTACCACCTTGGGACTCAGGCCGGCGTCCTGCCCGTCGTCGTCGAGAAGCGGTGACGGCCCTGGTGATGTCGGCGTGGGTCATGGGGGATCCCGTTGGCTTGACCCAGAGGAAACGCTACACTACCGAACACACCTGACGCCCAACTGTAAACGACACCTGCCGACGATTTCGGGGGAGCTGCTTCACCCTGCCCCAGCGTCGTCTTTTCGTGACGGGCACCTGATTCCGCCCGTCCGGGCACCCCACGGCCTCCCATCAGGAGGGTTGGCTGTCTCAGTTCCGGTATCGATACGGGTTTAGCGTGGCTCATTGTGCGATAGCTGGTACAAAACGAGGGACGTGAGCCAGATGCGTGAACGGAAGCGGGCGCGCATCGATTTCTTCGCTCCCTCGCACACGGCCCCACTCCCATGCAACAGACCCTTCTCGCCTTCTGCGCGCTCGGCCTGACGATGCTGCTGTCTGTCAACCAGAAGCAAGCCCAGAAGCAAGTCGACGTGGCGCTCGACCGGACGGTCATCCAGCAGTCTGCCGCCACCCGCGCCGTCGACCTGCTTGATGTGCTCGAGGCCTTCGACTTCGACGCCGCTACCGCGTCGCAGACCGTGACAGACCCAAGCGCACTCACGGCCCCCCCGTTCGCCACCGGGGGCACCTTCGCCACCGCCGACGACCTCGACGACGTGCATGCGATGCAGACGCTCCGCGACAGCGTCGCCACGCCCCAGGGCTGGCTCCCCCTCTCCGTAGACGCGCACGTCACCTACGTGGACAAGGTCGGCAGCGACTTTATCCCGACGCCGACCCGCACCTTCACGAAGCGCGTCACCCTGACCGTCACGGGCCCCAACGGCACGACGGTCAAGATGAGCCGCATCTACGGCTACGCCCGTTCCTAGTCCCCCGACGGCTCTACCTCGCTCACCACCACCATGGGCTTTCAGGTTCTCCAAGACCATGCCTTGTCGCTCATTATCGGCGGCGGCGTCATCCTGATGCTGCTCGGCGTCCAGACCGGCACGCAGCAGTCGAGCATCGACGCCGCGTTCCGCTACGATGCCAACCAGAAATCGTACGGCCTTGCGGACGTGCTCGGCCGCGACCTGGCCAACATCGGCCTCGACGGCCCGGCGCAACCCGCCATCCTCAGCCTCGACTGGACCGGGCCGGCCCCGTCGTTCGAGTTCGTCACGCTGGGCGACACGACGGTGGCCGCGGCGTCGGCCCGGGTCCGCTACCAACTGCAGACCGTAAGCTCGACGCTCTGCGCTGACGGGACGCGCCCCTGCTACCAGCTCACGCGCTACGTCCACGACGGCACGGCCTTCCAGATCGCCTACACCTCGCCTCCCACAATCACTGGGTTGACGATCAGCCCGCTGCCCTCGACAGGCAACCTCGACGACGTCCGCACGCTTGACGTGACGCTTCAGATGGAGGCTCCGAACACGGGCACGCCTGTCACCTGGGACCGCGTCCTCACCCCGCCCAACCTAGCTCTCCGCTAAGGACCGCCAAGCTAGTGCTGCGACACAGCAATGCTGTCGGGTTCTGGCGCGCCTGCACCGCCCGCTGCTGTGTTGGCTTCGCTCGCCATCGACCCGACATACTCCTTGTGTCGCAGCACTAGTCTCTGCTCTCGCTCTCCCGCCGCGTTCGCTCTCGTCGATCCGGCCCTCCATATTCCCCGAGCCGCAACTCCCTTCACCCAGGAGCTACAGCCACCACCTAGTCCACTTCCTATGGGTCGCCTCCTCCTATTTCTGCTCATATCGACCACGCTTAGCACCAGCGTGGGCTTCCAGCGCGGGGCCTGGACTTCCTACGAGGAGGCTACCGAGCGCCTCTCCGAGCACCACGCGTACCTCTTGGCCGAAGAAGCCGCCACCGCCGGGCTCGTCGAGGCACGCCGCCACCTCGACAGCCACGGCGGCGCCGCCGCCAGCCTCACTGGGGCGCACAGCGGAGGCACCTACCGCGCCGACGTGGTGGTGCAAGGCGGCGGCGCGGTCTCCGTTCGCTCCGAGGGCACGCTCGTCCTCCCTGGCGACCAGGGCGCCGCGCGGCACGTGAAGGAGGTCAGCTTTTCGACGAGCAGTGGCGCCACCGGCATGGGCGGCATGCCCCCCCTAGCTACGGCCTTCGCAAGCGACACCCACTTGCCTGAGTTTATGCAAGGAGCCGTGATCGCCGAGCGCACGTTCAGCCTACACAACGGCTTCCGCGTCGAAGGCAACGGCGGCAACGCGAACGTCCGCACCAACGGGTCGGCCCAGGGCAGCCGTGCCCACGTCGAAGGCTTCCTGCTGCATGCCCAGCGCATCAACGACGCGGGCATCCGCAACCGCCTGAGCGACCTCTTCCACCCCGTCGAGAACGTCAGCAACGACCCGCTACTCCAGCAGGTCAGCCGAGTCACGATTCCGAACTTCAACGTGCGGAACCTGCGGAGCCAGGCGACGCAGGTGTTCAACTCGAACCTCCACCTGAACGGGGCCTACACCCTCGGCACGGCCGACAGCCCGGCGATCTGGTACGTCAACGGCGATCTCAGCACGCACGGCCCGACGACCTTCTCAGGCTACGGCGTCATCCTCGTCCAGCGCAACGTTAACGTCAACCACCCGGTCACCAACCTGAACAGCGGCGCAGCGAACGCGCACCTAGCCCTGTACGGTGCGCAGGACGTCTCGATCAATAGCAATGTGACGCTACACGCGCAGGTCCTAGCTCGCAACAACGTCAACTTCGGCGGGAGCAGCACCGTGTATGGGCAGATCGTCACACGCGGTACGCTCAACCTCAACGGGTCGGACCCGCGTGTAGTCTATCAGCCCCCGGCCTCAGCGATTGCGGCACCGTTCTGGGCGTCGATGATGACGACCATGCCGACTCCTGCGCCATCGGCGGATGCTCTGGTCTTCGTGCCGACCCGGGTGCGCGAGTGGAACCGTCCGCTTGAGCGCACGACGCCCGACCGCGGAACGACCTCGACGGTGGACTGTGGGGCCTACGAGAGCGGTTCCAACCCGCCTGCGGAGTGCCTCCTGGCCCGCCTCGACTGAGATAGACGCCCACGTACGGGGGGAGCAGGTTTTCAGGCGGCATTGTCTTTAGCGCGATGCCGCCTGAGTTCGTTCGTGGGCCGGCGTAGCTTAGGGCGACACCTCCCTAGCCGCCCGTGCTCCGGCTCTTCGCCCTCCTGGTTCTCCTCTCCGCCCCGGCCGCTGCGCAGCTCGCCGACCTGCGTCCCGAGGGCCGCGTCGAGCTCTACTCGGCGACCCGCGCGGGCGGCGACGCCGACTACCTCGCGCTCCGCAGCCGCGCTCGCGTCGGCCTCAACGCAGGCTACGACGGCGGCGAGTTGTATGTCGAGAGCGAATGGACCTACGACGTCCTCACCGACGCCGTCCGCGTCGACCTCCGCCGCGCCTACCTCGACGTGTTTTTCGACACGGTCGACCTACGCCTAGGTCGGCAGGAACTCATCTGGGGCCAGGCCGACGGCGCGTTCGTGACGGACGTGCTCATGCCGCTCGACTTCTCGGAGTTTCTCGCGCAAGACATCGAGGA
The DNA here is from genome assembly GCA_039027055.1 of Bacteroidota bacterium. Lineage (GTDB taxonomy): Bacteria > Bacteroidota > Rhodothermia > Rhodothermales > Rubricoccaceae > JBCBEX01. The sequence continues at coordinate 17,162 of JBCCLD010000001.1, forward strand.
CATTCGCCTCGGCGTCGTAGCGACCCGCGCGACGGCCTACCTCGGCGACGCCGTGCTCGATGCGGTGTGGATTCCGCGCACGCCCGCGAGCGTGCTGCCCGCGCCGAGGTCGCCATGGTACCCGCTGCCCGAGGCCGTGCTCGGCATCCCGGTACTTATCGCCGAGGCCGAGCGAGACGAGCCGACGCTCGGCAACAGCGAGGTTGCGGCGCGGCTCACGTGGCAGGGCCTCCCGCGCACCGACGTGGCGCTCATCGGCCTCTACGCCGCCGGCCGCCTGCCGACGTTCCGCAAGCAGCTCACCTTCGACCGTGCCCAGCCTGGCGGTACACCCGTCGGACTCGCGTTCACCGCCACGCCCGTCTACGAGCGCCGTGCCCTCGCCGGGCTGACCTTCGAGACGACGCTTGCCGACCCGGTTGTGCTGCGCGGTGAGGTCGCCTTCGAGTTCGGTGCGCTCCTCGACGAAGCGCTCCCCGCCGACTCGGCAGCGCTCGTGCAAGGCATCGAAGACGAGACGCTGCAAGCATCCATCGAGCAGGGCTTTCTGACGGAGCGTTCAGGCTTCCAGGCTGCACTCGTAGCCGAACGCGCGTTCGGGAACCAGACAGTGCGGCTCCAGGGGCTCGCGCGCCACGTCTTCGACCACGACGAACGGCTCGCCGTGGAAGCCTGGGAAGGAGCCGCGACCGTCCTCTGGCTCGGCCGCTTCCGGCGCGACCTGCTCACGCTGCGCCTCTTCGCCACCGTCGAGACGACCGGCAGCTACTGGATCAACCCGCAGCTCGACTACGCCCTGCGCGACGCGCTCACGCTGCGCCTCGGCGCTCAGGTCTTCGGCGGCCCGCAGCCCGACGACACCACCGTCCTCGCAGGCCTCCGCCGCGCCCAACGCCTCTCCTTCGGCACCTACGACGCCAACGACCTCGTCTTCGTCCAGGCGATTTATGGATTTTAGGAGGTCGGCTGTCGGCGAAAAAGCAAACCGAGCTACGTGATTCCTTCTGCCCGCTCTTCACTCTTTCCTCCTCACTCTTGACCTACCTCTACCGCCACCGCGTCCGCTATCGGGAGTGCGACCCGATGGGCGTCGTCTACCACGCGCACTACCTCGACTACTTCGAGGCGGCGCGCACGGAGGCGCTGCGGTCGTGGGGCGTCCCCTACCGGCGGCTCGAAGAGACCGGCGTCATCATGCCCGTCGTGGACGTACAGCTACGCTACCACCGTCCGGGACGCTACGACGACCTACTCGCCATCGAGACGGCCTTTCCGGAGCCGCCTGGCGTGCGCGTTCCCATCGACTACACCGTGCGCCGTGAGCACGAGGACGGCTCCACCGAGGCCTCGCCGCTCGTAACCGGCCGCGTCACGCTCTGCTTCGTCGACCCGAGGCGAAACCGCCCCATCACGGCCCCGCCGATGATCCGCGAGGCGTTCGCACGCTTGACGATTGACGATTGACCATGGGAGGCTGCTCGCCGTTGCGCACCGTGCCAAGCCACCACGGATCATACCCCGACCCAGATTTCCCCTATCTCCCATGCCCTTCACTGCCCCCACCGACTTGGACAGCCTCATCGCTCGTGCTCTCGCCGAAGACGTGGCGACGGGCGACGTGACGACGCTAGCCACCATTCCTGCAGACCGGCCGGCGACGGCGACGTTTCTCGTCAAGGAAGACGGCGTGCTGGCGGGCTGCAGGGCTGCCGAGCGCGTGTTCTCGACGGTCGACCCGGCGCTCGCCGTGACGTGGTCGGCGCAGGACGGGGAACGCGTGGCCATGGGTACGCGCGCGGGCGAGGTGACAGGCGCGGCGCGGTCCATCCTAACAGCCGAGCGGCTGGCGCTCAACCTGATGCAACGCATGAGCGGCATCGCCACGGCCACGCGGCACATGGTGGACGCGGCACGGTCGGCCAACCCGGCCGTGCAGATCCTCGACACGCGTAAGACCGCGCCAGGGCTGCGGCTGCTCGACAAGGAGGCGGTGCGGCTCGGCGGCGGCACCAACCACCGCGTCGGCCTCTACGACATGGTGCTCATCAAAGACAACCACATCGAAGCCGCGGGCGGGCTCGCTGAAGCGCTGCGGGCCGCGCACGCCTATCTGGATGCGCACGACCCCAGCTTGGACATCGAGGTGGAGGTCCGCACGCTCGACGAGGTGAATGCGCTTGTGGGCCTCATCGACGGCGGTCTGCGGGTGGACCGGGCACTGCTCGACAACCTCGTCGTCCGACAGGACGCTGCCACGTTTGACACCACGCGGTTGGCTGAAGCGGTGCGTCTCATCGCGGGTCGAACTCACACAGAAGCGTCTGGAAATGTTACACTCGACTCCGTAGCCCAAATCGCAGCGACCGGCGTCACGCACATTTCGAGCGGGGCACTCACCCACTCCGTGCGCGCGCTCGATGTGTCGCTGAAGGTCGGATTGCAGTAGCCCTCGCTCGTTTCAGGCAGCTACGGGGTTGATGGCCGCGTTGTCCTGCCCCTCGCCCTCCGAGCTAGTAGCTCACCATATTGCCGATAGGCACACTTCTTGATACGGTAGGCTATACCAACGCCTTTCTGCCGAGTTACCGCCTCTCAACACGCTCGTATGGACATCGACCAAGCCCACTACACTGTGGATGGGGCCTGGCTCTCGCACCGTGATGAACGTGTCGGGGCCGACGCCCAGCTCGTATTCGCCTTCAGCACCCGAGAGCACACCGATGCGGTGCTCTACGACGCGCTTCGCGAACGCTATCCGGAGGCCCACGTGGCGCTGTGCTCAACGGCGGGCAACATTCTCGGCACGCAGGTGAGCGACCCGCTTGTTGCGGTGACGGCGATCCGTTTTGCCGACACGCCCATTCAGGCAACGCAGGTCTCCTTGGACGACGTGCACGACGTACACGACGCAGGCCGCATCCTAGCCAAGCGCCTCACCGCTCAGGCTACGGAGGCGGCACCGCTCGTGCACGTTCTCGTCCTCTCCGATGGCCAGGCCGTCAATGCGACCCGCCTGGTGGCAGGATTCAACAGCGTGCTGCCCGACGCGACAACGCTCTCAGGCGGGCTCGCGGGCGACGGCGACCGGTTCGAGCAGACCCTTGTTGGGCTGGATGCCCCGCCCGCCCCGGGCGTGATCGCAGCGCTTGGCTTCTACGGGACCGCGCTGCGCGTCCAGTGCGGCTCGGCGGGCGGCTGGGCACCGTTCGGGCCGTCGCGCCGTGTCACTCGCGCCGACAACTCCGACCTCATCGAACTGGATGGCACCTCGGCGCTCGACCTCTACCGGCGCTACCTCGGCCCCTTCGCGGCTGCGCTGCCCGGTGCCGCGCTCCGCTTCCCCCTCGAACTCACCGACGGCGACGCCGCGCCCGTCGTCCGCACGATCCTCCACATCGACGACGACACAGGAACGATGACCTTTGCCGGCAACATTCCCGAAGGCGCGCGCGTCCGGCTCATGCGCGCGTCGTACGAGAACCTTGTCGACGGGGCGATCGATGCGGCAGAGGCGGCCGGGCCTGACCCACACCGGGCCGACCTCGCGCTTTGTATTTCGTGCGTGGGCCGCCGCATCGTTCTGGGGCAACGCGTCGAAGACGAGACGGAGGGCGTGCGCGATCACCTCGGTGACGAGGTGGCCCTCACCGGGTTCTACTCCTACGGCGAGCTTGCGCCGAGCCTACCGGGCGGGGCATGCACGCTACACAACCAGACGATGACCATCACCACGTTCACCGAGCACGCCTGAGCGACCGAGCCGTCGCTCTGTGCGCGCTGCCCTGACCATGCATCGCCTCCTCGCCCGCCAGATCCGCAAGCACCTCGGTGACTCCGTGTCCCCGGAATGGGAAGCATTCATCGAGGCGATTGAGGCCACCTACGTCCAGTACGACGAGGACCGCGCGCTGCTCCAGCGCTCGATGGACCTCTCGTCCGACGAGCTTCTCGAAGCGAACAGCGCGTTGGAAGGCCGAGCCCATGAGCACGCTCGCGCCGTGGATACGCTCCAGAAAACCGTGGAGGCGATGGGCTTCGGGCTAGGGGCCCAAACGCCCGGTGAGGGTCCCCACACCGAAAGCTTGCTCGGCATCGCCGACGTGCTCGCGCAGCAGGTGCAGCTCCGTAACGAGATGGAACGGCAGCTCAGCGCGCGCGAGACCCGGCTCCGCATGCTCATGCAGTCGGCCAGCGACGCGATTCTGGTCATTGACGGGCACACCGGCATGGTGCTCGACGCCAACGAGGCGGCCACGCGTCTCTTCGGCTACCCACTCAACGAGCTCCTGACGATGCACCACACAGCGCTGCATCCCCTGGCGTACCGGCAGGCCTACGAGGACGACCGCCGCCTCATCGTCGCCGAGAGGCAGGCCTACAGCCAAGGCGAGGCGTGGGCCCTCCACAGCGACGGCCGGGAAATCCCGATCGATGTCACGAGCACGGTCAAGGAGGTGGACGGCGTGGTGCTTGTCCAAGGAATCCTTCGCGATGCCACGCAGCGGCGGCGGCACGAGGCCACCCTGATGGAGGCCCGCGACGCTGCCGAGGCGGCCAGCCGCCTCAAGAGCAGCCTCCTGGCCAACATGAGCCACGAGCTGCGCACGCCGCTGACCGCGATCATTGGGTTCGCGGAGGTCGTCACAGAGGCCCTCGAAGACCGCGGCGGCGACGAGTTAACGGAATACACCCAGCTCATCAGCCAGGGCGGTGAGCGGCTGCTCACCACCCTCAACTCAGTGCTGGAGTTTGCCCGCCTCGAAGCTGGCCGCGAACCACTCCGTCCCGAGCCGTTTGACCTGCATACGAGGCTGGCCTCCATCGTCTCGTTTTTCTCGCAGCAGGCGAGCCAAAAAGGCCTCGCGCTGCGATTCACGTCGTCCGTGCCCGCCCCGTGCCACGTCGTGCTCGACCCGCACGGCCTCGAACGCGCGATCATCAACCTCGTCTCGAACGCGATCAAGTTCACGCAGCAAGGCGAGGTACACCTCGGCCTTGACACGGAAGGCGACCGCGACGTGGTGACGGTGGCCGACACAGGCATCGGTATCAGCCCCAGGTTTATGGAGCGCGTGTTCGAAGAGTTCGAGCAAGAGTCGGTGGGAGTATCCCGCCGCCATGAAGGCTCCGGCTTGGGACTGGCCATCACGAAGCGGCTGATCGAGATGATGGGCGGTGCCATCAAGGTGGAAAGTGAGCTAGGCAAGGGGACCCGCTTCATGCTCGACCTGCCCCGCCGGGTCGCCGCCCCTCCTTCATCGTCCTTCTTTGGCGACCTGCAGCCCGTGGCGCTGGTCGAGCCACCACGCACCGAGACCCCGGCTTCCCCAGAGGCTCTGGCGGCCTCTTCACCCGTCGAGACGCGGCTCCCGGCCGCCTCGCCGGGAGCTTCGCTGGACGCGCTACCCCTACGCGTGTTGCTTGCCGATGCCGAGCCGACGACCCCGGCACTTCTGCGCCACCTGCTACCGGCCTCGGCCGCTCTCGTCACCACGCACCCCACGGCACTCGCCACCATGCTCGACAAGGCGGCGCTCGATGCGGCAGCGCTCGACGCGGCAACGCCCGACGCGGCAACGCCCGACGCGGCACTCAGGGCAACGGCGCCTGAAGCGTGGCCCAATGTCATCGTCGTCGCCGCTGCGAACGTAGAGCGGTGCCAGCAGGCTGCCCGCCATGTAAACGCGTTGGCCGACACCCACGATCTGGCACGCCCTCACCTCGTGTGGATCACGACCGACGCCGTACCGAACGCTCCGGCCGAGGTGGACGCGGTGCTAGTCCGTCCGTTTACCCGTGGCATGGTAGATGTCGCGTTTGCTGGGGCGCTTGCCGTGTAGACGGCGACCGTGTGGTCCCAGTTATACCCACCGCTTCACGGAGATTTTTCGACGGGGCTCGCCAGCATGACGCGCGGCCATCGTATCTTTCCTGTCTGCCTGGCGCGGTAGCTCAGCTGGTTAGAGCGTCGGATTCATAACCCGGAGGTCGAGAGTTCAAGTCTCTCTCGCGCCACTCGCTGATCCCACATCAGCCGCTGGTCCCCGATCAGCCCCTCCCCCTCGACGCGCTTGTGCACCCCGCGAGCGCGTTTTTCTGTTCCCCCCTCCCTATCCTTCGATGTCCATGCGCATTCTGGTTCATGACTACGCGGGGCATCCCTTTCAGGTGCAGCTAGCGCGGGCGCTGGCACATCGTGGGCACACCGTCCAGCACCTCTTCAGCAGCACTAACCAAACGCCACAAGGCCAGCTGTCACGCCTCCCCGGCGACCCCGACTCTTTCAGCGTCGTCGGCGTAGCGATGGACAAAGGAGCACTCGAGAAGGGCGCGCGGTCGCTGCGCGTGTTGCTCGAGCGCCGACGGCGCGAGATCGAGCACGGAACCAAGGTCGCCCGTGCCATCGACGCGTTTCGCCCTGATGTCGTGCTCTCGGCCAACACGCCCCTCGATGCCGAGCAACTTATTCTCGCAGCAGCCCGCCGCCAGGATGCCCGCTTCGTGAAGTGGCTTCAGGACCTCATCTCCGTAGCGGCCTCCCGCATTCTTCGGCAGAAGCTGCTCGGTCTCGGAGCGCTTGTCGGCTCCTACTACCTCCGAATGGAGCGTCGCATCCTCAAGGCGAGCGACGACATCGTGCTCATCACGGAGGACTTCCGGTCTATTCTGCGCGACTGGGGCCTCCCTGATCATCGACTTCACACCGTCGAAAACTGGGCACCGCTGTCTGACATGCCAGAGCGCCCCAAAGACAACGCCTGGGCGCAGGCCCACGACCTCGTTGACAAGCGGGTGATCCTCTACACTGGTACGCTCGGGCTGAAGCACAACCCCGAGCTGCTATCGCAACTCGCCGAGCATTTCCTAGACGAACACGACGTGCGTGTTGTTGTTTGCACAGCAGGCGCTGGTGGCGAGTGGCTCGCTGCTCAGAACGGACTCGATAATCTGATCCTCCTACCCTTTCAGCCCTTCGAGGACCTGCCCGATGTGCTCGCGACCGCTGACGTTCTCACAGCGGTTCTAGAACCGGATGCAGGCGTGTTCTCCGTGCCGTCGAAGGTGCTTACCTATCTCTGCGCAGCACGGCCTCTACTGCTGGCTATCCCTCCGGAAAACCTCGCGGCTCGCATTGTCAAGCGGGAGCATGCTGGACTAGCCACGACGCCCGACGACGCCCTCGGCTTCGTTGCCCGTGCTGAGCGTCTGCTCCGCGATCCGGTACTCCGCACCAAGCTAGGCGCGAATGCGCGCGCCTACGCCGAAACCGCCTTCGATATTGGTGCGATCAGCGACCACTTCGAGGCCATTCTGAGGGCGTGAAGCCCCCGAGGAGATATTGCGTTGCCGGCCCCCCTCTGCTGTATCTTTCGTCTCATCACCGTACCCTTTTTCTTGACGGTGTCCAGAACGGCTCTTTCTGGCCCGGAGGCCCCGTTTTTGTCATCCCGCCCCTGTAGGTGAACATGGCGATCCGGGGTCTCTGACGACTCAGGTCCTGTGTTCCATGGCTGAGATGCTGAATCAAGTTCAGCATGACAAGACCTTGGCGATAGGAGGTACCCAGCGTGTTCGGCATTGTGAGAGAGGTGCCTTGAAAAAAGTGTCCGGTAGTGAGATCTTTCGTTCCTTTTTTCATTCGACCACAAACCGATCATGACGCGCGCACTCGTAACCGGAGCCGGCGGCTTCATTGGTCATCACCTCGTCCGGTATCTGAAAGAGCGAGGCTATTGGGTACGCGGGGCCGATGTGAAGCGCCCCGAGTATGGGGACTCGGCCGCCGACGAGTTTGATGTGCTCGACCTCCGCAGGCTAGACAACTGCTTGCTCGCCACCCGTCCGGCTCCAGACGGCTCGATCGCTGAAGTCTACCACCTCGCTGCGGACATGGGAGGCATTGGCTACATCACAGCCAACCATGCCGACATCGCGCGCAATGACACGATGATCAACGTCCATATGCTGGAAGCAGCCCGTCAGAACGGCAGCGAGCGCTTTCTGTTTTCCTCTTCAGCGTGCATCTATCCCCAGCATCTCCAGCGTAGCCCGGACGTCACCCCCCTCAAGGAAGAAGATGCCTGGCCAGCCGACCCCGAACCTGGGTACGGGCTCGAGAAGCTATTCATGGAAGAGCTGTGCGCCTACTATGCTCAAGATTACGGGATCGAAACCCGTGTCGTCCGCTTCCATAACGTGTATGGCGAGGAAGGCACCTACGATGGCGGGAAAGAGAAAGCCCCGGCAGCGATCTGTCGGAAAGTTGCCCTGTCGCAGGATGCTAGCCCCATCGAGATCTGGGGCGACGGCGAGCAAACCCGCTCGTTCATGCATGTCCGTGACTGCGTTGAGGGCATCCACCGTCTGATGCGTTCCAACTATCGAAAGCCCCTCAACCTCGGTCGGGATCGCATGGTCACCATCAACGAGTTGGTCGATATCATTGCCGACATCGCTGGCAAATCGCTCGTCAAGGAGCACGACCTCTCCAAGCCCCAGGGGGTTCGAGGACGCAACTCGGACAACAGCCTGCTTCGAAAGATTCTTGAATGGGAGCCAAGCATCCCTCTCGAAGAAGGACTGGTCCCCACCTACCGCTGGATCGAGCGGCAGTTGGAGGAAACCGGCCGCCTCGCCGAACGGGTGTCTGCTATGACCTCGGCGTAACGCCGCTCTGTCCCAAGCTTCCTGTCTCACCACGCCCTACAAATTCGCCCGGGGATCCGCGCGAAGACCCGGTCCATGTGTGTAGACGGGGCTTCCCGCATTCACCTTCTTTCTTTTGTACCTCCTCAGCCTAAGCGCCATGTCTGGGCGTACCCTCCTCGTCGCCGGCTCGTCGGGCCTCATCGGCTCGGCCGTCACCGAACACTTCATCGGCCGAGGCTGGACCGTCCACGGCGTCTGACAACAACATGCGGGCGCAGTTCTTCGGGCCGGAGGGCGACACGCGCTGGAACCAGGCCCGCCTCGCCGAGACGCACGGCGACCAGTTCCGCCACCACGAGCTCGACATCCGCGACCGCCAGGGCGTCCTCGACCTCATGGCCACGCTCCGCCCGACTGCCATCGTCCATACGGCCGCGCAGCCGAGCCACGACAAGGCCGCGCAGATCCCGTTCGACGACTTCGACGTGAACGCCGTCGGCACGCTCAACCTGCTCGAAGCGGCCCGGCAGTTTGCGGCGGCCTCCCCCTTCGCGCACATGTCGACCAACAAGGTCTACGGCGACGCGCCCAACGAGCTCGACCTCGTGGAACTGGAGACGCGCTGGGACTACGCTGATCCCGCCTTCGCCGACGGCATCCCCGAGACGTTCCGCATCGACCAGTCGAAGCACTCGCTCTTCGGCGCCTCGAAGGTCGCGGCCGACGTGATGGTACAGGAGTACGGGCGCTACTTCGACATGCCGACGTGCTGCCTGCGCGGCGGCTGCCTCACCGGACCGTCGCACTCCGGCGTGGAACTCCACGGCTTCCTGAGCTACCTCGTCAAGTGCAACCTCGAAGGGCGCAAGTACACCATCTTCGGCTACAAGGGCAAGCAGGTCCGCGACAACATCCACGCCGTCGACGTGGCGCGCTTCATCGAGGCGTTCATCGAGGCCCCGCGCACGGGCGAGGTCTACAACCTCGGCGGCGGCAAGGCTAACAGCGTCTCGATCCTCGAAGCGTTCGCCAAGGCCGAGGCGCTCTCGGGCAACCCGATGGTCTACGCCTACTCCGACCAGCACCGCTCGGGCGACCACATCTGCTACTACTCGGACCTCGCGAAGATGCGCGCTCACTACCCCGACTGGGACCTCACGAAGGACCTCGACACGACGTTCGAGGAGATCCACCAGAGCTGGGTCGACCGCGTCGCCGTGGTCGGGTGACCGCCCGGGAAGAAGGCATGTGGACCCGGAGGCTGCCCGGCCCGTTCGAGGAGCGTTCTCCTTGCGCCTGCCCGTACGTCCGCACCTCCCTGCATGACTGCGTCCTCGCTCACGCCCCACCCTGCCGAGCCGCCTGACACCCACGGCCCCGACTTCGAGTCGGAGGACATCCCGCCCCCACCGGGCCGCGCGCCGTGGCGCGACAAGGCGCACGAGGTCATCTTCGGCACCCACACGCCCGCGGGCAAGGCCTTCGACATCGTCCTGATCGGGCTGATTGGGCTGAGCCTCGTCGCGGTGATGTTGGAGAGCGTCGAGACGATCCGCACGTGGTTCCACGTCGAGCTGCGCGCCGTCGAGTGGTTCTTCACGATCGTCTTCACGATCGAGTATCTCCTCCGACTCGCCTCGGCCTACGAGCCGAAGCGCTACGCGCGCAGCTTCTACGGCGTGATCGACCTACTCGCGATCCTGCCGACCTACATCAGCGCGTTCGTCCCCGGTGCGCAGTTCTTCCTGATCGTCCGGGTCCTGCGTTTCCTGCGCGTCTTTCGCATCCTCAAGCTCGTCAACTACCTCTCCGAGGCCAACGAGCTCGGGCGAGCGCTCGTGGCCAGCCGTCGCAAGATCTTCGTGTTCATCTTCGTGGTGCTCACGCTCGTGACCCTTCTTGGCTCGCTGATGTACCTCGTCGAGGGTAGTGAGAACGGCTTCACGAGCATCCCGGTGAGCATGTACTGGGCTGTGACAACACTCACGACGGTAGGCTACGGGGACCTCACGCCGCAGACTACCCTCGGGCAATTCATCACCACGATCGTGATGATCCTCGGCTACGGCATCATCGCCGTGCCAACGGGCATCGTGACGGCAGAGCTGACGAGCGCCAGGGTCGAGTCGCGGCGCGCGGCCGTGTGTCCCGGCTGCGACTGTACCGACCACGACCCCGACGCGGCCTTCTGTAAGCGCTGCGGCACGGAGATCCGCACCGCTGGCGGCGTGGTGCTGGACGGACACGGCCACGTCCCCGCTAGAAGCGGCGGCATCGTGGATGCGCCCTCCATCATCTCCCACCCCGAAGCGGTGACGGCCCGGGTCACTCGCCCACCTAGTGCATGAACAACCGGTCTTTTGCGATATCGCTGCTCGGGCATGGACGCCGCAAACGCAGTTCCCCTCCTGGATAGGAGGGGACAGGGGTGGTTGACCAACCTGGCAACCCCGTCACGTCCAGAGGTGATCGCGCAGTAGACCCCTTGCGCTCACACTAGTGGACGGTGAGGCGCTTCGTATGTACGCTCGCTGGCGTGCGCAGCACCACGAGGTAGACACCGCTTGTTAGCTCGGTCGTGTCGATGTGCCGTGTGTGTTGGCCAGCGCTGAGGCGCCCCGTCGCCAGCACCTGCTGCTGCCGCCCGAGGAGGTCGACAAGCACGAGGTCAACCTCCGTCGGCGCGTCGAGCACGACCAGGAGCCGCGCAGCGCCTAGTGTAGGATTGGGCGCGGGTGCAAGGAGCTGCACGCCAGACTTAGGCTGTGTGTCCTCGGCGCTCGTGGTGGTCGTCCGGACGATGCGGCGCAGCGCGCGGTCGCCGGCCTGCGAGACGTAGAGGGTGTCGCCGTCGGCGGTCGCGGCGATGCCGTTGGGGCGGTTGAACTGCGTCGCGTCGCCGGGGCCGTCCATCGTGGCGCGCGTGCCGGTGCCAGCGAGCACCGTGACGGTGCCGTCGAGCGTGACCTCGTAGACCCGGTCGTCGTCGATGCCGGTGGCGAAGAGCTGGCCGCCCCCGAAGGCGAGGAAGCCGATGTCGGTCGGGAGGTCGGCGATGAACGCGAGCGAGGGGCTCTCCGGGTAGCCCTCTATTTCGTAGATGCGCCCGCCCTCGAAGTTGGCGACGTAGAGGGTACCGTCTGGGCTGAAAGCGATGCCTGCCGGGAAGTTCAGCCCGTCGTCGATGACATCGACAAACGCGCCGTCGGAGCCAACGGATCGGACCCAGTTGCCGTCATAGCTCGCAACGAGGAGCACGCTACGCTGCACGTCCCACGCGAGGCCGCTGACTGTCGTGGGGGCGTCGGCGTAGGTCGAACGCGTCCCGTCGGGGGCGACAGCCGTAATGACACCGGTGTTGTAGTTCGCAACGTAGAGAGTGCCGCCTGGGTCGAAGGCGAGGCCATTGGCACGCAGGAAACCATCGGCGAAGATCTCGGTGGTGCCGCCTGGCAGCGCGACGCGCGTGACGGTGCGGCCGATGGGCGACGGGAAGCTGCCGAAGCGCGAGCCGTAGAGCGCACCGTCGGGGCCGAGGACCAGCCCGTCGTCGATGTCGGAGCCTGCAGGCAGGACCGTCTCGACGGTGACCGCCTGCGCAGTCGCAGTCGGCAGCGTGAGCGGAAAGGCGAAGAGGAGAGCGGCCTGCAAGCCGAGGCATAGGTAGCGATGCACGATACGTGAGGAAGCCGGTGAGCGTGGATGGAGCCTCAACCTCGACGCTAGAGCCTCGCGCATCGCCTCATTCGCGGCGGCTTCGGCCTCATCCCGCGCGATGAGACGGGGCTGCCGACCGCGCCGCACCATCCCCGGCAGCCTGGCCATCCCCACTGACGCCGTTGCCCCCAACCGCGCCATCGCCACCGATGGTCTCCTGGCCGCTCATCGTGCCATCCTCTTCAATAGTGATGGAGACAGACGCCATGCGCTTGCGGTACGACGAAGGCGTCTCGCCCGTCCGCGCCTTGAACACGCGGTTGAACGACGCCTTGCTGCTGAACCCCGCATCGAGGCCGACGGCGAGCACGGTGAGGTGAGCCGTAGCAGGGTCACGCAGGCTCGCCTGGGCTTCCTCGACGCGGTAGCCGTTGACGAGGTCATAGAACGTCGCACCGAACGCCTGAGCGAGCACGTCGGAGCATGCGCGCGGGCCGACACCGAGCCGAGCCGCGAGGTCGGCGAGCCGTAGCCTGGGGTCGAGGTAGAGCCGGTCGTGCTCCATCAGCCGTCGGAGCACAGCGGCATGGTGCTGCAGGTCGGCAGCGGGCCTGGGGGGCGCAGCGCTGTCCTGCTCCGCGTCGTCGGCGGGCGCGTCGGGCAAGGCAAGGCGAGGCAACGCAACGAGCGAGGCTCGCAGCCGCTCGTAGGCGATACTGGCCACGAGGGCCGCGAGCGCGAGCGGCACGAGGTAGTCGAGCCAGGCAAACACCGTCCCAGTTGCGAGGAAGGCGACGTAGTTGACGAGCGTCGCGATGCCGTAGGCTCCGAACCAGCCTCCGTAGTGCCGGAGCCGCCGCAGGCGGTCGTCGTCAGCGCCTCCGCTCTCCTGGCGGTATCGTTGCGCATAGCTCCGCATCAGCATAGCCACCGCGATGCCATACGCCACGGCTTGCGCGACGTAGAGCGTGAGGAAGGACACCCAAGCCATCCGCTGCCCATCAGGATCGCCGACGAGCGGCCAGGTCACGATGAGTAGCACCTGCGTCACAAACGGGACGGCGTGGGCGAGGTCTGTCGCCTCCGCACGCGTGCGCAGCCGCAGGAGCGCGCGGACATATTCGTAGAACAGCGGGGGCACTGCGAACCAGAACGCTCCGATGAGGGCACCCAGGACACGGGACGGCCACGCGATCCCGGAGAACTGCAACGTCATATGCACCAAGAGCAGCGCGATTACGCCCGAGAGCAGCACGAGCACGGTGCGGGCGTGCGACGGCTGCGAGCGCACCGCGAGCACAGCTGTCAGCCCGACCGCATGCAGCGCGGCCACGGCCAGAATGACGGAGGCCAACGAGAAGACAGGGGTGGTCATAGGCACCGGGCCGTGTGATGCCAACTCCGCTTGCCGAGGTTGGACGTATGAAGGTGTCGGCGCGCGAACGCATGGGCGAGGAAGAGTGCCTTCACACGTTCCTGCATGCATCGTTCGCACACGAAGCGTAGCCTCACGTAGTACATCAGACCTCACTGGTCGAGACGTACTCCGCTCGTGCTTCCGGATTGGGTGTGATTCGAGCGCCAAGCTACTCGGGCCTACCCTTCCACGCCGACGATCTCGGCCAGACGACAGAATCCCGAGCTAGACGGCGCGTTCCCCCTCCTGAACCGACACGGGATGTGGTCGCCTACCGCTCCGATGGCACTCAACCATCGTCCCGCTGGCGCATCTCTCGCTGGCGCATCGGCATCGTGTCGATGCGAGCGAAGACGTCTTCGGGGTTGGCTGGTAAGGCATAGCGCGCCTTCTCGGTGCCGTCCTTGCCGACGAGCACGAGCACCGCGTCCTCCTCGACGATCTCGTAGCGTCTGCGCATCGCTGGGCCAACGTCAGGCTCCAGCAGTCCCGCCCCCAGCCAGCGCGGCGAGCCCGCCTGAGGCAGCGCCAGGAGGATGCCGTCGCGCTCGGCGACCCCGGATTGCTGTTCGCGAAAGCGATGCACCGTCTCGGCGAACGCGCCGAGCGAGTCGCTGGGCGCGAAGAGGTAGACCAGGCGGTGCTGCCAGCGGTGGTCGGCCTCGGTGAAGGGCAGACGATCTTCTTGGGCCATAGCAGGCATCGCCAGGGCGCAGGCGACCACGAGTAGTGGGCTGCGCATCACGCCCGCTGACGCGTTGCCACTCGCGCAGGTGCCGTGTCGGGGGTGCGCGCGTCGATCTCCTCGCGCCACGCGCGCGTTAGGAAGGCGTAGTCGAGCGCCTCGGTCGCATCGCCGAAGCGGCGGTAGGCCTGGAAGCCGAGGTCCACGGGCGAGAGGCTCGCGAGCGGCGAGCTGCTGAGGTCGAGGATGCGCGCCCGTGAGAGGCCCTGCCGAAACTCGCCGTGGAGCTGTCCCAACACGCAGGCGCGCCCGTCCGCCAGTTCCAGCGAGGTAGGATCGAGGCGGCTCCACCAGCCAGGGTCTGCATCGTCGAGGTAGGCGGCACCGCGCGCCGCGCGTTCGCGCGCGAAGCCGAGCGTGATGTCGGAGGGCTGTCGGCTGCCGAAGAGCGCCGCGAAGAACGAGCGAGCCATGACCGAGCAGGGTTGCCGAGCAGGGTTGCGGAGGACGGGTTGCCTCCCCTACTCCGCGCCGAGCGTGTCGGTTCGCGCTTCGTTCACCGCCGACGTGTCGCCTGTTGCAACTGAGTCGGACGCAGGCTCGGTTGACGCACCGCCGGGGTCGGAATCGCCGGGGTCGGAATCGCCGGGGTCGGGTGTCTCCTGGCTGGGTGCTGGTGGGGCTGCAGGGGTGAGCGTGAGGCGTTGGCCGTCCGGTACGGCGTCGGGCGAGGCGGGACGCAGGAGGTCGTAGTAGTCGAAGGCTCGCCACGTCTCGATGGCGTCGTCGTAGTGCTGGCTGAGCGGGTTGCCGGACTGCCCGCCCGGATAGACGCCGCGCCCAACGGGGCCGGACGGCGTGAACTCGACGACCATGCGCCACGACGCAGCGTGCGTCGTCGTGAACGAGGTCCAGTCGCCACGCAGGCTCCCCGTGCCGGGGGCGACAGAGCGCGAGAAGCCCGGGTGTGGGTACGGCCCGCGCCAGAGCGGCTGCAGCGCCTCTGACTGCGTGAGGTGCTGGAACTCGACCATGTGGTGCGCGCCCCACGTCCAGCCCGCGGGGTCGCTGCCATAGCGCGCCGCGAGCGTGTCGGCGGTGGCCTCGAGCGCCGCACGCAGGAGGTCGTCGCGGTTCTCCAGGGAGAGCGTGGCTTGAATGTCCCACCACCGCGCACCGGGGTCTTCCACGAGGCGTCGGTAGAGCGCGAGGTCGCCAGGGCGCATCGAGCGGCCATCGAACTCGTCCCAGCCAAGCTCAGACAGCTGTTGCAGGACGAGTGCAAGCGGCAGCGCGCCCTCGGCGTCGAGGTCGGCCACGCCGTCCCAGCGGACGATGGCGTCGCGGGCGACGGCGGCCTCCGCGCTTAGCCCGGAGAGCGTGTCGAGGAGCGGGACATAGAGCCCGTGCTGCACAGCGCGCACGTCGCTGTGGTAGCTCGCCACCTGGTTGGGCGTGTGTGCGGGCTGCCCGCGAAGCAGCTCTTCGATGCGGAGCGCCCGGAAGCCCTCGCGCCAGTCATGGCCGAGGTAGGTCGTGTCCGCTTCGCCGGTGGGCGGCTGGTTGGCGGAGAACACGTAGCCGCTCTCGGGGTCGATGACGGTTGGCAGCGCCTCGAACGGCACCATCGCGACCCAGTCGCCGTCGGTGCTCGCACCGTCGAGCAGGCCCACGCCGGAGCCGCCGCGCCGGATCGGGAAAGCCCCTGCCGAACGGATGGCGATGCTACCGTCGGCGCTGGCGGCGGTGACGTTTTGCATCGGCGCGCCCCAGAGGCGCAGTGCCTCCTGAAAGGCATCCATGCCGTCGGCATGCACCATGTCCCAGAGCGCCTGCATCGAGCGGGCGGGATGGTGGGCCGTCCACTGCACCGCCACCGGGACAGGCACCTGCTCCATGATCGGTCCCCAGTGGGTGACGGCGAGCGTCGTGGCCACGGGGTCCGCGCCCTTCACGCGGATCGTGTCCGGGATGAGGTCAATGTCGAGCCATCGCCCGTCGTATCGGTACTGGGTGCCGTCGTCAGAGAGTGTGAGGCGGTAATGGTCGATCTGGTCGCTGCCGGTGTTGGTGAAACCCCACGCAACCGCATCGGTGAAGCCCGCCACGGGTAGCGGCGCGCCGGGGATCGCGACCCCATAGACGTCCATCGTCGGCGTGACGAGGCGGCACTCGTACCAGATGGCGGGGAGTGTCAGGCTCAGGTGCATGTCGTTGGCGAGCACCGGTCGGCCCGTTGCCGAGCGTGCCCCGTTGACGGCCCACGAGTTTGATCCCTTGCCGGGGACTTCCGCGCCGCGCCCGAGGATGCCGTCGGGAAAGCGATCCGCGAGGTCAGTCCATGCAAAGCGGTCGGAGCCGCTCGTCGTGTCGGCAGGGGTTGCGTCGGCAGGGGTTGCGTCGGCAGGGGGCGGGTCGCCCGATGTTGTGTCGCTTGGGGTAGACTCGCTCGGCAACTCTGGCATCAAAAAGAGCGAGTCGGGAATGAGGCTATCGGGAGGCACCACGCCACGTTGCAGGTCCGCAGGGCGCAGCGTCCCCGTGCCAGGCACGATCGGCGTGTAGAGCGGAGCGGGCGACGGGAAGAGGCGGGCGTACTCCTCGGCGCCGAGCTCATTGCGCAGCTGGGTGTAGTCGGGCTTGTCGGTCCACCACGACAGGTCGTAGTTCATCGCCTGTTGGACGCGCAGCGTGTGGAGCGGCGTCCAGCGCTCCGGTTCGAGGTCGAGGAGATGGAACTCCAGCGGCAGGTCGCGTGGGTCGAGGGCGTCGGTGTAGGCGTTCACGCCGTCGGCGAACGCTTCGAGGATCGCCAGTTCGAGGCCGTCCTCGCGCTCGATGCGCTCCAAGTTGCGGCGCGCGCCGAGCTCCATGCCCGTGCGACGCAGGAAGCGGTCCGCCTCCACGAGGTCTGGCCCGAAGGCCTCGGCGAGCCGCCCGGCAGGCAGGCGCGGCGTGAGGTTGAGCTGGAACAGCCGGTCCTGCGCCACCACGTAGCCGAGCGCGCGCACGGCGTCGAGGTCGTTGTCGGCGAAGATGTGCGGCACGCCGCGCGCGTCGCGGACCACGGTGACCTCGCCTTCGAGGCCAGGCAGGTCGAGCGTGGCCTCGTCCGGCGTCTCGGCAACCCGCGCGGTGCGGTAGAGGCCGTCGAGCGGGTCGAGCCACGCGCCGAGCGGTGGGATGGTTCCGAACGCCCCGAGCAGCGCCACGACCAGAGCACCGGTGAGCAGAGCAAGCAAAAGCGGGCGCATCGTCAGGAAGTTAGACGTGGGAAGGAGGAAGTTTGAGGGGGGGGCGGGAGCCAGGAGCGACGCTGGATTGACGCCGAACACGGACGGGGCATACCCAGCTTCAAACGTCTCACGTCGAACCTCGCACATCCTCAGGTCCATTGCGCGCGGGCGGCATCGACGTCGGTATCGCCCGCGTCGTCGGGGGCGTCGTCGGGGGCACTTGGCTCGGGCGGCGCAGGCGGGGCGGTAGGCTCGGGCGAGGTGACGTTGGCCTCGCCGAAGAGGTACTGCCGTAGTTCGTCGGAGGCGTTGGCGTAGTCGAGCGCTCCGCGCGAGGTGATGTCGCGGTCGAAGATGGTCGCGCCGCCCTCGGCGAACTCGGCGAGCTGCGCCGAGGTGCGGATGACGCTGGAGAGGATGCGGTCGCCGTAGCGCTCGCGGAGGTAGTGCGTGTAGGCCGCGTGGTCGCGCTTGCGGGCGTCGACCTGGGTGAGGAGGAAGAACGGGTCGCCGAGCGTGGGGTTGAGCTTCTGGCGGACGGTCTGCACGGTGCGGAAGGTCTGCTCCGCGCCCACGACGGGCTGGTATTCGGGCGTGACCGGGATGAGCGCGTAGTCCGAGGTAACGAGCGCGTTCATGCTAAAGACGCTCACCGCCGCTGCGGTGTCGAAGATGATGAGGTCGTAGGGGTGGCCGTGCTGGAGCGCCTCCTTGATCCAGAAGACGTCGGTGGGCTTGTTGAGACCGCGCTGGGCGCGGGTCATGCCTGTGGCGGCCGGGAGGAGATCGAAGTTCTTGAGACGCTGGATGCCGCCGAGCGCGCGGAGCGTGACGGCCGCGTCGAAGAGCGCCAGCGACGAGTCGGCGGGCATGGGGCGGCTGATGCCGAGCGTCTTCGTGAGGAAGCCCTGCGGGTCGAGGTCCACCAGTAGCACGCGCATCCCGGAGAGCCCATAGGCCGCGGCGATGTGGAGGACGGACGTGGTCTTACCCGTGCCGCCCTTGTGGTTGACGGCGGTGAGAATCGGCATGGCGGCGCTGCGGCAGCGTGGGGTGAAGGGCCGAGGGGTGGGGGCCACTAAAATACAAGGGGGGAGGCGGCCTCGCTAGGCTTCTCGTCGGGTTGGCAAACGTTACGGGCATTGGTTTCGCCCGGTGTCTGCACTGGATCGAAGCACTTGCCAAGCGGGCGTGTCTACCGTGCTTCACGATTGTTATTTGCTGAGCCTGCGGACTTCTGGAATGATTTTCCCTAGTTCAGGTCTACGCATACGCCTCGGTTATAGCTGGTACCGTTTTCGCCGATACCACGCGTGATCGTTCCGTTGTGCGCCCCTACTCGCACGTCCCGCCTTCATGCCCGATCCTACACAGGGAGCCCCTGGTACGTCGCACCCATTCCGCGCGCCGGTGTGGGTGTTGCTGTCCGGTGTGCTACTCGGCCTCAGCTTCCCGCCGACGGGGCTCTATCCGTTGGCGTGGGTGGCGCTTGTGCCGCTGGTGGTTCGTTGGGCCCATAGCCCGTCGCCCTGGTTGTCGTTCGGGGACGCCTACGCAGCTTTCCTGGCGATGTCGGTGGTGGGGGGCTACTGGTCGCTGCTGCACCAAGAGCCGGATCAAGCTCTACGCGCGGGTCTCCTGCTCCTCACGCTTCCGGCGGCCATGGGCGTCCCCTTTGTGGTGGGCTGGTATCTCCGGGACCGACTCGGAAACGCTCTGGCCTTTGCGGCCCTGGCCGCGTTAGCACTGATCGTGGAGACGCTGGTTGGCGGGTGGGTCGTCCCGCTTCCCTGGGCGCAGATTGGCCACACGCAGCTCGCCTCGTTGACGCTGATTCAGGTGGCCGACGTGAGCGGGATCTCGGGCGTGTCGGCCTGGCTTTGGCTCCTCGGCGGTCTGGGCGCATGGGCCGTCTCGTCCTCGCACTATTTGAGGCCAATCCTGGCCAACCGAACGGTTGCCCTCCTCACGTTGGCGCTGGTCTTCATTCTCCCGTTCCTCTACGGCTCCTACCGCCTCGAGAGTGCTGGGGCGGAGCTACGGAGCCTGAACGTGGGGGTCATCCAGCCTGCGCAACCGCCGAAGCAGTGGCTCCATTCCGACCCGGCAGCGCGTATCGACCAGCTAGCCAGCCTCTCGGCCTCGCTGCTGGAAAACAGCGCGTATCTACCGGCAGCCGACTCACTCGCCTCCGCGAAGAAGCGGCACCTCATCGACTTGGTGGTGTGGCCCGAGCTATCCCTGCCGGTCTACTCGGACGCTGCGCGCACGAACCGGCTCTACCGCCGGGTCAACGCCTGGGCCGAGTCGCACGGCGTCGCGCTCTTGGCCGGAGCGGCGACGCAACCGGCGGGCATGCCGCCCGCACCCGCGACCGGCCGCTTCAACTCGGCGCTGCTGTTCACCCCCCCTCGGCTTTCCAGCGGAGCGATCAGATCCGTTCCCACTTCGTCTTCGACGGGGCACGCTTTGTGGAGCCGCCGCTGGAGATCCCCAAGCTGCAAGCGGACTGGCGCATCACCCAGGCTGAGCGGCCCTTCGAGACCGCGGTTGCCAAAGAGCCACTTCGGCTGGACCGCGTCCAAATTGGGCCGCTGCTGGGCTTCGAGTCGATGTTCTCCCAAGAAGCCCGGAGCCTCGTGCAGCGCGGGACCGACGTGCTCGTCGTGCTCGCGCAGGACGATTGGTGGGGCACGCGGACCGCCTCGGACCTGCATTTCGCCATGGCACGGCTACGCGCCGTGGAGACGCGCCGGCCCGTTGTATTCGCGACCGTGAACGGAGCGACTGGCTTCGTGTCGTCGAGCGGCGCAAGCCAGATGTACGCCCCAGCGGAAGAGCCTAGCGGGACGCACCTGGTCGGCCTCTCCTCCGCGGAGGCCGCCTACGTGCACCACGGCAACGTCTTCGTGGGTGGTGCGCTGGCCCTGCTCTTCCTCTTGTCCATCATCTACACCGTACGCAGCCTGTGGCAATCGCGCCGCAAGGAGACGGTAGCAGCCGAGCCTCCCCCCCCAGAGGAAGAGGACGAGTTTATCCGCTCTCACGCAGGCGGCCTTACCTGGCCTGAGGTACCGACCGCGTACGACGACATCGACTTCGAGGACAACGATGCCCTCTCTAACACGCCGCCTGGCGCTCCTACGTTTGAGATGCCGACGGCGTCTGATCACTCGCTTGGGCCAGGTCCGGTGCCCACAAACCCGGCACCCAACGTGTTCGAGGCCAACTCGCTGCTGGACGACCGGACTGCGCTGCGGGACGAGATCGCCTCGTCGTTTGGTACCCTGTCGCCGGCTGAGGACCCGGCGGTCGCCAATTACCTAGGCAACCTGTCCTCGCCTGGGTCCCCCTTGCCTGGGTCCCCCTCGCCTGGGTCTCCCTCGCCTGGGTCGTCGTCTCCCTTTGCGTCTTCGCCGTTCGAATCGACGCCGTTCGAATCGACGCCGTTCGAGTCTGCACCGCTCGTAAGCGACGGGGCCTCGCCAGCGGGTACGGGGAACTCACCCCCGCCGCCTTCCGTCTCGCAGGCCTCCAGTCCGCCCCCGCCTGCCGACGCTCCGTGGTACGCCTCTCCGTCCCCCTCGTCCTCGCCTCCGGCTCCCCCCGCCGACGCCGCCTCCTCGGCTCCCTGGGCCTCGCCTTCGAGGTTCACGTCTCCGGTCACCCCGAAGACTTCCCCACCGACGTCGCGCCCGGGGACGCCGTAGCGCGCCTCGCGCTGGAGAAAGCGCAGCTCGTCGCCCCGTCGCACCCCGACGCGCTCACGCTGGCGGCCGACACAACCGTCGTGCTCGACGGCTGCATACTCGAAAAGCCTGCCGACGCGGACGAGGCGAAGGCCATGCTCCGGTCGCTCTCCGGGGCGACCCACACGGTGCACACCGGCATTGCGCTCTACCATCCCGCCTCCAACCGTGCTGTCACGTCTACGGAGTCCACGCGCGTCACGTTTGGCCTCCTCACCGAGGCTGAGATCGGCGCCTACGTCGCCACGGGCTCTCCGCTGGACAAGGCCGGGGCCTATGGCATCCAGGACGACTACGGCCCGCTCTTCGTGGAGCGCATCGAGGGCGACTTCTACACCGTGGTTGGCCTTCCGCTGCGCCGACTCTACGGCGTCCTACGGGAGCACTTTAGCGACTTGCTGGTTTGAGAGCGTTCTCTCACCCCACCGCTCTGTCGCCTCATGTCCGCCCCCCCTCCTCGCGTTCGCCTGCTCCAGATCCGCGAGCGTCCTGTCATCCTAGCTGAGGAGCGCGAGAGTTTCCGCGTCCGGTGCGGCCTCGCCCCCGAGCAACTCGTGGCCACCAACGTGCTCCACGACCCGCTTCCAGCATCGCTCCTGGACGACGTGGACGCCGTGATGATCGGTGGTGCAGGGGCCTACTCGGTGACGCAGACGTTCGACTGGACGCCGGACCTGCTCGCGCTCGTCCGTGCGTGCGCAGACCGCGCAGTGCCCCTGTTCGGCTCGTGCTGGGGGCACCAGTTCATCGCACGCACGTTCGGCGGCCGCGTCGTCCATGCGCCGGATCGGTCCGAGATGGGGACCCATGCCGTGCACCTGACACAAGCAGGCCACGACGACGTGCTCTTCGGCCAGCTTCCGTCCACCTTTGAGGCGCAGATGGGCCACCAGGACTGGGTCGAGACGCTCCCGCCTGGAGCCATCGAGCTGGCCACCAACGAGCGTGCACCGCACCAAGCGTTCCGGATGGCGGGGCTACCGATCTACGGCACGCAGTTCCACAGCGAACTCGACGCTGAGGCTGAGCGCGACCGGCTCATCACATACCGGGCCTACTACCCTGAGATGCAGGACGACGCGCGCTTCAACGCCGTCGTGCGTGGCGTTCGAGACACCCCTGAGGTCGATGCGCTACTCGCGGCGTTCCTGGCCACGCATGTGCCTGGCGCGCGGGTTACCAGCTGAGCAACGTCCTTATCCCCCTGTGATACGCATCGCCTCCTCGAACTCGGGGATCGCGTCGAGGAAATCGTAGCGCTGCCGCTCGGCATCGACGCGGCAGCAGTAGTGGACTAGGCCGTTGGTGACGACGAGGTAGGGCGCACGGACGACGGTGTTGTAGCGCGCGGCCTGATCGAAAGCGGCCTGATCGATGGGCACCGTGGCCGCTTTGCACTCGGCGAGCAGCAAGGGCTGGTGGCCACGGCCGACCGCGAGCACATCGGCACGGTGGGCCGCGTTGAGGTACCGCACCTCATGTTCGATGGCGAGGAGTCCGCGCGGATAGGCGAGCGGACCGAGGAGGTAGCTAACGAGGTGCTGCCGTACCCACTCCTCCGGCGTGAGCCGCACCCAGCGCCGACGGACGGGATCGAGGACGTCTTGCCCTCCGTCACGTTCACGCACCTGGAGCGCGGCAGCTGGCAACGACAGCGACGGGTAGGCAGCCGCCATCGCCTCAGCCCACCTCGGCTTCCGATGGCATCGCGATGTGCTGCGCGAAGAAGTCCGCGGCGCGGCGCTCCGACCAGTAGGCCCCATCGCGGGTCGCAAACCCGACGTGGCCGCCGTGGGCCGGGACGTCAAGGGTGAGGTACGGACTTGTTGCGGCCTCGGCGTACGGGTAGCAGGCAGGGGGCAAGAACGGGTCGTCGGCGGCGTTGATCACCAGCGTCGGCACCGCGATGCGGTGGAGGTGCGGCCTAGCCGAGCAGCGCGCCCAGTAGTCTTCAGCGTCACGGAAACCGTGGATGGGCGCTGTGTAGGCGTCGTCGAACGCCTGGAAGGTGCGCATGCGGTCGAGGCCTTCTGTCGAGAGCTCGGGGTAGCGCTGCGCTTTCTCGTAGACCTTGCGGCGCAGCTTGCGCATGAAGTAGACCATGTAGCCACGGTTCTCCCAGCGGGCGAGGTGTGCGGCCCCCGCGGCAAGGTCCACCGGCACCGAGATCGCCACCGCGGCAGCGATGCGGCGCTGGGCCTCGTCGCCCTCCTCAGCGAGAAACTTCAGCGTGAGGTTGCCCCCGAGGCTGAAGCCCACGAGCGCGCACGTCGGATAGCCGCACCGCCCGGCGTGTTGGAGGATGCGACGCAGGTCGTCGGTGGCCCCGCTATGGTAGCTGCGCAGCAGGCGGTTCGGCTCCTCGCTGCACCCCCTGAAGTTCCACGCGAGCACGTCAAGGCCAGTGGTGTGGAGCGCATGCACCATGCCTCGGACGTAGGGCCGATGTGTGTTGCCTTCGAGGCCGTGCGCCACCACGGCAAGCGTAGGCGGCGGGGGCGCCCCTGGGGCTCCGTTCGATGGGGCCGGGCGCGTCAGCCAGTCGAGGTCGATGAAGTCACCATCGTCCGTGTCGAGGCGCTCGCGGCGATAGGCGACGGGCGGGACGCTACGGCCTTGCGAGGCGAAGACCGTCTGTACGTGGCCGTTGCGGAGCCACCACGGGGGCCGGTAGGCGCGTGCCGGATCGGTCGCGTGCGCCATGCGTCTCTAGCCGGCTTCGGCGAGGGCTTCGGTGGGCCGCTCCCGTCGCACCGGACGGCTCTGCAGCGGGCGCGCAGGTTCGGGGCGCTGCGCGGCACGGCGGCGCAGCAGCCGGCGCACGTAGAGGCGCCGCACGGTCTTGGAAAGCCGGATGTAGCCGAGGAAGCGCAAAAGGGTGTAGACGAAGGCCACCAGGGCGACGAGCAGGACGGCGGCGCGTAGCATGCCCCCAGATGCAATCAGGACAGCCGTGATCCCGAAGACCATGCCAACGCCGTAGAGCACGAGCACGGCTTGGCGATGGCTGGGGCTGCTTCGCCGGATACGGTGGTGGATGTGATCTCCATCGGGCATGAACGGCGAGCGGTTCTGTGCTAGCCTCCGGAAGAACGTCACGGACGTGTCCATGATTGGCAGACCGAGGGCGATGATGGGGACCAGCAGCGCCAGTAGCGGGTCGGCATGGCCCACGCCCTGGATGCTGTACATGGCAAGCAAGAAGCCTAGCACGAGGCTACCGCTATCCCCCATGAAGATGGACGCGGGGTTGAAGTTGAACACCAAGAAGCCCACGAGGCCGCCTGCCAACGCCAGGGCGAGCACCACCATCCCGACATCCCCATTGGATGCGAAGGCGACGGCCAGCGACAAGAGCGCGACCATGGTGATGCCGCCTGCTAACCCATCAAGGCCATCCAGCAGATTGATGGCATTGATGATGCCCACGATCCACAGCAGCGTGAAGGGCAGCGCGATCCACAGCTGGTGGTACGTGCTGAGGTTGCCAACGAACGGCACGCCGTCCAGACGGAAGTGGAAGCCCGCCGCCACCATCAGGTAGGCGACGCACAGCTGCACAATGAACTTGCGCTTGAAGCCCAGCCCGTGGACATCGTCGTAGAGGCCTATGGCGAACAGCACAAGCGCTCCGCTCCAGACCGCCCAGGTGCGGGGGGGGATGTCGAACGGCAGACCGTCTTGGACCAGGTAGGCGAATGCCAACCCAGCCGTCAGTCCCGCGAAGATGGCGATGCCGCCGACGCGCGGGATTGGGACCGTGTGAATCTTTCGGGCGTCGGGGATATCAACCCAGCCGAACCGGAAGGCGGCTCTTCGGAAGGTGGGGGTCAGTATGAGGGCAACGCCGAGCGCCACCACGAAGATGAGCGCAAGGAGCACAAGCGCTGGAGCCGAAGCGAGGGCCGAGATCAGAGAGCTAGATGACGCAAACGCAACGAGCGCAGGAGCGATAGCCAAAATGAGGAATGGGATGGCTCGGACAGGGGTGTGCGGTTGTGGGAAGCCGAAACTTCCAACTCGGCGCGCTTGCGGTGGTCAGCCGACGCCAGGGCTTCTAGCTGGGTGAGGGCTAGCCGTTGGATCACGCAGAGGGGGGTGGTCTGGCTGTCTGCGATAGCCAACGTCATGCCTGAAATGTAAGGCTCGGAGTCTGCCCTTTGTCAATTCCTATGGCTATGATGCTGTAAACCTTCAGAACTCCATACGACGTAGGCGCCCCTCGGGGCTCCTGACTTGCTCAACGCGCACGCCCGTGGCACCGTGGAGGCTCCGCGACGGTTGCGCGCCAGGTGTCTTTCAGCGCTTGTATCGGCCTGCTGGGGACAATGCGATGACGCGGGCCAGACAGGGATCACCGTAGCCGCCCAAGCCGAGCTTCGAGGCGCGCCCAGTAGCGACGACTCAGACGCAGCGTCGTGTCGTCGCGGAGCCGCACGCGGTAGTCCCCATGGTCGCTGGGCCGCAGCGCGGCCACTCGGTCGAGGTTTACTAGCGTAGAGCGATGGATGCGCACGAAGCCATGCGGGGCAAGCTGACGCTCCAGCGCAGCCATCGTCTCGCGGATGAGGTGACGACGGCCCTCCACGTGCAGCACCATGTAGTCGCCCGCGGCCTCGACCCAGTCGATGGCGGTCACCTCCACGAACACGATCTGCCCTCCGCTCTTGACCATGATGCGGTCGGGAGCCGCCTCAGGGGTCGCCGGTTCGATGGCAGCCTCGCGCTCCCGAACGCGCGTGCAGGCGCGTTCGAAAGCCGCATAAAACCGCGCGTCGTCGTAGGGCTTGAGCAGGTAGTCGAGCGCGCGCGCCTCGAAGGCGCGTAGGGCATAGTGGTCGTAGGCGGTCACGAAAACGGTCACCGGCATCCGCTCCGCACCGACCTCTTCCACGACAGCAAATCCATCGCCTCCTGGCATCTGCACGTCGAGGAACACGAGATCGGGACGATGCCTGCGAATGGCGCGGACTGCTTCGGCTCCTGTCGCGGCCTCCCAGCGCACGTCAGCCTCGCGGCGGTCGCGCAGGAGGAGGCTCACGGTTTCGCGGGCCAGTGGCTCGTCGTCAGCGACGAGCACGAGTAGGGGAGCAGGGGAGACCGCACACATCTGAGTCAGCAGGAGAGGCTAGTCAATGATCCGCTCGGCGATGGGCTGTAGCGCTTCTGCACGGACGAACGGCAACGTCAGGCTGACGCAAAACCCACTCCCTGCCTCGGCATCTCCAGCATCGAGTACCAGGTCGGCGTCGCCCCCGTACAGCGCATCGAGGCGCGCGCGGACGTTGCCCAACCCGATGCCCTCGCGGATGGGCATGCTATCGGCTCCGGGACCACTATCGCACACGTCGAGGACTAGCTTCGCCTGGCGCCCCCCTCCTACCTTCCGAGCGCGGATCGAGACGGTACCCTCGGCGGCGTGGGGCGCAATCCCGTGCTGGATGGCGTTCTCGACCAGCGGCTGCAGGATCCAGATCGGCACTGCCGCGGACGCGGCGGCCAAACTCACATCGTGCTCCACACGCAGTCGGTCGCCGAACCGTACCGTCTCGATGTCGAGGTAGCGTTGGACGACGTCGAGCTCTTGGCGAAGCGGGACCGTGTGCCGGCCCTCTGTGTCGAGAGCGAGCCGGAGCAAGTCGCCGAGACGTGTGAGCATCGTCACCGCCTGCCGGTCTTCGCCCTTCCGGACCGTGGCCGCCACCGAGTGCAGCGTGTTGAAGAGGAAGTGCGGGTTGAGCTGCATCTTGAGCACGCGTAGCTCGGCCTCGGCCAACTGAGCGGCGAGACGCCCTGCCTGACGTTCGCGGGCGTGCGCCAGCCGCGCGTAGTCGAAGGCCCACGTCCCGCCCACCACCACGGCGTAGGCCACAGCATTGACCGCGGCACGCAGCGTGACATGGGCTTCAAAGCCCGCCAGCGTCCACGTCTCCATTAGCCCGCCAAGCTGAAACGCCGCCATGCTACCGACGGCGTGCACGGCCATCGCCGCAGCCAGCCCGAGCGCGTGGGCCACGCCCGTCGTCCAGCCGCCTTCCGGCGTGGCGTGCCGCGCCAGCCATACTACGGGCGGCGTGAGCACCATCCACAGTACCCACGTAGGCACCGTCGTCCAGAGCGCATGGGGCCAATCGACGCCGGTTCCGGCCAGGGCGTTCTGGAGGTAGGTCTGCCCGAGCGCTACCGCCGCAGGCACCGTCCAGGCCCCCACCACGGCGACGACCGCCGCCATGCGGTCTGCGGGGGCTAGCCGCGGGAGACGGGTCGGGGTTGCAGACGAAGGGGTAAACACAGACTAGGGTGGCTCTGGCAGGGGGTCGTTCGTTCCCTAGTCCTGGGCACGGTACCCCGTTCCAGCGGCTGCGCCGAACGGCAGCGCAGCGCGACGAGCGGCTGTGCGTTCAGGGAGGCATTCGCTTCGGAGGCCCCTCGAGGTTGGGAGTGCATCTTCTACGGACGTGCCCGCAGGAACGTTACGCCACCTCATCCGCAAGAATCTGGTGGATCGGTGGCTTCGGTACGTCGCCGGTACGTCGTTGCTTCAGACGCTGCGTACTCCACGGTGCTGCGCTCGTTCACGCAGCCACGACCGCGCTGAAGCTCGTTGCACGTTGCTTTGCACGCGTCGAGGTGAGAGGGCTAGTGCACACCCAAGGCGTCTTCTGCGCTTTCGGCTTTGGACGTGACAGGGTAGCTGATTCGGTCAACCACCCCTGTCCCCTCCCCCGCGTTCGCGGCTTCCGTACATGGCTTCGATATCGCAAAAGACCGATTGTCCACACGCTCTAGGCCTCGCGCTGACGCAGCCGGCGTGCCGCATAGCCCGCGCCTGCTAGGGCCAGGAGGCCAAGCCCACCATCAATGGGGACCTGGGTGGGCGCGCTGGGAACCGTAGGGACGGCCTCTGCCGGCGGAGCTTCAGAGGGGGAAGGAGCGGCTGAAGGTGCCGCCCAGTCGGGAAGCGATTGGGCCGAGAGTGGGACCGCGAGAAAGACGGCGAGGGCAAGGCAGAAAACGAGGCGGAGCATGGAATTTGACCGGGTGCGGTGGCGGTAGCATTCGGGTTGACTGGGAGCACGCCTGTCGGAGCCTCCCGGTTGGAGGCTAGCGGGTGTGCATGAGCGTGCGGGTAGCCACACGCCCGGACGCTTCGAGGCGCACGACGTAGAGGCCTGAGGGCAGCGCGCGTGCCTCGAACGTGGCCGTGTGTGCGCCTGCAGCACGGACGCCATCCTGGAGCACAGCCACCTCACGTCCGAGCACATCATAGATGGCAAGACGGACGTGCTCGGCCCGACCCACGGTGTAGTCGATCTGGGCTGCCTCGGCGAAGGGGTTGGGGTAGACGGCTGCGAGTGCAGCGCGCTCAGGCGTCGTGGTGTCCTCGTTGCTGACTACGCCGGTAGGGTTGACCTCGACGAGGAAGCGTGCCTGTGTGGTACTCGGCGCCTCGAACCTGTAGGAGGTGCTGGTACGCAAGTCCACCTCGGTCTCCTCCACCGTGTCGATGAGCGTCAGCGACCAAGTACGGGGTAGACTCTCTGCCAGCGTCCACGACACCGTGAAGGTTTCCGAGACCGTGGAGGCAAGCTGGAGGGGCAACCGCACGACGGCATCGAGGTCCGTCGGGAGAGACTCGATGGCCTTGACCCGTTGCGCCTCGTCTGGTCCCGGCCCGATCAGCGCTAGGGTCGCGTACTCAGCTGATAGAGGAGGAAGTTTGGAGGCATCCGCGACGTCCCACGCCATCGATGCCTCGTCGCTGATGGCAATGCGTGCGAGGTCGTCCCAGAGTCGAATGCCGTCCTCCCTCTCCGAGGTCAGTGCGAAGTTGACCGCTGAACGGTTGCTTGCACCCGCGTCGACGAAGCCGTTTGTCGTCTCTCGTACAGCCCCACCGGCTGCGGCGAAGCTGAAGTCAAACGCAGCAGACGCCCCAGTCACCTCAGCGAAGAATCCCTGCCACGGCGCGACGTAGGTATCTGCGGCGGACCGGTCGAGGGTGGTGTAGCCAGCGCCGTTCCAAATCTGAACAGTGTTCTGGATCGTTCCGTCGGTGACACTGAGGTCGTTCAAGTCGAAGGCCGCAGCGAATGGATTCGCTTGTAGGTAGAAGCCATCGGTGTTGACTGCACCACTGGTGACCGACTGGGTACCATCAAGTCGAGTCGCCAACCCGTCTGCAGAGATCGTTTGCGGCAACGCGACACTAACTGACGTGCCGCCTCCGAACGCCGTGTCTTCAGGGTCGAGGTCGTTGTCAAAGAGGTACCATAGGAAGCCCTGCCCGGCGTTGAGGCTGTTGGTCACGTTGTCCGCGAAGACGAAGGTTTCGCTGCCGCTGTTGGTGTAGCCCGTGATGACGTTTCCACCCGCATCGGGATACTGCCCCGTGACCCCTTGGACCAGGTTGATGCCTGCCAAGTCGCTGACGGCCAGCCCACTTCCAGGTGCGCCCATCATGCGCCAGCCGGCCCCGTCGCCGAAGGTGATCCGGTCCTGGTACGCGAGGGCATCATTGAAGTGAAGATTGGCAGTTCCTCCCATACCAGCATCGAAGTTGAAGAAGCGAATCTGGGCAATGCGCTGATCGCCGCTTTGGTTGTACGTACGCCCTGTCACCGAGTACGTCTGGCTATCGGAGAGTCTGATGATGTCGATGTCAAACGCCGTCAGCGAGGTGGGCTTGACGGTGATGGTCAGCCCTGTACTTGTGAAGCCAATGCCGGTATCCTGACTACCATCCCCGTCCGCAAAGGTGTAGTTGGTGGCTCCGCCCTGGAAGAACACCTCGAAGAGGTTTTGACCAGAGCTATTGCGGAACGAGATGCCAACAGACCCTCCGTTGTCAACATTGCCGTTGTCCATGTCAATGCTGAGGGTTCCGCCGACGGGCAGTTCGTTGGTCAGACTCCGTATCGCCTCGGAGAGTGCCGCCACGTTCGAGTAGAGTCCCCAGCAATTCGTTCCCACGTCGCAGCCACCGATGAAGCGACCTGTCTCGCTAGAGTTACCGTTGTCATTGAAGGTCCACGCATCAAATCCGCTCCCGCCATTGCCATCCCACGTACCGTAGTTGGAGGCGTTGTCCTGTACATATTGCGCAGAGAGCGGGGCAGCCAGGACGAAGCTGCATAGGAGTGCCAAGGCACGCATGAGGATGGCGGTTGGTG
>JBCCLD010000002.1:0-48762 GCA_039027055.1 Bacteroidota bacterium
CGGAACTTCTGACGCACGAGCAGCGCAAGGTCCGGCGCGTCGGCGACGACGAGGATGTGGGTGGGCGTGGGCACAGGGACGGGGTCGGAGGTGAGATGCCAGACAAGGTACCGCGCGCCCCCCGGCGAGGTTTGGAAGGTCGTGGGTCGTGGGTCGTGGGTCGTGGGTCGTGGGTCGTGGGTCGTGGGTCGTGGGTCGTGGAAGCAAAGCGGCCTCGCAGGTGAAGCCAAACGAATTCGCCCAGTTGGAACCTTTTGCAAGCGACCCTTCTGACCCTATCCCCTATCCCCTATCCCCTATCCCCTATCCCCTATCCCCTATCCCTGCCATCCTGACAGGCCTCACATGCTTGGCACGCCGTTCGTTCTATGTCGGGCAGCAAACTCAACCACACTCGACCTATGAACTTCCAGAAGTTTACTGTCAAGGCGCAGGAGGCCGTGCAGGCCGCGCTGGAGCTAGCGCAGAGTCGCCAGCACCAGGGCCTCGAACCGGCGCACCTCCTGAAGGCCTTCCTCAACGACGAGGGCGGCCTTGCCCGCACGCTGCTCGGCAAGCTCGGCGCGAACCTCGACTACCTCGACACAAAAACTGACACGGCGCTCGACGCGCTGCCGAAGGTGAGCGGCGCGTCCGTCTCGGGGCAGTACCTCGGCACCGGCGCGAAGGCGCTTTTCGACACGGCGCTCGCCGAAGCCGAGGCGCTGAGCGACGAGTACGTCGCCACGGAGCACTTGCTGCTCGCGCTCGCACAGGACCGCGGCGCGGTCGGCCAGGCGATGCAGCAGCAGGGCGCGACGAAGGCGGCGCTGCTCACGGCGCTCCAGGAGACGCGCGGCAGCCAGCGCGTGCAGGACCCCTACGCCGAGAGCAAGTACGACGCGCTCAACCGCTACGCGCGCGACCTCAACGCCCTCGCCGCCAAGGGCAAGATCGACCCCGTGATCGGGCGCGACGAGGAGATCCGCCGCGTGCTGCAGATCCTCAGCCGGCGCACCAAGAACAACCCCGTGCTCGTCGGCGAGCCCGGCGTCGGCAAGACGGCCATCGCCGAGGGCCTCGCCATCCGCATCGTGCAGGGCGACGTGCCCGAAGGCCTCAAAACGAAGCGCATCATGGCGCTCGACATGGGCGCGCTGATCGCGGGCGCGAAGTACCGCGGCGAGTTCGAGGACCGCCTCAAGGCCGTCGTCAAGGAGGTCGCGGAATCGGAGGGCGAGCTGATCCTCTTTATCGACGAGATCCACACGCTGGTAGGCGCAGGCGGCGGCGACGGCGCGATGGACGCGGCCAACATCCTCAAGCCCGCCCTGGCCCGTGGTGAACTGCGGGCCATCGGCGCGACGACGCTCGACGAGTACCAGAAGTACTTCGAGAAGGACAAGGCGCTCGAACGGCGCTTCCAGATGGTGCTCGTCGCGGAGCCGTCCGTCGAGGACACCGTCGCCATCCTGCGCGGCATCAAGGACCGCTATGAGGTGCACCACGGCGTCCGCATCACCGATGGGGCCATCGTGGCCGCCGCCGAGCTGTCGGACCGCTACGTCTCGAACCGCTTCCTCCCCGACAAGGCCATCGACCTCGTCGACGAGGCCGCCGCCCGCCTGCGCATCGAGATTGACTCGATGCCGGAGGACCTCGACGCGCTCGAACGGCAGATCCGCCAGCAGGAGATCGCCCGCGAGGCGGTCAAGCGCGAGGGCGACACCGAGCAGGAGGCCGAGATCACGCGCGCCCTCGCTGACCTCGAAGAGGAACGCGACCGGCTGCGCGCGCGCTGGCAGCAGGAGAAGGCGCTCATCCAGACGATTAAGGAGAACAAGGCCGCCATCGACGCGCTCAAGACGGAGGCCGAGAGCCTGGAGCGCCAGGGCGCCTTCGGGCAGGTCGCCGAGATCCGCTACGGGCAGATCCCTGGCCTCCACGCCGAGATCGCCGACGCGACGCAGGAGCTCGCCGAGGTCCAGAAGGGCGGCGCGCTCCTGAAGGAAGAAGTCGACGCCGAGGACATCGCCGACGTCATCAGCCGCGCGACGGGCATCCCCGTGAGCAAGATGCTGGAGACCGAAAAAGAGAAGCTGCTCCAGATGGAGCGCGAGTTGGAGAAGCGCGTCGTCGGGCAGCCGGAGGCCATCCGCGCCGTCGCGAACGCCGTCCGCCGAGGCCGCGCCGGGCTCCAGGAAGCCAGCCGCCCCATCGGCTCATTCATCTTCCTCGGCACCACGGGCGTCGGCAAGACCGAGCTCGCGAAGGCGCTCGCCGAGCAGCTCTTCGACAACGACGACGCGGTCGTGCGCATCGACATGAGCGAGTACCAGGAGCGCCACGCCGTCTCGCGGCTCATCGGCGCGCCTCCCGGCTATGTCGGCTTCGACGAGGGCGGGCAACTCACCGAGGCCGTACGCCGCCGCCCCTACTCGGTGGTGCTGCTGGACGAGTTCGAGAAGGCGCACCCGGAGGTGTTCAACGTGCTCCTACAGGTCCTCGACGACGGCCGCCTGACCGACTCGAAGGGCCGCACGGTCGACTTCACGAACACGCTCGTCATCATGACCTCCAACCTCGGCTCGGACCTGATCCAGCGCCGCATGGAAGTGGCTGACGGGCCGCTCACGGAGCGCGACCTCGACCAGCTCGGGGCCGACATGAGGGCGCGGCTGAAGCAGCAGCTCCGCCCGGAGTTCCTCAACCGCATCGACGAGACGGTGGTCTTCCGCCCGCTGGGCCGCGACCAGATCCACCGCATCGTGGAGATCCAGGTCGAGGGCCTGCGCCGCCTCGCGCAGAAGAACCACAAGCTCGACCTCGTGCTCACCGCCACCGCGAAGGACGTGCTCGCGAAGCAGGGCTACGACCCCGTGTTTGGCGCGCGTCCGCTCAAGCGCGTCATCCAGCGCGCGCTCGCCAACCAGCTCGCCGAGCAGATCCTCGCCGGGTTCGTCCGCGAGGGCGACACCGTGAAGGTCGATGCCTCGGCCGACGCCCTCACGTCTGGACAGGGCGGCGTGACGCTGGAGACGGTGCCCGCCGGGACCGTCATCGAGGGCGCCCCGCTCCCCAACGGCGACGGCGCGACCGGCGAGCCGGAGGTGCGGCCCAACGCGCCGACGGCCCAGGCGTAGCAGCGGACAGCCCGATCAGCGAGCATGCGGGGCGGCTTCACGCGAGGCCGTCCCGCTTCGCGTTGGGTCACGACTGCAAACGCTCCACCACCTGGTCAAGTAGTGAGGGCGCGAGCCGCGCATTGGTCGCCCGCAGCCGTTCGATGGCAGCGACTCCATCGAGGAGATCCTGCGAGGCGGCGCGCTCGATCACGCCGAGCGTTCCCGCGATGCGCAGGCCTCGCGCTCGCGCCGTCACCCTGCCAATACGCTCGTCAATCAGTAATAGGCTGGCTTTCTCGGTTTCCGCGAGCAGGATCGCGTTGCGCTCCCCTGGGTCGAGGCGAAGGAGGTCGGCATCCTGCGCAGTGGGCGCAGATGCGACCTGGAGCCAATCGGGGGAGGCGGCGATCCAACTGCGAACAGCCTCCGGCGCATGGGGATGCGCCAACTCGGCGCGAACAGTCTCCGGGATCGTCACGGTACCGAACAGGGCGGGAAGCACCACCACCGCGTCAATCAGCACGAGGTAGTGCAGCGGCGTCGTGTTCGAGACGACGGTCATTCGCCGAGGACGTCTCGAAGGGTTGCACGGTCAGCGTCCAGGTCGGCCGCCTCGTACGCCAGCGATGCGCCCCGGCTGACAAGGAACGACTCCGTGTCCCACCGCGACGCGAAGCCAAGCAGCGCCTGCACCTCTGCGGGCGTGAACGTGCCCGTTCGGTACGCGTCTACGGCGAGCGCTTCAAGGGCACGCCGGGAGAGGTCACCTGACTCGGCGCGGAGCCGTTGGGCGAGGTCGTCGGGAAGCGCGAGCGTGATTTCCATAGGCCGTGCAGGAGGAATGGATTGCGTGTACGGCACACGCAACGCTTCGTTCGGCGTAGGCTCGCCGAGCAGATCCTCGCCGGGTTCGTCCGCGAGGGCGACACCGTGAAGGTCGATGCATACGCCGATTGCTCGGGTGTGACGCTGGAGACGGTGCCCGTCGGGACGGTCGTCGAAACCACGCCGCTCCCCAACGGCGACGGCGCGACCGGCGAGCCCGAGGTGCGCCCGAACGCGCCGACGGCGCAGGCGTAGGGAGAACGCTATCGCAACCTCGCGAAGCGGGTGCTGTACTTTGCAACAGCACCCGCTTCTCGGTTACGTCTATGATCACCCGGCTCCAAATCGACGGCTTCAAGAACCTGCTGGACGTAGACGTCCGGTTCGGTCCCTTCACCTGCATTGCAGGCGCGAACGGCGTTGGCAAATCCAACCTCTTCGACGCTATTAGCTTCCTGAGCCGCCTTGCCGACTCGACGCTTAACGAAGCAGCTTCACGCGTGCGTGATCCTGAGGCCCGCTCCGGCGATCTCCGCTCGCTCTTTACGCTGGTGGGCAACGAGCGCAGCGAGGTCATGAAGTTTGGAGTCGAGATGGTCGTTCCCCGCGAAGCGACGGATGACCTCAACCAGCCTGCCGAGGCAAGCATCACGCTTCTTCGATACGATCTACACCTTGGATTCGAAGATGGAGACCAAGTTACGAGACCGGACCGCCTCACCGTTCGCTACGAATCGCTCACGCACCTGAATCGCGGAGATACAAGCGCGAGGCAAGTACTACCCTTCCTGAGAACGTCATGGAAGCGAAGCTCTGATTGGCGCAAGGTCGCACTCTGGGGTAGAAGGACAGCTCCCTTCGTCTCGACGGTCGATGTCAGCGGCGAGAGGCTCGCAGCAAGGGATGCCAGTCATGCCTCTCGGATTCAGCGACACCAGGAAGGCAACCAAGGACGCCCGTATCCCTTCGACATGGCGACACTGCCACGTACGGTGCTTTCGACAGCCAATTCGCTCGAGAGCCCGACCATGCTTGTCGCACGGCGGGAGATGCAGTCTTGGTCATTACTCCATTTCGAACCAAGTGCCCTACGAAGCCCCGATGATTTCCGCGCACCGGGACGTATGGCTCCGAACGGAAGGCACTTGCCAAGTACACTCTATCGGCTTGCTCATCGCGCGGGTCACGAGCCAGAGGACATTTACGCGAGCATTGCCAATCGACTAGCTGAGTTGATCGACGACGCAAAAACTGTTCGGGTAGAACGAGACCCTCCACGCCAACTCCTTACGCTGCAAGTTCAAGATCGAGCAGGCACGTTTCATTCGGCTCGCTCGCTCTCTGACGGCACGCTACGCTTTCTAGCACTCGCCGTACTCCAGGAAGACCCTGACGAGCGCGGCGTGTGGTGCCTTGAGGAGCCTGAGAACGGCCTGCACCCTGCTCGCATTCCAGCAATGATGGCACTGCTAACTGACATCGCGACGGACACGGGAAGCGCTGTCGGTCAGGACAACCCCTTGCGCCAGGTCATCATCAACACCCACTCGCCGGGCGTTGTCCAGAACGTCCCCGATGAAAGCCTACTCGCCGCGATGCCTGCTCAGGTGAAACGGGGAGGCACTTGGCAACGAACGATCCGCTTCCAGGCGTTGGACAAGACTTGGCGTACAGATCAGGCAGACCCACCTGCGGAATTTGTAGGCAAGGGATGGCTGCTAGACTACCTCAACCGCCCTCCACCGCTCCACGCCGGCGATGGAGAGGCTAATGATAGGGTCACGCGGGTCATCGACCGACCTGACGTCCGGCAGTTGGCGTTTCCCTTCGCGTAATGCTCCTGCTACGGTTTACGCTGCTCAGCGACGGCACCTCGGACCGTACGCTTCTCCCTATGCTCACGTGGCTGTTTCGCGAGCACATGCCCGAAGGCGTTGCCCTACAGGAAGCCCATACCGACCTTGGACTGCACCGGCAGGCTCCTGGGCGCTCCGACCTCGGGGAACGTATACGCCTTGCCACCGAGCTTTACCCCTGCGACGTGCTTTTCGTGCATCGCGATGCAGAGCGCGCGGGCGATATCGCCGCCCGATTCGAGGAAATGGATGGCGGGGTCCGCGCAGCAGCGCTTGACCTTCCCTGTATACCCATCGTGCCAGTGCGAATGAGCGAAGCATGGCTCCTCATCGACGAGACGACCGTCCGCGAGGCTGCCGGTCGCCCCAGAGGCCGCATGAAGCTCACGTTACCGCCTCTTTCAAGAGTCGAGCAGGTCGATGCTAAGCAGGTCCTTTTCGACTTGCTTCGGACTGCGTCAGGAACGACAGGACGGAGGAGACGCAGCTTCTCAGTAACGCAGGCTAGACAGCGCGTTGCAGAGTTGATTGAGGACTTCAGCCCACTACGGACGCTCGAAACGTTTGGCATACTAGAGCAGCACGTCGCTGATTTCTGCTCGCAACTCAATGGCGCCTGAGGCACGGGAGGGCGCGGGGGCGTCGTGCGGGTCCATGCGCAGCGGGTGAGGTGGCTGCGCGAACATAACGCCGGGCGGGCGTACGTGCCAGCGCGCCGCGTGCGGCCGTCGGGGAGACGGCAGCGGGGCGGGGCACACCCCCTGATCTCGTTTCACTCGATCTGTCCCCCCTCGAAATCGAGGGGGACAGTTTTTGGTTGCGGGGAGCGCAGCGACCGCGATCAAAAACAGGGGGTGCCTGCCGAGCGCTCAGGCCCTGAACACTGCTGCAATCGTATCCAACACCGCATGCGCATCCGCGGAGACGGCCTCGTTACGAAAGCGCAGCACGTGGAGGCCCTCCGCTTCGAGGTGGCGCTGGCGCTCAGCGTCGTAGGCGGCGCGCTCGGGCGTGCCGTGCACGCCGCCATCGAGTTCGATGACGAGGGACTCGGCGCGGCAGTAGAAGTCCACGACGTACGGCCCGATGCCGTGCTGGCAGCGGAACTTGCGACCGTGAAGCTGGCGGCGTTGGAGGAACACCCACAGCACCGCCTCAGCCGGCGTACCGTGCGAACGGAGGTGCTGCCGGGTCGGCTTCTGGTGCGAGAGGTTGCGGGTGCGCATGGGCGAAGCGTGCAGAGAACGCCCAGCTAGACAAGCATTGCAGCGACGCCGTAACACGCCCAGACCGCTACCGCTCGCAGACCGCTCAGCCTTGGCGCGGGTCGCAACGATCCGGAAGTACCTCCGTAGGCCGACGGTCTGCCCGCCCTGCTCTGCACCTCGCTCGCTATGCTCGCCAACTACCTCCGCGTTGCGCTCCGGGCGCTGCGCAAGCACCGCGGCTACACCGCAATCAACGTCCTTGGCCTCGCGGTCGGCATCGCGGCGAGCGTGCTCATCCTGCAGTACGTCACCTACGAGCGCAGCTACGACGCCTTCCACACGGACGGCGACCGCATCTACCGCGTCCAGTACGACTTCCTGCGCGACGGCGAGACCGTCTTCCAGTCGGCGACGGCGTTTCCGAAGGTCGGTCCGGCAATGATCGAGGAGCTTCCCGAGGTGGAGGACGCGGCGCGGCTGTTCCTGCACTACGGCGGCGGCGTAGTGCGCGTCACCGCGCCCTCAGAAGAGGGCGGCCCGGGCATCGAGCGCTCCTTCGCCGAAGACTTCGTGTTCACCGTCGACCCGTCGTTCCTGGCGATGTTCGACTACCCGTGGGTGGCGGGCGACCGCGCGACCGCGCTCGACGGGCCCGGCGAGGCGGTGCTCTCGGTGGAGACGGCGCGGAAGTACTTCGGCGACGCCGACCCACTCGGCCAGCGCTTCCGCTTCGGCAACAACCTCGACTACGAAGTCACGGGCGTGATCGAGTCGCCCGAGACCTCGCACCTGAAGTTCAACGTGCTCCTCTCCTACGAGACGCTCGTGCAGGCGTGGGGCGACGGCTTCGACACGGCGTGGGGCTGGTACGATTTCTACAACTACATCCGGCTCACGCCCGGCACCACGCCCGCGTCGGTGGAGGCGAAGTTTCCCGCGTTCATCGAGCGGCACGGCGGAGAGGGGGCGTCGGCGGGCACCGTCTTCGCACTGCAGCCGCTCGGCGACATCCACCTCACGTCGGATCTGCTCCAGGAAGCCCGCGTCAATGGCGATGGTACGGCGGTCACGTTTCTCGCCATCATTGCCGGGCTGATCCTGCTCATCGCGTGGGTCAACTACGTCAACCTTGCCACGGCACGGGCCGTCGAGCGAGCCAAAGAGATCGGCGTGCGCAAGACGCTGGGCGCGAACCGCGGGCAGCTGATGCGGCAGTTCCTGTTCGAGTCGCTGCTCGTGAACGTCCTCGCGGCGGTCCTTGCCCTCGGACTGACCTTGGCGGCGTGGCCGCTCTTCGAGGCGCTCGTCGGCAAGCCCATCCCGCTCGCGCCTGCGACGAATGCCCCGCTGTGGCTCGCGATGCTTGGGGTGCTTGTGGCTGGCGCCATCGTCGCCGGGCTGTATCCGGCACTCGTGCTCTCGGCCTACCGCCCGGTGACGGTGCTGAAAGGGGCGTTCGCGCGCTCGACGCAGGGGCTGACCTTGCGGCGCGGCCTCGTGGTCGCGCAGTTCGCCGCGTCGGTCGGCCTCGTGGCCGGGACCGTGCTCGTCGCGCAGCAACTCACCTACATGCGCGGCCAGGACCTCGGCGTCGACATCGACCAGATGGTGATCCTGGACGGGCCGGGCGTGCAAGACTCGACCTACAGCGAACGCTACGACGCTTTCAAGCAGGAGGTCGAGCGCATGGCAGGCGTCCGCACCATCGCGGCCTCGACGGAGATCCCCGGCAACCTGATCTACTGGACCAACGGCGCGCGCCAAGTCGGGCAGCCCAGCGAAGCCACCACAATCATGTACCGGATGGGCGTCGGCGAGGACTTCCTGGAGAGCTACGACCTTGACCTGCTCGCGGGGCGACGCTTCCGCGGCACCTACGAGGCGGAGCAGCCCAACGTGATCCTCAACGAGACGGCGCTGCGCGTGCTGGGCCTCCCGGATGCGAGCCAAGACGACCTGGAAACGGTACTCGGCGAGCAGGTGCAGATCGGCGGCGACACGCTCTCAGTCGTGGGCGTCGTGGCCGACCACCACCAGCAGGACCTTCAGCAGGACTACTACCAGATCGCCTACGTCCACACGCCCTACGTGAGCAGCTACTTCTCCGCCAAGCTTACCTCGGCGGCCACCGACGTACCCACCACGCTAGCCAGTCTGGAG
Organism: Bacteroidota bacterium; assembly: GCA_039027055.1. Lineage (GTDB taxonomy): Bacteria > Bacteroidota > Rhodothermia > Rhodothermales > Rubricoccaceae > JBCBEX01. The sequence goes on from JBCCLD010000002.1 coordinate 9,154, forward strand.
TCGGCCTACCGGGAGTTTTTCCCGGGCAACCCGTTCGAGTATGCCTTCCTCGACCAGCACTTTGACCGGCAGTACCGCACCGACCGGCAGTTCGGCCAGGTGTTCAGCTTCTTCGCGCTGCTCGCGATCGGCGTAGCGTGCCTGGGGCTACTCGGACTGGCGAGCTTCATCGCCGCTCAGCGAACGAAGGAGATCGGCGTCCGCAAGGTGCTCGGCGCGTCGGTCGGCGGCATCCTGCTGCTCTTGACGAAGGACTTCGTGCGCCTCGTGGTGATCGGCGCTGTGGTCGCCACGCCGGTCGTGTGGTGGCTGATGGAGCGTTGGCTCGACGGCTACGCCTTCCGCATCGACGTAGGGCCGGGGGCGTTTCTGCTAGCGACGGCGCTGACGCTGGCCGTGGCGCTGGCGACGGTGAGCGTGCAGTCGCTTCGCGCCGCCCAGGCTGACCCGGTTCGCTCGCTGCGCTACGATTAGTGCGAGGACACAGCAAGTCTAGCGGGGCCAGCGTCACAGCAGGTGTTGCGTATCACGTGTTGCGTATCACTGCACGCCACGTGTTGCGTAACCCAGTTGTGTGCTATGGCTCAGCGCTGCGCTGTGGACGGTTTGTGGGGGGAGCGGGTAGGAAGTGGGGCGTCTGGCACCTTTTCTAGCCCCTACTCCTCACCCCCGACACCCTCCACGTTGAGAAAGAGCGGATAGGGCACAACTTGAGTTGCGTATCAAATCGAGGCCAACACGCAATACGCAACACGTGTGAGCAAACTTTCGACCTTGTCATGCTGAACTTGATTCAGCATCTCAGCGATGCCTCGAAACACCACAATCGCCAGAGATTGGCTTCGCCGGCCTTCGGCTCTGAACCGAGTTCAGGATGACACCATCGCGACTCATCAGGCGGACTTGGTATGACTCCAGGCTTATCGGGCCAGCCTCCCCTTCAACTTTTTGTGAACATAAGTTGAAGCCTGCGGAACGTTTGTCGAGGCGATCCCGTCTGTGGCTGCCCGTCAGCCCGTCCTCTCCCCTCTCTCGCATGCTCGTCAGCACCACCTCGTCCCTGGACGGTCGCCCCGTGACGGAGTACCTCGGCCTCGTCTCGGGCGAGGCGATTCTGGGCGCGAACGTCGTCCGTGACTTCTTCGCGGGCATCCGCGACGTGATCGGCGGGCGCTCCGGGGCCTACGAGCGCGAGCTGCGCAAGGCCAAGGACATCGCGCTCGACGAGATGACCGACCTAGCCGCCGAGATGGGGGCCGATGCCGTGATCGGCGTCGACCTTGACTATCAGACTGTTGGCCAGGGCATGCTCATGGTCACGGCCTCGGGCACGGCAGTCCGCCTCCGCTGATCACCTCGGCTCACCGCTCGAGCCAGCGCTACCACCACCCTTCACTCCCCGCTGCACACCGTCTCGTCTCACGCAGCCGCCCCGCGCTCATGCAAGCTCCCGCGTCCCCTCCACCCCCTATCTCCACTGGCGACGGCGCGCCCGCGACGCGTCGCCGCGTGCTCGACTTCGACCCGAAGCGCGACGGCTTCGCGTTCACGAACGCGTTCGTCTGGACCGACCACGACCACGACTTTCTCACCGAGCAACTCCAGCCGCTCCTCGTGGGCGCCGGGGGTTTGCTCGGCGGCCTGGCCGGACAGTTCATCGGGCGCAAGCGTGTACTCGGCTCCCTCGTGGCTGGCACGGTCGGGTCTATCGCGGCCCGGTGGCAGGGCCGGGCGCTGGTCGAGAGCGTGGCCCGGCAATGGAGCCAGTTCGGACTCTGCGGTGGGATGGCGCTGGCCGCCGTTGAGCGGTGGCCACTTCAGGCGGGGCTCCCCACGGCCAAGCTGGAACGCGAGCGCGTACGGGCGCTCCTCCGACGGCGGCAGGCGCGGACGCTCCGCGCGGCCTGGCAGCCGTTCCTTCGCTACTGGCTCGGCGTACGGGCTCGCCCCGACGGCGTGCCCTATGCCCCGTACGGCGACGACCTCCTCGCCGCCTACCGCCAGATCCGCCAGCGCATCGACGGCGGACGGCCTGTCGTGGTCGGCCTCGTCGGCGACGCGCCGGACGTGTTCGCGCAGCACCAGGTTGCCTGCTTTGGCTACGCCGACCACGAGGGGGTCGCGGGCGGCACGCTACTCATCTACGACCCCAACAGCCCCGGCCAGATCAAGACCATCACCGTCGAGGCGTTCGGTAGCCATCCGCGCCGCTGCTTCGTCTCGACCGACATCGAGACCGGCCCGCGTGCCGACGGGACCTACTTCGTCAGCCAGCGCCACAACCACCTCAGCACGCTCTTCGTCGTCGATGCCTGAGGGACGTGGGACGTATGGGCGGGTGAACGTGAGCATGTCCGGCCCTTCAGCTCTGCGTTCGCACCCTACCGCTCTACGCGGCCGAGGGTGACGACGACCGGGAAGTGGTCGGGCGCGACGAGCGGGTCGTGGCTGTGCACGTAGGTGACCTCACGGATCGCCGCGTACAGGTCGGCGCTCAGGAGGATGTGGTCGATCGCGGACAGCTCGCCGCGGTCCACGGTGCCGTTTCCGTTGCGGTCGTAGAGCGCCGTGAAGCGGCGGCGCTGCGGGACGTCGCCCATCACGTTGGTGAGGTCGTCGGTGGGGTCGGCGGGGTCGGCGCTCCGGATGCGGGTGAGCACGTCGGTGATCGGCTGCGAGCCGCGCACGTCGCGGACCGAAGCGTCGAAGTCGTTGAAGTCGCCAAGCACCGCAACAGCGCGCCCCGCCTCCTGCTCGCGGACGACGAGGCGGCGGATGACCTCGGCCTGGGCCTCGCGACGGTCCTTGCGGGTGGTGTCGTCGGGACGCGCTAGAAAGTGCACGCCGATGAGCGTCGCGGGCGTGCCACTGGGGAGCGTGAGCCGCACCCAGAGGTTCTTCGAGACCCCGTAGGTCTGCTCGCTCATCGCGCCGACGGGCACGCGCACGTTGGTCCGCCCGGCCTCTTCGATGGGCAGCCGCGTCAGCAGCGCCACGTTCTGCCGCGTGAATGTGTCCGTGCCGTTCACGAGCACGCCGGTGTAGCCGAGGCCCTCCAACTGCTCGTCAATGAGCAGATCGAGCGCGCGTTGGTTTTCGACTTCCTGGAGCATCACAAGGTCGGCATCGAGCATCTGCACGACGCGCCCGACGCGTGCCCGGTGCGCCTGCGACGCCTCAGGGTCGCCCTTCCAGTCGAAGCCGGCCGCGCCCTCCTCCTCGTCGCCGTCGAACATGAACTCGGCGTTCAGCGTGGCGAGGCGCAGCCCCTCGGTCTTGAACGTGGGTGGCGGTTCCACCTCGAAGCCGCTCGCGGACGGCAGCGAGATGGACGGCCCGGAGCACCCCGCACACCCGGCGAGGACGAAGAGCAGGAGTAGGGGAGCAAGGGAGCGAGGAGACATGACGAAGCGGAGAGGCGGGGAAACGACAAAGCGAGGAGACAACGGCGTGCGAAATCGAGCTAGGGTGAGCGCAAGGGGTATTCTGCGCGATCACCTCTAGACGGGGCAGGGGAGCTAGGTTGGTCAACCACCCCTGTCCCAAAAAGACAGGCAACCCCGCAGCGCAGTGCGCTGCCCTGTCCAGAGCCTGCCCTCGCGGAAGCGGGGGAGGGAAACTCCGGATGCGGCTTTCACACCCGAGCGACGAGAACGCAAAAGACTCGTTGATCATGCACTAGGACCTGAGACCTACGATCCGGCGGCGACCTGCGATCCGGCGACGACCGGATCGAGTACGGTGAGCGAGGCGGTGGTGCCGGTGACGGTAAGGCGAGCACGGACCCCGACGGGGAGCGTCGACTTCACGGGGAAGTGCCCGTAGACGAGGCCCCGAGCGACTGGAATGGCAAGCGACGCGGCGTAGTGCTCAAGCACCTCGTCCACGGTGAACGAGGCGGGCTGACCGCTGGGCGGTGTCGTGCTCGTGAACGCGCCGAAGACGAGGCCGCCGAGTTGGTCGAGGAGGCCCGCGAGCCGAAGCCGCGCCAGCAGCCCGTCGATGCGGTAGGGAGCCTCGCCGATGTCCTCGACGAAGAGGATCGCGCCGGTGAGGTCGGGGAGGTAGGGCGTGCCGAGAAGCGCTGCCACAAGCGAGAGGTTGCCGCCGAGCAGCGTGCCGGTGGTGTCGCCCGGCTGCATCGGGACGAGCGGTTCGCTGCCCGGCCCTACGATGTCGACGGGCACGGTGCCGCCCGCGAGTGCCCAGAACTGCGCCTCAGCGGCCCGGCCTGCATCGGACTCGGCGAGGCGCGGCCAGTCGGGCGCAGCCATGGGGCCAGAGAGACCGGGCAGGCCCGCGTGCGCGAAGAGCGCGAGGTGCAGCGCCGTGATGTCGCTGTAGCCGACGATCAGCTTCGGGTGACGGCGCGCAACGGCGTAGTCGAGCCGGTCGAGGAGGCGCAGGACGCCGTAGCCCCCGCGCACACAGACGAGCGCGTCGAGGTCGTCGCGGGCGAGGAGCGCGTTGAGCGCGGCAGCACGCTCCTCGTCGGAGGCCGCGAGGTAGCCCGTTGGGGCGAGGTGCGGTACCTCGACGGTCAGCCCGCGTGCTTCGAGCGCCGCGACTCCGGCCTCGAGGTGGTCGGGCGAGCGCGGCGGGCTGGCCGGGGCCACGAGGGCGATGCGGCTATCGGGACGGAGCGGCGGCGGAAGCGGCACAGCGCGGCGGGGGCGTGCGAACGGGTAGACGTCTGAACGTACGCGATTCCCCGCGCCACGTGCGGAGGTGCGTTTGCTCGTTCGCCGACTCCTCGGTTCGCCAGCTCCCCGACGCCCTTACCCGCGCTCCAGGAACACGAGCGCGGAGAAGTGCGGGCCGCTCGCGCTCGTGGGCGCGACGTGGGCCACGCGCCAGCCGTCGGCGAGGGCGGCGTTGAGGGCGTCGAGGCCCTCAGTCTGGCTGCCACTGCGGGCGACGAGGATCACCTGCTGCGCCAGGGTCGCGGCGGCAGGGCGTGCGGCGAGGCGCTCCTGTGCGGGGGCGGTCGGGCGGTCGTCGGCGAAGAAGACGGAGCGCGTGCTGCCGCGCCGCTCCGGCGACGGCTCGTAGGTGCTGCGCCCACCGCCTTCACCGTCTTCCGGGAAGGCCGGAACCCGGTCGCGCGTGACGCGCCCGGCGGGGCCGAGGGGCGCAGTGACCGCCTCAGCCACGGGATCGGCGACCATAAACGGGTCTTGGCCGAGCGTGCCGAAGAAGTCGATGGGGAATTTCCGCTGGGGCTTGGACATGAGCCGGGCAGACGGACGGGCTGTGGGTGAGGGAAGCGGAGGAGTCAGGAGGCGGGTGCCGAGACCGGGGCGGGCGCGCCGTCGCCGGCCACCTGCGCGCGGGACGCGCCGTTGAGCTGCGCGAACACCGCGGCGTAGCGACGGATGCGCTCGGTCACCTCGGTCACGAGCGCCTGGTAGTCCCTGGCGCCTTGGCTGTCGGGGGCGAACTCGTAGATCGTCTGGCCGAGGCCGGGCGAGTCGCTCAGCGTGTCGTCCTTGCGGATCATCGTCTGGAAGACCTTGCTGCCGTAGTGCCCGCGCACCTGCTGCTCGATCTCGGCGTGGCTCTCGTTGTTGGGGTCCACCATCGTCATGATGACGCCGAGCACCGGCGCGACGCGGCCCAGGTTCATGCGCACCTGCGTGACCACCTCGCCCAGGCTCACGAGGCCTTCGAGCGCGAGGTAGGAGGGAGACAGCGGGATGATGAAGGCATCGGCGGCGACGAGGATGTTCACCGACAGCAGCGACGTGGACGGCGGGCAATCCATCAGGATCACGTCGTACTCGTCCATGACCTCCTCGATGGTGCGCCGGAGGACGCTCTCGCGGCCCGAGTGCTCGGCGAGGCAGAGGTCGGCGTCAGCGAGGTCGAGGGAGCCGGTGATGAGGTGCAGGCGCGGGATGTGCGTCTGCAGAATGGCGCGCCGGATCGGCACTTCGCCGTAGAGGACGTGCGCGATGGACGGGCGCAGCTTCGCCCGCTCGATTCCGAGCGCTAGCGAGGCCGAGGCCTGGCTGTCCATGTCGATCAGCAGCACCCGCTGCGTCTGCGCTAGGCCTGCAGCGAGGTTGATCGAGGTCGTCGTCTTGCCGACGCCGCCCTTGTTGTTGATGATGGAGATAACCTTGAGCATGGGGCAGACAAGAGCGTCGGCGCTGAGAGCAGGCTGTGCGAGTGAGTACCTGACCCACACAAAAGGCAGGCCACCCCGCGCGCGCTGTCTAAAAAACACCTACGGGAGCCGTCAAACCTAGCCCTGCTGCCTCTGTGCCGCCCCGTTTCCGCCGGCAGATGCGGGCGTTCCTACCCAGCCCACTTCCGCTCTTTCCTCCTCGCATGGCACAAAACAGCCACCCCCCGGCACGTCTCGTACCGGAGGGCGGCGGCAGGCTAGCCTCGGAGGGGAGGAAGACTAGCGTGTTGGAGTTCGATGGGGCGTGGCCGTGTGTGTCAGGAGGAGGGCGTGTCAACGGAACGCTCCCAGGTCACCACGGGCGGGAGGTCCCCCGCGCCGTCGCCCACGTAGCCACCGGTGGCCCCATGGCCGCGCTCGCCCCCACAGCGATGGGGACCGACATGCCGGTGCGGCGTGCGCGCGAGCAGAACCTGCACCTCGAAGTCGAGCGGGGCGGCGTCGGGGGGGGCTTCGGAGCGAACGCTCACCACGCGCCACCCTTCACGCAGCGCCGCGTGCAGCTTCTCCACCCCCTCTACCACGTCGCCGTGGCGCACGAGCGTCATGGTCTGCTGCACCAGGGATGACATGACCCCGGTAGCAGGTCCAGCGTCGGCCTCTGCAAACGCACTGGTGCGCCGGTGCAGAAACGAAGAGGGAAAGAGTCGGTGTTGCGTCATTGATCCACACGAGCTAGGCTAAGGAGGGGACGCGGCTGTAGGGTGGATCCAGCAGGTCGAGCCCCGTCGGTCAAAGCACAGGCCAACCGCATATGTGTGGACCAATCCCTACCCGCGAGTTAGGCTTACTCTCACACGCGATGTCCCATCTTGCTACACGCAGACGTACATATAGCAAGTCTAACCATCAATTATATATAATCAAAACAATGTTTTAGATAAGTAAGACAAACACTTACATCGAGACTGGAGAAATACCCTAAGTCTCTTGAAAACTGTTTGCTCGAGCCGACTGATAACGAGACAGTCGAGGCGTTACAAAACACCCTCCAGGCGGGAAAAAGCGTAATAGGACCCCACATCAGTCTCCTATGCCGTTCTTTTGTCCAGCCTGAACGCTCGGCTCGGCTCTCATATGACGCACTAAGCTTCCTCGTCTAGCCTTTCACCTCCCCCCGCTCTCATGCCGTTGCCTGCCACCCCATGCCCTGCCACGCCGACGACGCTCTGGTTCCGTTCTGCTGCGGGCGCCACACACGCCGTGCTGCTCGTCGGTCTACTCATGCTAGGTCGGGGAGCCGCCGCGCAGCCCGATCCCACAGCCTCGGTCGCCACGCCGAAGGCCGTGCTCGGTACGGTTGCGCCCGATGGCTTTGGCACCAAAGCCTCGGCGTTGGGTCGCGTGGGAGTGGGCCGTCTGGAAGGCACCCCCGAGACGGTCACGCTGTCGTTTGAGCATGCCGCCGCGCTCGACTCCACCGCGCTCCGCATCGACGACGGGAGCCTGGCGGACCTGTTCGTCTTCGATGCGGCCCAGGGCGACACGGTGGTCGTAGCGATGACGTCGGAGGCCTTCACGCCGTACCTCGCGCTCGGCTATGGAGCGAGCACGGTGGCCCACGGGCGCGTGCAGCGCGTGCGGCCCATCGCGGAAGCCGTGGCCGTGGACGGCACGGCTGCGCTCCGCGTGGCGCTTCCTGCCGACGGCACCTACACGCTGCTGGCCAACGCCGCCGCGCCCGGCGAGCAAGGCACTTATCGGTTGGAGGCGCAGTCCGTCACCGCCGCCGAGGCCCCGGCTCCGCGTCCGCTCCGCCTGAGCGACCTTCCCGGCTCGCCGTTCCGTGACAAGACCCTGGCCCCACGCTTCCTCGAATCTGGAGCGACCGTGACGGGCCGTCTCACGCAGAAAGACCCGACGTTCTCGGACCAGACGCCCTTCCACACCTGGCTCTTCGAGGGCAACGCCGGCGACCGCATCCAGGCGACGCTGCGCTCGGACGACTTCGATCCGTACCTCATTCTCGCCGAGGGCACGCCCAGCGCCCCAGACAAACTCGTGGAGAACAACGACGCCCCTGGAACGACGGACGGCACCGCCGGGATCACGTTTACGCTAACCGAGAGCGGCACGTACACGCTCTACGCGAACACCGCCACGCCTGCCACCGGTGCCTACGCGCTGACCTATGAGGTCGTCGGGCGCGGCGCGGTTCCGGCGTCCACGCCCACCTCCGACTTCGCCACGCGCTACCCCGGCGGCGGCGACCCTGACGGGCGCTATGCCGTGCTCGTCGGCATCAACGACTACCCGCCGGGCGTCTCCGACCTCGCCACGCCGGTCTACGATGCCCGCCTGGTGCGCGACCTCCTCGTCGAGCGCATGGGCTACCGCTCCGAGGACGTGGTGCTGCTCACCGACCGCGAGGCGACGCGCGAGCACGTCCTCCAGGCCCTCGGGCGGCACCTCGGCCAAGCCGGACCCGACGGCTCCGTAGTGTTCTACTACTCCGGCCACGGCTCGCAGACCTACGACAACGAGGCCACGCAAGACCCCGAAGCCGACGAGCGCGACGAGACGCTGAGCCTCTGGAGCGACAACGGCGGTGTGGTCGACCTCCTCGACGACGAGATCCGGGTGCTCCTCGACGCGCTACCGGCCCGCCGCAAGCTGCTCATCTTCGACTCGTGCCACTCGGGCACCGCCGCGCGCGGATTCTTTGCCACGAAGCGCCTCGACCGTGACATCGCTGGTGTTGCTGATGCCTACACAGACGTGTCGAGCTACCTGACGCCAGAGACGCTGCCTGCCTACGGCCTCACGCCACGCGTTGCCACAGGCGATCGCACCGCATCGGGCGGCGTGCTCGACGCAGACGGGCTGGCGGGGCCGTACGTCCTACTCTCAGGCTCTCAGGAAGACCAGTCGTCCTACACCTACACCGGCTGGGACCCCGAGGCCGGACGTGGCACGCGCGTGAGCGTGTTCACCTACTACCTGTTGGATGCCCTCGAAGCCTATGCGGACGCGCCCGACCAGACGCTCACGTTCGAGACGATGATGAATGGCGTGCGGGACACGACGGAATCGTTCATGGCAAAGCATCGCTACGCCCAGACGCCGCACCTCTCCGGCCCACTCGGCTCACTCCGCCTCGCCGAGTTCTTCGGACGCTAGCCGCTCCTCTTGCGACACACCGCTCGTCAAGAAACGCTGCCCGCGTTCCGTCACCTCGACGCGCTCGGCGAGCGGGCCTATTGCCCGGAGGTGCCCCTCGGCAAAGAGCCACGCGGCCAGGTCCTGCGTGCGGCGCCCTGCGGCGGGCAGCGTACCGGTGAGCGCCACCTCGTCGAGGAGCGCGCGGAGGACAGGCTCGTCCGCCGGCGTGACCGTGGCGGGACGATGGCGGCCCAGGCACACGTCGCATCGGCCACACCGCGTCGGCGCGTCCTCGCCGAAGTAGCCGAGGAGGAAGCGGCGGCGGCACGTCGCGGCCTGGGCGTAGCGTTCGACGTAGCCGAGCCGCTTCTGAGCGCGGGCGCGCGTGGCGTTGAGGGCGGCATGGTCGAGGGTGGCCTGCCGGGCGCGCGGGCGTAGCAAGGTGACGGCAAGCCCGGCGTCGGGGCTCAGGTAGGCGAGCAGGCCGTGCTCCTGGAGAAACTGCAGCCCCGCGTCGATGCGGGTGCGGGCGAGGCGCGTGCGACGGCTGAGCGCGCGCAGGTCGAGGTCGGTCCAGCCGGTGAAGGCGTCGGCGTGGACGGCGCGGAGGAGCACGCGCACGAAGCGCCCGAGCGCCGGGTTGGGCGACTCGGCGGCGTAGCGGCGTAGCGCCTCGGCGGGCTGCCGCATCTGCACGAAGGCGACGCTCGGCCGCGGCTTGCGTACCTCCCAGACCTCGGCCCGGGCGAGGGCCTCGACGGCGGCGCGGGCCGTGGTCCTGGGTACGCGGGCCGCGTCGGCCAGCGCGTCGAGGGCGAGGGGGACGGGGCCGTCGGGCTGGCTGCCGACAGGCACCTGCGCGAGGCTGCACGCGGCCGCGTAGACGCGCTGCACCGTCGCGGCGTCGGGATGGCTCACGTCGGCCCGCATCGCCGCTTCGGACGCCGCGCCCGGCCCGACGAGCAGCACCGCGTGTGCCCGCTCGCCGTCGCGCCCACCGCGTCCGGCCTCCTGGTAGTACGACTCCAGCGTGGGCGTGAGCGCCGTGTGCACCACGAAGCGCACGTCGGGCTTGTCGATCCCCATGCCGAAGGCGCTTGTGGCAGCGATGACGCGCGTCTGGCCACGGAGCCAGCGCTGCTGCACGGCGGCGCGCGTCTTGGCGTCGAGGCCCGCGTGGTAGGCTTCGGCGGCGATGCCAGCGGCGGCGAGCGCTTCGGCCCAGTGCTCGGCGCCCTTGCGCGTCCCGGCATAGACGAGCCCCGTGCCCGGCACCCTCGCCGCGATCTCGCGAAGCTTGCCCGCTACGTCCTCCACGTGGTAGACGCTCCATAGCAGGTTCGGCCGGTCGAACCCGCGCACCTCCACCTGCGGCTCCGCGAGATGGAGCTGCGTCACGATGTCGCGGCGGACTTCCGGCGTGGCCGTGGCCGTCACGGCGAGCATCGGCACCGGCCCGGTGAGCGCGCGCACCTCGGCGATGGCGCGGTAGGCGGGGCGGAAGTCGTGCCCCCACTCCGAGATGCAATGCGCCTCGTCCACGGCAACGAGCCGGATGGGGAGGCGCGGCGCGCGCAGCCGGAAGCGCTCGGTCTGGAGTTGCTCGGGCGCGACGTAGAGCAGCCGGTAGCGTCCAAACTGGGCGTCGATCCAGACCTGTTCGGCCTCGCGGAAGGGCAGCGCCGAGGTGAGCGCTGCGGCAGGGATGTTGCGGCGGTTGAGCGCGTCCACCTGGTCCTGCATCAGCGCGATCAGCGGCGAGACCACGAGCGTGAGACCGCCGAGCACGACGGCCGGGACCTGGTAGCACACCGACTTGCCGCCGCCCGTCGGCAGCACCGCGAGGGCGTCGCGCCCGGCGAGCACCGCGGCGATCGTCTCCGCCTGCCCCGGCTGGAAGGCGTCGAAGCCCCAATGCGTCCGCAGCGCGTCGTGCGCGCTCGGCAGAGTAGCGGGAGCGGGCTCATTCGGCGTGGATCGAGAGCGTGGCATCTCGCAATCTACTGCCTCGCTTCTCAGCATCCTGCCCTCGCGCAACCCCAGTGACGACGGACCATATCGTGCCCTCCACTCCGCTCGCCCTCACGCTCGCCCCCAACCCCCTACGCCAGACAGCCACGGCCGCTTTCGACGTGACACAGGGAGGTCCTGCCCGGCTCGACGTGTACGACCTCCTCGGATGGCGCGTGGCGGCGCAGCCCGAGCGGCTCGTCCCCGCAGGCTCGCAGCGAGTGGACTGGGACCTGAGCACACTACCCGCAGGCATCTACGTGCTGCGCGTCACGACCAACTAGCGTAGCGAGACGCAGCGGTTCACCGTTGTCCGATAGAATCGCTGCTCGCTAGAATCGTCCCGGCGCGAACGGCGCGAGCACCTCGGACTCCGCCGCATCGCCTGCGAGCCGTGCGGTCACGAGTGCGGCGATCTCGTCGGCGGTGACGGGCGTGAGCAGGATGCCGTGGCGATAGTGCCCGGTCGCTGCGACGACGCCGGGGGCAAGGTCGCCGAGCAGCGGCGCGTGGTCGCGGCTCGCCGGGCGCAGGCCCGCCCACGTCTCGATCACGTCGAGGTCTTCGATGCCAGGGCAGGCCTCCCATGCGCCTTCGAGGAGGCGATACAGGCCGCCTGCTGTCACGCGCGTGTCGAAGCTCTGCTCCTCGCTCGTGGCCCCGATCACGAGGCGGCCGTCGGACTTGGGGACGAGGTAGGCGTGCGGCGCGCGGACGACGTGGCGCAGCCCGAACGGCGGCCCGGCCACGGGCGCGTCCATGCGCAGGCTCAGCATCTGCCCCTTCACCGGCCGGATCGGCACCTCGGCAGGCGCGAGGCCGTCCACGCTGCGGCTCCACGCCCCAGCGGCAAGCACCACCTGCCGGGCCGCGCGCTCCGTGCCGTCGTCCAGCACCACGCGCGGCTGCGCTTCGTCCGGGACGATGGCGCGCACCCCGACGCCCTCGTGCAGGGCGATGCCCTCGTGCTGCTCGACCGCCGCCCTCAGCGCACCGACGAGGCGGCGGTTGTCGACCTGGTGATCGCCCGGGGCGTGGACGGCCGCCGCGATGCGGGGCGAGAGGAACGGTTCGAGCTCGAGCGCGGCGTCGCGGGAGAGCCAGCGCACGTCGGCCCCGTGCGCCTGCTGGAAGCGGAAGCTGCGCCGGAGCGCCGCCGCGTCGTCGCGGTCGGGCGCGACGACGAGCGTGCCGTCCGCGCGGTAATCGACGGCCTGCCCCGTTGCGGCTTCGAGGTCGCGGGCGAACGTCGGCCAGCGGCGGAGGCTCTCGCGGCTGAGCGCGTAGAGGTCGAGTTCCTCGAAGCCGAGCTCGGCGACGGGCGCGAGCATGCCTGCCGCCGCCCACGACGCGCCGCGTCCCGCTTCGTCCTTTTCCAACACAGCCACGCGCATGCCGCGCTGCCCGAGCCGCCACGCCACGCCCATGCCCACCACGCCGCCACCGACGACGAGCACGTCGCGCGAAGAATCTAGAGGCACCATGGAACCGAAGACGAAAGGTGGACGGTCGAAGAAACAAACGGATCACCTCACCGGCGTCAAGCGAAATTGCCACGTGCTGCTGCGATACAGCACGGCTGGTAGACTCGGCGCCACACCACGTGGTTCGTGTTGCGTATCGGATCGAGCCAGCGAGGCCTGCCTCAGCGGAGGGTGCACACGCGATACGTAGCACGTTCGAGAACCCTGTCGGTCATTCTGTGCACCCACGCCCCCCTTCCTTGCCATGACGGACCTGCTTCAACCTAGAACCGCCCCGGAAGCCATCGCTGACGGCCTTCAGTGGGTCGAGGGGCCCGTGTGGGTCGCGAGGCTGGGCAGCCTACTCGTCTCCGACGTGAAGGGCAACACGATGTGGCAGATCACGCAGGACGATGGCGGTACGTGGACGAAGCAGGTGTTCTTGCGCCCGAGCGGCCACAGTGGCCCCGAGCCCCCCGGCATCGAGCACGGCTCCAACGGACTCACGCTCGACGCGGAGGCGCGCGTGGTCCTCTGCTCCCACGGCGAGCGCGGCGTCTTCTGGCTCGACGAGGGCCGCTGGCTCAAGCATCCGCTCGCGACGCACGCCGTAGAAGACGGCCAGACAAAGCGCCTCAACAGTCCCAACGACGTCACGTGCCACCCGACGACGGGCGCGCTCTACTTCACCGATCCGCCCTACGGCTTGGACGACCCCAGCCTCCGCGAACTCGACCGCGCCGCCGTCTACCGCATCGACCCGGAGGACGAGACCCTGACCGTCGCGACGCAGGCGCTCTACCGCCCCAACGGAGTCGGCTTCACGCCGGACGGGCAGACGGCACTCGTGGCGTGCTCGGACGACCACTGCCCAGGCTGGTGGGCCTTCCCCGTACAGGACGATGGCACCTTCGGCGCGGGCACGCTCTTCCACGACGCCGCACCCTACCTCGCCCCACCGCAATCCACCGAGCGCGCCACGCAGGCGATGCCCGACGGCTTCACGTTCGACGACGCAGGACAGGTATGGTCGGCCGGACCGCTCGGCCTGCACGTCTTCGCGCCGGACGGGACGGCACTCGGCACGATGGACTTCGGGCGCAAGGTGTCCAACTGTGCCTTCGGCGAGGACGGCCACAGCCTGTTCGTGACCGCGACCGATCACGTCTACCGCCTCCGCACCGTCACGGCAGGTCCGGTTGGCTAGGGCGTGCGGACACTCATCGGGTCGGGTGCTCACGAGACACCGTTTGCGTCTGCACAAGGCGTAGGAGAGCCTGCCCCGGACCTGGATGCGGGGAGTGCGATCCCGCAGGACCGGACGACGAGTGGAACGCAGCGGAGGCCGAACGGAAGCCGTGAGCGCCGATCAGACCGAATGGCCACACGCCTTAGCCTGCCAGCGCTGCACCGACGGTGAGCACCACCTCCATGTCGTCGAGGGGCTTACGGAGCACGGCGTCGAAGCCGACATCCGCTGCGTTGAAGCCAGCCTCAGCGAGCGCGATGGTGTAGGCCTCGGCAGTCCCGGCGCAGGCACGCAGTTGAGCCAGCAGCGCTTGCGGGGTGCATTCCTCGCCCAGCGTGGGGTCGAGCAGCAGTAGGTCGAAGGGGCGCTCCTCGGCGCGCTCGAGCGCGTCGGCGAGGGTGGTTGCGGTGTGGACCTCGCAGATGCCCATCAGGTAGGCTCCGACGAGGGAGCACACGGTTTCGGCGGCGTCCACCACGAGCACGCTCGTCGGCTGCGCGAGTGGTCCTGGGGGGGGGTGGGCAGGGGATGCTGCCATCGGCGGCTCGCGGTGCGGCGTAGCCTCGGACCGACTCGGGCCGCTCGGCGCGGACGGCTTCGCCGCAACCGGGCTGCCATCGCCGCGGCCTGGGAACGCCCCGGCTAGCTTGTCCAGCGCCTCGTCGGCCACGAAGAAGACCTCCGCGCTCCCCCCCGGGGGCACGGGCACTTCGGCGTCGGGAAGCCAGATGCAGGGTAGCATCACCGTGAAGGTGCTGCCCCCGCCGACGCGGCTCTCCGCCTCGATGGTGCCACCGACGAGGGCCGTGAGGCGCTGGGCGATCGTCAGACCGATACCCACGCCGTCGTGCGAGCGAGCCCATCCGTCTGACTCCTGTTCGAAGGCGTTGAAGACGTGCGGCAGGAAGTCCGGGTCGATGCCGCGGCCGGTGTCGGCCACGCGCAGCCGCAGCGCATCGTCGAGCGCCTCCAGCGTCACGGCAACGTGTCCGTCCTCGGTGAACTTGAGCGCGTTCGTGACAAGGTGCGTGGCGATGCGGCGTAGCACCGAGGCCTGCCCTTCAGCCACCTGGGCCGGGATCGGCACCGCCAGTTCCAGGGCGAGCGCGCGCTCCTCCGCGACATTGCGCACCTCGTCCACGACGGACTGGAGCAAGTGCCCTGGGACAAAGCGCTCGGGCTGCGTCGGCATCTCGCCCGCGTCGATGCGCGCCAAGTCGAGGACGGAGTCGAGGGTAGTCTTGAGGCGTAGGCTGTTCTGGTGGATCAGGTCAAGGGGCTGCCGGAGGTCGGACGGGGCCTCGTGGCGTAGCCACTCGGCGCTGCCGAGCAGGCCGGTGAGCGGCGTGCGTAGCTCGTGGTTGATGTTGGCAAGAAAGGCCCGGATGAGGTTGGCCGCGGCCTCGGCCTTGTCACGTGCCTGCCGCAGCGCATCCTCCGCGACCTGCTGCGGTGTCACGTCGCGGATCAGCCCCAGAAAGCCGTCTGCGCCCCCATCGATCTTGACACCGACGGTCTCGCCCACGAACGTCGAACCGTCGGCGCGGCGGTAGGTCACCCGGTAGGCCGCCTCCCGCTCAGACGCCTCGGGGTGAAAGCGCAGCCGCCCCTGCAAGGCATAGTCCTCGGAATCGGCGTAGAGCCGCTCGGTAGTGTCGCCAGCGACTTCGTCCAGCGTGTAGCCAAAGATCTGCTCGAACGCGGGGTTCACCGCGACGATGCGGCGGTCCGGCGCGGCGAGGACGACCGCATCCGGCGTGGCCTCGGCGATGCGGCTCAGGCGCGCCTCGGTCTTGTAGCGGCTGGTCTCGCTCTCGAAGCGGGCCACGGGGTCGGCGAGGCTCGCAGCCAGCTCAGAGAGGAACGCGACCTGCTCGGGCCGCAGCACGCGGGGCTGGCTGTCCCATAGGCACAGCGCGCCCAGCCGCGTCACCGCACCCGGCGCCGCCGGGTCGAGCGCGTGATGGCACACGAAGCCGGCGAAGAACCGTGCCTCGGACGGCGCTACGTCCAACCAGCGGTCGTGGGCGTGGAGGTCGCTCTGGATCTCGATGCCGTCGGTGATGTGGCCGTCGGCGTACAGCGCACGCGCGTCGGGCTTTACGTCGGCGAGCCCCCCCTCGGTCAGGTTCCAGATGCTGCGCTCGGCATCGAAGAAGACCACCTGCACGCACGGGACCTGGGTGAAGCGAGCAGCCAGCCGGGCCGTGCGGCGCAGCCCCAGGCGCGCGGTGTCACGGAGCGCCTGCAACGGTCCCGACACGGGTGCAACGTTGAGCGGCAGGGCGGAGTCGGGAGCGAGCGGCATGGCGAAACGACCCGCCGACGGGGTCGAAAGGTGAACAAACCGCGGGAGAGCCTCTCAGGTGTCGCCGCGAAACGCGACGGCACTGTGTCCGCTAACGCTCCCGCCTGTGCACCCTACCCACGGGCAAGAAGCGTACCGCCCGCTTTGCTCGGCGTCGTCCCAGCATCGGTCCTGCCCAACACGGATCCTACTTCGCCGCTCAGGCTCCGTCCTCATCGATGTGGAGCACGTCCGGCAGGTCGTTGCGCTGCACCTCCGGGTTGACCAAGCCGCCTGTGAGCGGCAGCACGAGCGCGGTCAGGAACGGCCCGAGCGCGCCAACCAGGAACTCCTGCTGGAATTCGAAGAAGTCGGGGTCGAAGCCCTTGGCCTCGCCCTCGTGGCCGAGCACGTCGAGGTAGTAGACGCGTGGCCAGTCGGGAAAGCGCTCCTGCGATGTCGCCAGCAGGGCAAACGCCTCCTGCGCGGCGACCTCGAACGTGTCGGCCTCCGCCACGACCTGGTAGAGCGCAACCGTGTTGTCGAAGCTGAGGTGGATGCCCGGCGCGTCGGGCTTGTTGTAGGTCGGGACGAACGGGGGTGGCTGCATGGGCGGGGGCGGCTGCATGGGCGAGGTCGGGGCAGAGGACAACTGTCGGACGCGGCGGGATCCGGCGCGCTGGCTAGCGGGCGAGCACCAGGCGGCGCGTAGCGCGGTCGCCCCCCACATCGAGGCGGGCGATGTAGAGCCCGGCGGGCAGCCCAGCGGCCTCGAAGCGGGCCTCGATGACCTGGCCGGGCTGCATGGCAACGTCGTCAAGGAGGGTGGCGACGGTGCGCCCGAGGAGGTCATAGACCCGGAGCGTGGCGCGGCCAGCCGTGGCCGTCTCCGCACGGAGCGTGGTGGCTCCCTGGAACGGGTTGGGCCCCTGCACGTCGAGCACCACCGCGCGACCGGCGAGCGCGTCGTCCTCGGTGGACGTCGGGTTGCGAACGAACTGGAAGACACGTGCCCGCGACGAGCCGAACGGCGCGCTGATCACGTAGAGCTCGTTGTCGGCGTCGACGCCGAACGAGGTGGGGTTGTCCACCAAGGCGATACGTTCGTTGGCGACGTTGTCCAGGTCGCGCACGTCGAGCGCCCAGACGTTGCCGGTCACGTAGTCGCCGTAGATGTAGCGGCCGGTGAGCCCGCTGTTCGTCACGCCGCGGTAGACGTAGCCGCCGGTGACGGAGTAGCCGGTGTCATCGCCGTGGGCGTAGACGAAGATGGGGTCGACCTGGTCGGCCACGTCGCAGTTGCGCGACGGCTCGTAGCAGGCGAAGCCCTCCTTGCGGTCCCAGCCGTAGTTGCCGCCGTTGACGATGCGGTTGATCTCCTCGAACGCGTTCTGACCCACATCGGCCGTCCAGAGGTAGTCCGTCACCGGGTCGAAGGAGAAGCGCCAGGGGTTGCGCAGCCCGTAGGCGTAGATCTCGTCGCGCTCCAGGCCATCGGTCGGGGCAAACGGGTTGTCCTCCGGAATGCCGTAGGGGGCCCCAGCGGGCACGTCGTCCACGTCGATGCGGAGGATGGAGCCGAGGAGCGTGGTTGGGTCCTCGCCGTTCTCCTCGGGGTCGCCGCCCGCGCCGCCGTCGCCGAGTGCGATGTAGAAGAGGCCATCCGGGCCGAAGGCGATCTGCCCGGCGTTGTGGTTCTGGTAGGGCTGCGAGATCGAGAGCAGGATGCGCTCGCTGTCCGGGTCAGCCACGGTCGGGTCGGTGGCCGAGCGGGCGTACTCCGCGACAATGGTGCGGATGGGCGACGGCGACGTGTAGTAGACGAAGAAGCGCCCGTTGTCGGCATAGTCCGGGTGGAAGGCGAGGCCGAGCAGCCCGAGCTCGCCGCCCGCGAGGACGCGGCTGCGGATGTCGAGGAACGGCGCGGCGTCGCTGCCGTCGCCGGAGCGGCTGAACGCCACGATGCGTCCCGCCTGCTCGACGAGGTAGAGGCGGTCCGGGTCGGTGTTGTCGTGCTGGAGGTCGACGGCGAACCTGAACGAGGCGGCGGTGAACACCTCCTGCGTGAGATACGGGTCCTGTGCGCGCACCTGCGGCACGAGCACGGCCGGCACGACAAGGGCGAGGAGGGAGAAGACCGACAGGGTACGGAGCAAGGAACGCATGGGTATGGGAGCGAGGCCGGAGGACAGAGGCCGGTAAGACGTAATCGTGGGGCGGGCTGAACGTCTCGACGGGCTGCGGGTTCTACGCGCCACTGTTCGTCCATGCCCAGGTCTATGCCCGCGTTTTCTTCTCTCGTTTTGGCGGTGCCTCTGGCGCTCGGTCTCGGGCTCTGCCTAGGGGCGCTCAGCGGCTGCACGGAGCCACCTGCGCCGGAGCCGCTGCCGGTCGACCAACTGCACGCCGAGTGGGACGCCACCGTCGCGCGCAAGGACAGCCTCTTCCGCTCGGCCGCCTCGCCGCTCCTCCCGGCCGACACGGCGGCCTTCAGCGGCCTCCCCCACTTCCCCTACGACTCCACGTTCGCGTTCCGCCCGCGCCTCACGCCCACCTTCGTTGCCGACACGCTCTTGCTGACCACCTCCACGGGCACCGCGCGGCCGTTCACGCACGCGGGGCTGCTCTCGTTCAGCTACGACGGCCGCCCCTTCCAACTCACCGCCTTCGAGCCCGTGCTGGGACCGGCCGCGCTCTTCATCCCGTTTCGCGACGCCACGAGCGGGCGCACCACCTACGGGGCCGGTCGCTACCTCGAACTGCAGCCCCAGCCCGACGGGCGCTACGTGCTCGACTTCAACTTCGCCACGACGCCCTACTGCGCCTTCAACCCGAAGTACGTCTGTCCACTACCGCCCGCCGAGAACCTGCTGCCGTTCGAGGTCAACGCCGGTGAGCGCGTGGAGGGCTCCCTCGATCTGGCGGGCTAGTGTGAGCGCAAGGGGTCTACCGCGCGATCACCTCTGGACGTGACGGGGTTGCCAGGTTGGTCAACCACCCCTGTCCCCTCCTATCCAGGAGGGGAACTGCGTTTGCGGCTTCCATGCCCGAGCAGCGATATCGCAAAAGACCGGTTGTTCATGCACTAGGCCTCACTCAAGGCGCCAGCGTCGCCAGCTGGCCCGTCTCAATGTTGGCGCGGAAGACCTGCGCGTCGAAGAGCAGCCGCAGCGCCTGCAGGCCCGCGCCACTCTCCAGGTCGATCTCGACGGTCCGCTCGACGGATTGCTGGTCGGTGACGCCGCCGCCGACCTCGCGGGAGTAGGTCGCCTGGTAGGTGCCGGTGAGCCGCCCGGTGGCCTCGGCGGCCCAGCCGTCGCGCCCGGCGCTCGGCCCGCGCACGTTCTCGACCGCGAGCGTGAGCGTGTAGTTGGTGCCGACGAACACGTTGTCCTCGCGCGCGATGCGGTCGAGGCCCGTCAGCGCGAGGGTGCCGTTGACGGTGAGCGCCGCCGCATCGAGATCGGTGACGGTGAGGCTGCCCTGCATGGCGGTGAGGCGGCTGCTGCTGCCGGGGAGGTCCCGGTCGCTGGTGCCGCCCGTGATGGCGACCTGGAGCGAGGTAGCGCGGTCGTTGGGCGCGTCGAACGACGAGATGGGGCGGCCGTCGGCCGTGAGGAAGTTGAGCGTGTACGTCCGGCGAATGTCGGCGAAGAAGTCGGTGCCGCGGCTGCCGCGGCTGCCGTCGGCGGTGACGCGCCAGGTCGTCGCAGGGTCGTCGAAGCGGTAGGTCCGCGTGACGGCGTCGGCGGCGTAGGTCAGCGGGGCCGACGCGGGCGAGATGGCCTGCACACGGGCGAGCGCAAGGTCGGCGGCGATGTCGAGCACACCGTTGGTATGCAGTGCGAGCGCGTTGGCGACGGACAGCGCGACATCTTCGGCGAGCGTCTCGGGCGGCGGCTCGCTCTCAGACGCAGTGTCGCAGCCCACGAGGAGGCTGAGGAACAACGCGGCCCACAAGCAGCGGGGCACCCGGCGACAAGACGAAACGTTCATGGCGGCGATATGGGCGGTGCGGAGGGACCCGGTCGGAGCCAGTGGCGCGGGCGTGGCAGGCCGCACGCATAGGCCACATGCAGCGCGACCACGCGCTTCCCGCGATGCACGTGGACGCTGCAAGTATACCATAATTGAACGCCTGTGCCGAGGATCTCTGCGTTACCCTGACTTTTGACTCGGGCGCTTTCGTGAAAATCGCCGCGCACGCGTGCGCATGTGGGTCGGCCGACTATATTGACTGCAGTCGCGTTGCGACCGTCGGATTGTGCCGCTTAGGTCGGCCGGCTCGTTCTCTCACATACGCGCGCGGGTGTCCGCGGGGACCGACTCGGTCGGCCTCGGGATGAAAAGGGAATCCGGTGCGAACGTGCAGGCGGTGTGGTGCCCTCCCCATGAGGGTGCTCACGCAGGTGCCCGTTCCAAGCCGGAGCTGTGCCCGCAACTGTAAGCGGTCGGCTGCCGCTGCGGATGCGTCGTCCACTGCCCCGTGCGGGCGGGAAGGGCGGCGCTGAGGCGGACCAGCCCCACGACCGTGAGCCAGGAGACCTGCCCGTGCGCCCACGCCCCCACGCCCTCCGGGACCAGAGGTGTCTGGCGTCATCGGCCCCACCGGCCTCGCTTCCCCGTGCGCACCCCCCATGCGCCGCGTTCTGGTGTGGCGTACCCTGTCCACGCGGCGGTGCACCTGGCCCATGCGACCCGACCTCTCCCCGAGGCCGGGTTTTTTGTTGTGCCCGTGCGCCGCGCCCTCGCCCTGCTCCTCCTACTCGCCGTCCCCACCTCGGGAGCGGCCCAGGAGACCGTGCGCGACTCACTCCGCGGCACCACGCTGCTGCGCGACTCGCTCGGCGCGGTCACCGTCACCGCCACGCGTGCGCCGACCGCGCCCTCGGAGGCCCCCGGCCGCGTGACCGTGCTCACCCGCGCCGATGTCGCCGCCACCGGCAGCGCCAGCGTGGCCGATCTCCTCGACGCCCGCAGCGGGGCGTTCCTGCGCCGCTACGGCCCCGGCGGCCTCGCCAGTATCTCGCTGCGCGGCACGGGCGCGTCGCAGACACTCATCCTACTCGACGGCCACCGCATCGCCGATCCGCAGCTGGGGCAGCTCGACCTCTCGCTGCTGCCCGCCGTCCTGTTTGAACAGGTCGAGGTGGCGCACGGGCCAGGCAGCGCGCTTCACGGCACCGACGGGCTGGGCGGCGTGGTCAACCTGCGCACGGGTAGCACGGGACGCCAGGTCCGGGCCTATGGCGAGACAGGAGCGTGGGGCACGCGCACCGCCGGGCTCCTCGTCCGCGACGAGGCACTGCTGCCCGCCACGACGCTCGGCGGCATGCTCGGAGGGGGCGCTCGTTTCGGCGTGCTCGCCGTCGCCGACGTGGCCGCGCACGAGGGCGACTACGCCTACTTCGACCCCACGCGCTTCGACAACGAGACGGGCACCTCGGGGCTGTGGCTACGCCGCGAGGACACCGACGAGCAGCGCCGCAACCTCCTCGCGCGCCTGCACCTCGGCACGGAGCGCACCCGCTCCAGCCTCGGCGTGTGGCACAGCGCCGCCGAGCGCGGCCTCTTCGCCTTCGGCGGCACCCGCGGCGAGCGGCAGTGGGACGAGCACCTCCGCGTCTGGACCGACCACACGCACCGCCTCGGCACGACGGAGCTGCGCGTGGGCGCGCTCGTGCAGGAAGGCCGCCTCCGCTTCCTCGGCGGCGGCGTGGACGACACGGGGGACACGCAGACCCTCTCGACGCAGGCGAGCCTCCAGCGCCCGTTTTCGGTGCACCTGCCCGTGGAGGGCGTCTGGACGCTGACTGCCGGGGGCCAGGCGACGTTCGGCCACGCCTCGCACCCGCAGCTGCGCGAGGACGCCACCGACCGCAGCCTCGCCGCCTACCTCAGCGCCGTCGGCGACTACGGCCGCGTGCGCCTCTTCCCGGCGCTCCGCTACGACGCCGTGCGCGCCGCCGACCAAGATTCGAGCGCGACGCTGGCAGCGTTCAGCCCCGCGCTCGGCCTCAACGTCCAGCCGCTCGCGCGCGTCCCGCTCTTTCTCAAGGTGAGTGCTCGCCGCGCCTTCCGCGCTCCCACCTTCAACGACCGCTTCTGGGGCTCCGTCGGCGACCCGGCGCTGCGCCCCGAGCGCGGCACGAGCCTCGACGCGGGGGCCGCGCTCGCGCTCCGTCGCCCCATCGCCCGCGAGGCGGCGCTGCACCTTGATGCCGAGGTGTCGTGGTTTGCGAGCCGCATCCGCGACCAGATCGCCTGGCGGCCCGGCAGCGACTTCGTATGGCGACCGGGCAACGTCGGCCGGGTGGTGACGCGCGGCTGGGAGCTGTCGGGGGCCGTCCGCTACGCCCGCGCCGGACGCACGGTGGAGGCGCGCGGCCTCGTCACGCTCACCGACGCCCGCGACCGCTCCAACCCGGAGTCGAGCAGCTACGACCAGCCGCTCCTCTACGTCCCCGACGAGCAGATCAAGGCCGGCCTCGGCGGCGGCACCGACCTCCTCCGCGTCGACGTGGACGTGCGGCACACCGGACGCCGCTACCACACGTCCGACGGCTCGCAGTCGCTCGCGCCCATCACCGTGCTCGACGTGCAGGCGCGCAGCCGCGTCGTGCTCTCGCGGCACGTCGCCGCCACGCTCGCGCTCCGCCTCGACAACGCCGCCGACCTCCGCTATGCGATCGTCCGACGTTTTCCGATGCCCCCGCGCCACCTCACCCTCCGCCTCGCCCTCGACATCCGCTGATGGTCCCTCTCGTCCCAGCTGGCTGGTTTAGCGTCACAGCACGTGTTGCGTAGTGCGTATCGGGCCGAAGCCCGCATAGGCGGCACACCCGGACCCACGCATCGGACAACCTAGAACACGAGACCTGCCTCCCATTCGCCCCTCCTTCTCCCCCACAGCCTCTCCTCACCGCCAACACGTCGCCTTGCTGCGGCGCACCGCTCACTCCTCAACCCCGCCTCCTATGCGCCTCCTTTCGCTACTCACCCTCCTGCTCTTCATCGCGCCCACCTTTGCCCAGACCGCTGAGACGCGCGGCATCTACGTCCCGAGCCAGGGAGCCTTCGGCGCGGACAACGCCTCGCTCACCTTCGTCGACCCTGGCATGGGGAGCGCGTCTGAGATCTTCACCGACCGCGTCTACACGCAGGGCGCGCAGATCATCGGCGACCGGCTCTACCTCACCGCAGGCAACGACGGCGCGAGCCGCATAGACGTGATCGACCTGACCACGAACACGCAAGTCGCCCAGGTGACGGGCAGCCTCACCGAGCTCCGCAACCCACGCTACCTCACCGAGGTCGCCCCGGGCAAGGCCTACGTCACCAACCAGACGTACGCCTTCGCCACGGAGGACCCCGCCTTCGTGAGCGTCCTCGACCTCGCCACAAACACGATCACCGCCAGCATCACGGTGGACCGCCAGCCCGAGGGCGTCGCAGCCGCGGCCGGACGCGCCTACGTGGCCCTCGGCGGCTTCGGCGAGCGCGACTCCCTCGCCGTGCTTGACATCGCCACAGACGCACTCGTGGACTACGTCGACATCGGCTGCCCGGCGCGCCTCGTCTTCGCCGACAGCGAGGACGATATCTGGGCCGTCTGTGCCGACGAGGTCGTCATCCTAGCGGCGGCCGACGGCAGCGAAGTAGCCCGCATCGCGGCACCGCAGCCCATCGCGGTCGGCTTCGCGCAGGAGGCCACCTACGAACCGTTTACGAATACGCTGCTCGCGGTCGTAGCAGGGGGCGTGCTCATCTTCGACACGGAGCGCAACGTGCTGAACGGCTCGGCCGTGATCACGGGCGACGCCGCCGTGTCGGCCGTGGCGCTCGATCCCGAGGGCGAGGTGGTCTACGCTGGGCGCCCCGACATCGACAACCCGTTCAGCGCAGCCGGCACCGTCACCGTCCACACCGTTGACGGGCAGCAGGTGGCGAGCTACCCGAGCGGCATCTACCCGACCTACGCCGCCGCCTACGTCGTGACCTCCGTCTCGAACGAGAGCGCTCAGCCGGACGCCGCGCTGGCCCTGGCCGCCTATCCGAACCCGTTTGCCGACGCCGCCACGGTCGAACTCACCCTCGGCGAGGCCGCCTCGGTGCAGCTCACGGTCTACGACGTGCTCGGCCGCGCCGTCGCTCGCCTCGCAGACGGCCCGGTCGCCGCCGGGACGCAGACGTTCCGCTTCGACGGCCGCGCGCTGCCCGCCGGACGCTACGTCGCTCGCGTCGTGACGGGCGGCACCGTGCAGACGCTCCCGCTCACCCTCGCCCGCTAGTCGCCGTGTCCCTCCGCATCGACCGCTGCTACTGCTTCCAGCAGACCTTCGCCCGCCTGAAGGACACCGCTGCCGCCACCGGGGCCGACTCGGTGGCGGCGCTCCAGGCGCACGTCACGTTCGGGCAGAAGTGCAAGCTGTGCCACCCCTACACCCGGCGCATGCTCCAAACCGGGGAGACGGTCTTCCACGAGATCATCCGTGAAAAGGAGCCTGTGAAAAGGAGCCCGTGAAAGGGCAAACCGAGACAACGGCAGAACGACGAGACGGGGAAACGATTTGAGCGAATCATTCGTTGCAACGAGTATCAAGGCACGATCGGTCCCCCCTCGCCTCCCCGTTTCCCCTCCTCGCCGTCTCCTTCCGTGACCCTCCTCTACATCTTCCCGCACCCGGACGACGAGTCGTTCTGCCCGGGCCCCGCCATGGCGCGGCAGGCGCGCGAGGGCCACGCCGTCCACCTGCTCACGCTCACGCGGGGCGGTGCGACGAAGCAGCGGCACACCTACGGCTACTCCGTCGCGGAGATGGGCGCGATCCGGGAGCGCGAGACGCTAGCTGCCGCCGACGCCCTCGGCTGCACCTCGGCGGCCGTCCTCGACTTCCCCGACGGCGGCCTCGCCGACCTCGACCCACGCGACCTCGAAGCGGCGGTGCGCGACGCCATCCAGCGCGTGCGGCCCGATATCCTCGTGACCTACGCCGCGTACGGCAACAGCGGCCACCCCGACCACCTCGTCACCCACGCCGTCGTGAAACGGGTGTTTTGCGAGCTACGCGGCCAACCTGGCGCACCGCAGCGGCTTGCCCTTTTCACCCTCATCGAAGGCGAGATCGTGCGACCGCCTGACCACCTCCGCGGCGTGCCACGTGCCGGCATCGGGGCCATCGTGACGTTCACCAACGCCGACCGGCAACGCGGGAACGAGGCGCTGCGGTGCTACGAGACCTTTCAGTCCGTCGTGGACGAGCACGACCCGCTCAAGCAGGTCGCGGGCGGCGTCCCGTTCGTGTTGTTCCAGGAGACCGTCGAGGGCGTACTCGACGACCTCACCGCTGGGCTGACGAGGCGGCTGACCTCGCGTGTCGTCACCGGCGTCGGCGCGTGATGAGGCCTACGCCGAAGGCGAACAGCGCCGAGCCGAGCACCGCCCAGATCACCGGAAACGCCTCGCCGCCGATGCGCAGCACCCAGAACTCAGGGAAGTTGAACTCGGCGGCGATCCAGGTGCCGAGGTAAGCTCCGATCAGGCCCACGACGGCCGAGACGAAGCAGCCGCCGAGCGAGTAGCCCGCGAGCGACTGTCCGATGGCCCCGCAAATCGCGGCGATGATGAGGTAGACGACGAAGCTGCCGAGCGTCATGGCGCGGTCCGGTAGGTGAGCGAGGGTGGTCGCTCCAACCTACGGCGTAGGCGCTAATAGTTCAGTACGGCCCTGGATGCGGCTCCAGAGTCCGCGAAACGCCTCAACGTCGAGGGCACTCAGGTCGGGGCGCTGCTGCTCGAAGGTCCAGGCCCCGGCGTTGTCCTGGTAGAGCCAGAACGTGAAGACGAACGGCGCCTCGGCGTCGGTGGCGGCCCCGCCGATGCGGCCGAAGCGGAGGTCGTGCACGAGGAGGCGGTCTCCGCGCTGCTCGGCGGCGTACCAGCCCTGCGAGAACCACCGGAGCGTTTCGAGCGCACGCGACCCCTCGGCGGGCGCGAGCAACGCGGCCCGCTGCGGGATGACGAGGCCCTGCGTGAGGTCGAGCGTGCCCGGCGCGTCGGCGAGCGCGTAGGTCTGCGCGATGAACGCTGCCTCGTCGTCGGCTCCGTCTACGGTATCACAGGGATGGAGGGCGCTACCGGGCGGCACCTCCACAAGCACGTTCCACGCGAGCGTCGTGAACGGGAGGGCGGCTACGAGCGTGCGGCCGTCCGCATGCTGGGCGTTGGCCACGTCGCCGACGGTCGCGCGTGCCCAGGCGTGCGCGACGAGGCTCCACCCCGCGTAGGCGGTGCTGAGCATCAGGCCCGCAACCACGACGCGACGCCGCCAGGGATGATCGCGCCGCAGCGCAAGCGCGAGGCCCACGCCCAGCACCAGCCATACCGTGTAGAGCGGGTCGATGATGAAGAGCGAGCCGACCGAGACGGGGGTGTCACTGAACGGCTGGAAGAGCTGCGTCCCGTAGATCGTGAGCGCGTCGAGGAGCGGGTGCGTGACGAGCGCAACGACGGCGACGGTACCCCAGAGCCGCCACGAGGTCGCTGTTCGCAGCGCCTCGCTCGGCTCGGGTCCCGCCCGGTTCAGACGCCATCGGTAGAAGCGTGCGATGAGCCATCCGAGGAGCGGCCCTGCGACGAAGCCGAACAGCAGCCCGTGCGTGAGGCCGCGGTGGAAGTACAGCTCGCCCATCGGGTCGAGGAACGGGTAGGCGAAGATATCGAGGTCGGGGAGCGTCCCGGCGACCCCGCCCCAGAGGGCTGCCCGGCCGCCGACGCGCCGCCCGGCGACCGCTTCGCCGCAGGCCGCGCCCAGCGCGATTTGGGTGAGAGAATCCAAGAGACGTGGGGAAGCGTGGAGGTGCAGCCCCCTCCAACGTGCACCCTCAGCGGACGTTCGCGGTCCATTGGTCTGCACCTTTGCCGCGAGGCGGCTCTAGGGGCTACCTCTGGAAGCGGAGAGCTTGGCGTATCCCACTCATATCGTCGCTGCCTGCCATGCCTGCCCGCGTTCTCCTCACTATCCTTGCGCTGCTCTCGATGCCCAGCGCCGCGCAGTCGCCCTCCGAAGCGACCCCAGCCGGCACCTACGTCCTACACGCAACCCGCACCAGCGGGATCGCGGTCGATGGGCGGCTCGACGAGGCCGCCTGGCACTCCGCCGGGGCCGCGACCGACTTCGTGCAGTTCGCCCCGCAAGCCGGGGTGACCGCGAGCGAACGCACCGAGGCGCGTGTGCTCGTCGGGACGACGACACTCTACGTCGGGCTGCGGCTCCACGACGCCCAGCCTAGCGGCATCGACGACCGCCTCGCCCGCCGTGACACGCCGCCCGCCACCGATGCCGCCTCGGTGCTGCTCGACTCGTACGACGACGACCGCACCGCCTTCCTCTTCCAGGTCACCGCCGCCGGCGTCCAGCGCGACGCGCTCCTCTTCGACGACATCCGCGAGGACGCCTCGTGGGACGCCGTCTGGGACGTCGCCACCCGCCGCGACGATGCGGGCTGGACGGCCGAGTTCGCCATCCCGCTCGCCCAGCTGCGGTTTGCTGGCGGGGCGGGGCCGCACACGTGGGGCGTGCAGTTCCGCCGCACGCATTTCCGCACGGGCGAGGTCGCCTACTGGGCGCCGCAGCTGCCAAGCACCTTCGGCGTCGTGAGCCGCTTCGGGTCGCTGACGATCCCCGGTTCGCTCCGCGCGCCGCGCGCCGTCGAGGTGCAGCCCTACGTGGCGAGCGCACTCACCCGCGCGCCGGGCGACACGGCCGACCCCTTCTACCAAGCCAACGACCTCGCCCCCAACGTCGGCGTCGACTTCAAGGTGGGACTGACGAGCGACCTCCGGCTCACGGGCACCGTCAACCCCGACTTTGGGCAGGTCGAGGCCGACCCGGCGCAGATCAACCTCACCGCCTACGAGCTGTTCTTCCCCGAGCAACGGCCGTTTTTTATTGAGGGGGTAGACATCTTCAACTACGGGCGCACGCGGTCGTACTTCAACAACAACCGGCCGCTCTTCCTCTACACCCGCCGCATCGGGCGCGGGCCGCAGCGCGCGGCGTTCGTGCCCGGCGCCGCCTACGACGCCGCAGGCGCGACGGGAACGATCTACACCGACGCGCCCGCCCAGACGACCATCCTCGGCGCGGCGAAGATGACCGGGCGTGTCGGCCCGTTCACAGTCGGCGTGCTCGATGCCGTGACCGCGCCCGAGTACGGCCGCTTCGCCGTGCGCGGCGGCGATGTACGCATGGACGACCGGGCGCGCATCGAGCCGGCGTCGAACTACCTCGTGGCGCGCGGACGCGGGCGCTTCGGCGCGGCGCAGGTCGGCGGGCTGCTCACCGCAGTAAACCGCAGCGTAGAGAACGGGGCTGGCGACGACGCGCTGGCGGCGTTGCTACCGAGCCACGAGTACGTCGTCGGCCTCGACGCCGAGTATGCGCTCTCCGACGCCTGGATCGTGAGCGGGCTGGGCGCGGCGAGCCACGTCGGCGGCAGCGCGGACGCGATCCTCGGCCTCCAGACGGCGTTCCGGCGGCTCTACCAGCGGCCCGACGCCGACCACCTCGCCGTGGACTCGGCGCGGACGACGCTCACGGGCACAACCGCCGAGGTGGCCATCGCCAAGGTGAGCGGCACGCACTGGCGCGGCTCGCTCAGCGCGGCCTACACCTCGCCCGGCTTCGAGTCCAACGCGCTCGGCTTCCAGACGCGCGCCGACCAGAACTACGTCGGCCTCTCGGTCTTCTACGACGAGCCCGAGGCGCAGGGCTGGCTGCGGCGCTGGACGGCCAACGTGTTCGGCTCGCTCGGCTACAGCATGGGCTGGGACCGCACGCACTCGTTTGTGGGCTGGAACCTGAGTGGGGAGTTTGCCACCCTGTGGAGCGCGCGGCTAAGCGGCTTTGCCAACCTGCGCACCGTCAACGACCGCATCACGCGTGGCGGGCCGCTCTGGACCGACCCCCTCGGCGCGCAGGCGAGCCTCTCGGTAACGTCGGACCCACGGAAGGCGGTCGGCGGGACGGGCTACGTCCACGGCGGCGGCGACGAGATCGGCGGCGGCTTCTACGGGGGCGGCGTGACGATGAGCGCCCGCCCAGCACCCGGCGTCGTGTTCTCGCTCGGCCCCGACGTGACGCGCACCGTCTCGCCCTACCAGTACGTCACCGCCTTCGACGACCCCGCCGCGAGCGCGACGTTTGGGCGGCGCACCGTCTTCGGGCGCATCGACCGGCTCGACTTCGCGCTCGTCTCCCGCCTCGACTGGACGTTCTCGCCCACCGTCTCTCTGCAACTCTACCTCCGCCCGCTCGTCTCGACGGGGCGCTACACCGACTTTCGCGCGTTCACCGAGCCCGGCGTGATGGCCCTACGGCACCGACCTGGGCACGGCGCAGGACAACGCCGACGGCTCCGTCACCATCGACCCCGGCGACGGCGGCGCAGCGTTCGAGATCGCCGACCGCGACTTTACCTTCCGCGCGCTCCAGGGCAACGCCGTCCTCCGCTGGGAATACCGCCCCGGCTCGACGCTCTTCGCCGTCTGGCAGCAGCAGCGCTCGGACACCCTCGTGCAGGACGGGCGGCTCCGCGGCCGCGACCTCTCGGCGCTCTTCACAGACCCCGGAACGAACGTCTTCCTCGTCAAACTCAGGTACTGGCTCGCGCGATGACCGGACGCACAGACGCCCCCCTGATCGACCTCGTCGCCGCGTTGACTGCGCCTGCGACAGGCGATGCCTCGGGCACGCCGCTCTACCATCGGCTGCGGGATCACCTGCGTGGGCTCATCCTGCGCGAGCACCTCAGCGCGGGGGCCCGGCTCCCGGCGTCGCGCGTGCTCGCCCGCGACCTCGGCGTGTCGCGCACGACCGTCGAGCTGGCCTACGACGAACTCGTCGCCGAGGGCTTCGTGGTGCGGCGGCGCGGCGCGGGGACGTTCGTGGTGGACCTGCTCCCGACACGACCGGCTCCACTCGCGCCACCGGACCCGAGCACAGCGACACCGCCGACCCCGTCGCTGTCGAACCTTGGCCAACGGCTTGGCGCACTCGACCGCTATCGCGACGCGCCGGGGACGCCCGTCGGCTTCGCGCCGTGCCTACCGAACGAGGACGTGTTCCCACTCGCGGCGTGGAACCGGCTCGTGACAGAGGTGCTGCACGAGCGCGGGCGCGACCTCCAGCGCTCGCCGCCGCTCCTCGGCGACCTTGGGCTGCGGACGGCCCTCGCCGACCACCTCGCGCGGACCCGCCGCGTCCAGTGCACGCCCGCGCAGTTGCTCATCGTGACGAGCACCCAGCAGGCGCTGTCGCTGCTCGCCCGTGTCCTCCTCGACCCCGGCGACGCGGTCTGGGTCGAGGACCCCGGCTACCTCGGGGCGCGGGCTGCGTTTGGAGGAGCGCGGCTCGTGCCCGTGCCGGTGGACAACGACGGCGTTGACGTGCAGGCGGGCCTCGACACGGCTCCGGACGCCCGGCTGGCGTACGTGACGCCCTCCCACCAGTACCCCACCGGCGTGACCCTCTCCGCCGAGCGCCGCACGGCGCTGCTCGCCTGGGCGTCGCAGACGGGCGCGTGGATCGTCGAGGACGACTACGACAGCGAGTTTCGGCACGTCGGGCGACCGCTCGCGCCGCTCCAGAGCTTCGACCGCGCCGGGCGCGTGATCTACGTCGGCACGTTCAACAAGGTGCTCTTTCCGGGGCTGCGGCTCGGCTATGTGGTGCTCCCGGCGTCGCTCGTGGAGGTCGTAGAGCGCGCGGTTGAGGCGTTCGGCGGCCAGCCCTCGGCGCTCGCGCAGGCGGCCACGGCGGCGTTTGTCGGGCGCGGGCACTTCGCTGCGCACCTGCGCCGGACGCGGGAGGTCTACCGCCAGCGCCGCAGCGCGCTCCTCGACGCCGCAGGCGACGGCCTCGATGCCCTCGTGACGCTCGGGCCCTCCGACACAGGCCTCCACGTCTGCGCCCGGCTTCCGTCGACGGCCGACGACCTCGCTGTGTCCGCGCGCGCGGCCGAGGTGGGGCTGCACGTCCCGTCGCTGTCGCCGTGCTACCTCGGCGTACCCGCTCAGCCGGGCCTCGTCCTCGGCTACGCCGGCGTCGATGAGCGGGCCCTGCGCCGTAGCGTGGCCCAACTGACCGCGCTGCTGCGCGCCTCCTCCTCCCCCCCCGCGATGCCATGACCGATGTGGTCCTTCGTCCCGTCCGCCGCGCCGACCTCGACGCCCTGGTGGTGCTCTGCGCCGAGCACGCCGCCTACGAGGGGAGCGCCTACGATTCGACGGGCAAGGCGCAGCGCCTCGGCGCGTTGCTCTTCGGCGAGGTGCCCGCCGTGTTCGGCTTCGTCGCGGCGCAGGCCGACCGCCTCGTCGGGTTTGCTACGTGGATGCCGCAGCTCTCGACGTGGGACGCCGCGCGCTACGCCCACCTCGACTGCCTCTACCTCCGTCCCGAAGCGCGGGGTCGCGGCCTCGGCCGCCGTCTGATGGCGCGCGTCGCCCAGGCGGCATGTGCAGCCGGATGCGACCGGATGGAGTGGCAGACGCCCACGTCCAACGCGCCCGCGATCCGGTTCTACGAGCGCCTCGGCGCGACCTCGAAAGCCAAGCGTCGCTTCTACCTCGACGGCGAGGCCTGGCACCACCTCCGGGCGGCTCCCTCCCACCCCGACGACGCGATCCCCGACAACGCCCTGCTTCCCAACGCCTGACCGATGCTCCAACTCCGTCCTGCCTGCGAGCGCTGCGGCGCGGCGCTCCCCCCCGACTCCCCCGACGCCCGCATCTGCTCGTTCGAGTGCAC
The DNA here is from genome assembly GCA_039027055.1 of Bacteroidota bacterium. GTDB lineage: Bacteria > Bacteroidota > Rhodothermia > Rhodothermales > Rubricoccaceae > JBCBEX01. The sequence continues at coordinate 41,264 of JBCCLD010000002.1, forward strand.
CTTCTGCGCCGCGTGCGTGGACGGCCCCTTCGCCGGCGTCTGTCCCAACTGCGGCGGCGGCTTCGTCCCGCGGCCGATCCGCCCGGCGCACCTCCTCGAAAAGTACCCGCCTCTTTCGCCTTCCTGACACCATGACGCCCCTCACCCTCCCCGGCGACAGCGATGCAGCTACGGTCACCCGCTACCGCAACGCGCTTCTTACGATGCTCGGCGACGCCGACCCGCTCGACGTGCTTCGCGCGATGCCGTCGTGGTGCGCAAACGTCCTCAGCGACACTGCGGCGGAGCGGCTGCGCGTGCCGGAAGCGCTGGGGCGCTGGTCTGTGGCCAGCGTGCTGCACCACCTTGCCGACTCCGAGGTGATGTGGAGCGTCCGCCTCCGCCGCACCCTCGCCGAGGAGCGGCCCGCGCTGGCCGGGTACGACCAGGACCTCTGGGCAGCGCGCCTCCGCTACGGGGCCCGTCCCCCCGGTCCCTCGGTGGAAGCCTTCGGGGCGATGCGCGTCGTCAACCTGATCCTCGTCAAGCAGGCGACCGAGTCAGAGTGGCAGCGGGTGGGCCTGCACGGCGAGCGCGGCGAGGAGTCCGTCGCCGACATGGTGCGGCTCTACGCCGGGCACGACCTCGCCCACCGCGCGCAGATCGAGCGCATCCTAGCCACGGCGTAGCTCAGAGCCGCTTCCCGGCGATGCGCAGCGTGACCGTTGGCGTCAGGCCGAGCCGACGCCGCGCTAGGTTGACCATCACCCGGTTGCTGGCCTCGACCGCAAACAGGCCGCGCCCGTCCGGCGAGTGCCGCGCATGGCGCTCGATGGCGGTACGCAGCAGCACGAGCGCAAGCGGCGTGCGGACGAAGTCGCGGCGAACCCACAGCGTGGTGTACTGCCGAACGCCGGCCTCGCCGACCTCGTGCAGCAGCATCCACCCGACGACCTCGCCCCGGTAGCGCGCGCCGACGCTACACGCTACGTCGAGGCGGTCGGGCTGCTGGAACGGCGAGAGTTGCGTCGGGATCGTGCGTCCTAACTCTTGCGCGAGGGCGAGGTGCTCGGCGTCGGTCAGCGTCGCCCAGTCGAAAACCGTGCAGCCGTCGGGCAAGGCGAGGCCCTGGAACGCGGGCGTATCGAGGACGGCGGCAGTGCCGCGGAAGAGGTACTGCGCCGGGCGGGGCGGGTCCCAGCCGCGCTTGGCGAGGATCGTCTCAACCGCGACGAGGCTGCGGAGGTCGGTCCGGTAGACCGCCTGCACCGCTGGGCATCCAGCTTCCGTCAAGCGCGCCTCGATGCGCTCCAGGAGGGCCGACGCCACCCCCTGCTGCCGATGGACGGGCGCAGTAGCGAGGGAGTAGACCTGCGCGAGCGCGTCCGGGCGCACGGCGGCGAGCGCCATCGCCACCACGTGCTCGCCCGCGACGGCCTGCTCGGCGTGGTAGCGCTGCGCTCGCAGGGCAGGCACGCGTTCGAGCCGCCGCCGCCAGCGATCCTGGACGGGCAGCGCGGGGTCGGCGAGCACCTCCGCGCCGGTCAGCGCGACCGACGCGAAGGGGACTCGTTCCGTCTGAGCCTCACTCACTCAGGAAGCACCGTCAGCCGCTGCACGTCGGCGAATTGCTCGCCCAGCACCCGCACGAAGTACACCCCCGCGCTCAGGCCCTGACCGATCTCCACGCGCTCGGCGATGCCCGCCTCCACGCGCCCGCTGAACGCCTCCGTCACGTGACGGCCCGCGGCGTCGTACACCCGCACGCGCACCTCCTGCGCCTCGGCAACACGCAGCGTGAACTGCGCCCCCGCTGCCGTCGGGTTCGGATACACCTCGCCCAGTTCGTGCGTGCCCGCGAGCCCTGTGCGCACCTCGGCGCTCGGCCCGTAGGCGCTGCGGCCGTCGGCCTCCACGCGGCGCAGGCGCACCTCCGTGGTGCCTCCCCAAACGGCATCGCCGAGGGGACCGGTGTGGAAGCGCACGGCCTCGCCGTCTTTCGCGGAGACGGTGCCGAGCAGGTCGAACGCGCCGGCCGAGCCGAGGAGACGATGGACCTCGTAGGTGGCGTCGGGGCCGGAGTGGGCCCAGGCGAGCAGCGCGCCGTCTCCGTCGCGAGTGGCGGCCGGAAGCGGCACGGAGACCGCCTCCAAGCTTGCCTTGCCTGCACGGACGCCTACGATTGTGACGTTCTCGAAGTAGCGCACCCCGTTGCCATCAGAGCCAAAGGCAAGGTCGAGGTCGCCATCGGCGTCGAGGTCCACGAGCGCAGGGGTGAGCCCGTCGGTGCCCGTCACGCTCCCGAAGGGATCGCGGTCGATCGGAAGCAACACAAAACGGGGGGCCGTCGGCGTGCCCACGTTCCGGTAGGTCCGGAGCGTCCGCTGGAACGAGTCGCTGATGCCCGCGACGAGGTCGAGGTCGCCGTCGCCATCGCCGTCGCCAAACGTGAAGCCGTTCACCGACCCGATCTCATCGAAGGGGTTAGCCTCACCAAACCGCTGCGCAAAGAGTGGCGCCTCCGGTGTGCCGACGTTCTCGAAGTAGGTGGGCACCCCGGTCGTACCGAAGGAAGTGCGCGCACCGGTCGGACCGATGAGGTCGAGGTCCCCGTCATCATCCAGGTCGGCGAAGACGGTGTCGTCCAGTAGGTCGTTAAAGTCACTGAACGGATTGCCGGCTCCGAACCGCTCCTCGACACGCAGCTTGGTCGGGGTGCCGACGTTCTCGAAGTAGCGCACGATCCCGTCGAAGGTGGTCAGCACGACGTCGAGGTCGCCATCGTCGTCGAGGTCGGCGAAGGACGGCAAAACGACGTCGTTGATGTCCAGACCGAAGGGCTCAAAGAAGCTCGGGTCCACTCGCTTGACGAAGGCCGGGTCGGTCGGCGTGCCCACGTTCTGGTAGACCGTGAACGAGCCGTACTTATCGCTGAAGATGAAGTCGAAGTCGCCATCGCCGTCGTAGTCGGCGAATTTGACGGCGGAGTCCGGGTTGGACTCCAGGGCCTCGATGCCGTCGAACGGCGAGGGGTCTGGTTCGACGAAGGCAACCTGGGCGTCGGCATCCGGCGCGGCAACGACGGCGGCCGCGCCGAGCGCGAGGGTGCCAAGGGCCTTGGGAGTACGTAGGCGTGCCATGGGTGCGAGCAGGGTTGAGCGTTGAGAGCATGAGCGCCGCCGTCGCCCCTCCTGCGACTCAGCGCCGTCGGCGTTGCGGCAAAAGCAGCATGCCGAACGGCTTAGAGGCATAGTAGGGCCGTCTCCTGCATATCTCCTAACCCGTCCGGCGCAGCACACCTCGGCGCGAGAACGCTGGTGCACGTAGCCTGAGCGACTCGCACACGTAGGCTGAAGGAAGCGGCTTCCCGCCTCGCCGCTGAGCTCTCGCCGTGGCCTACTCCGCCACCATGGCATCCTCGAACAACCCCTTGGCCAAGGCCTGCGCCTCGTCGGCGCGCGCCCGGATGCGGCGGCACATCCGCAGCGCCGTCGGGTAGGACACGCCAATCTCCTGCTCAATCTGCTTGGCGGTCGGGGTCTCAGATAGACGGGCGAAGAGGTAGAGCACGTAGAACCAGTCGGGCAGCGGCACCCGCGAGCGCTCGAACATCGTCCCGGCGGTGGGACGTACCTGGGTGCCGCACGTCTGGCACGAGTAGCACCGCCGCGTGGCGATGAGGTGGTGGCGGGTCGGGACGCCGCACTTCTTGCACGGGATCGCCCCGCCGTGCGCTTCCATCGGCCAGCGCACCTCCTTGAGCGCGGCGATGCAGGCGGCGTCGGTGCCGTAGCGGGCGAAGAACTGGGCGAGGGTGAGCAGGGCCATGCGGCGCCTCCATCAAGAAGGGGGTGAGTGGGGGAGACAGGGCGCGGCGTCTCTACGCCAGACCCTACACGCTGCCGATGCGCGCAGACACAGCCGCGCACGACGACTACGTGCGGGATCGTATCTGAAAGCACCCGTTCCATCCTGGAGACATTCCCCAGCCTGAGTGCGGGCCCGTCGTCGTGCCGTGCCTTCCTCAACGGCCGCGCCAAGCACGCTGCACGTAGGAATGACCGGCCTCATCCCCTCCACTCTGTGCGCCACCGCACAGCAAGCGCGCGCTAGCCCCTCTCTATCTCAGCGTTTCCCCATGCGCCTCGTCCTTGTCTACAACGCCGACAGCGGCCTCTTCAACGCCGCCACCGACACGGTCCACAAGCTCCTCTCGCCGGGCACCTATGAGTGCCGCCTCTGCCAGTTCACCTACGGCGCGTTCACCATGCGCCGCGCCTGGCGCGACTACCTCGACCGCCTCGGCCTCCCGCTCGTCTTCCTCCACCGCAACGAGTTTACCCACGCCTACCCCACGCTCGCCGACCTCCGGCTGCCCGTCATCCTCACCGACGACGGCCCCGACGAGGCCGCGCCGTCCGTGCTGCTCGACGCGGCGGCCATCGATACCTGCACCGACCTCGATACGCTTATCGCCGCGACAGACGCGGCCCTGGTAGCGCGCTCAGAGTAGCAGCGCGCTTTCCTCAGAGCGCAGTCTTGGCGACGGCGGCATCGAGCCAGTCGGCGAAGGCCGCCGTGACCTCGGGGTTGAACGCGGCGACCTGGTAGGGATTCTCGCCACGCTTCAGCATGGCGGTGTAGGTCTCCATCGTGCCCACCTTCAGCATCGGGTGGTTGGTCTCGGGGACGACCTGAAAGACAGCCGTGTCGGGGCGGTAGTGGTTGACGATGCGGACGAGCGTGCGCTGGTCCTCGTCGTGCAGCGCGGCGATGTCGACCTCGCCGTAGAGCGAGAGCACGTAGGCGTCGGTGTTGGCCCAGGCGACGGTGGCGTCGTGCTGGGCGAGTTCCTGCCAGAACGTGTAGTCGCGCCCGATCATGTCGCGGTCGCCGTTCCAGCCGAGGCCCTCGGTGAGGGCGGCTCGGGCGGTCTCGGAGGTGGCGAGGTCGGCGGGCGGCGTCTGGTCGTCGAAGAAGGCGGTGATGGTGGGCCGCCACGCGCGGACGTTGGCAGCGGCCTCCACGGGATCGCCTTGGCCCTGGAGGAGGCCCTGCGTGCGGGTGAGGTCGAGGAGATAGTCGCGCCAGGGCCGCATGCCGGTGCCGTAGACGGCGACACCCTTCGGGCTGAAGCGGTCCATCGCGGCGAGCATCGGCGCTTGAAGGCCACCCATCGAGTGGCCGAGCAGGAAGACGTTGTCGGGGTCCACCCACTCATACGCGAGCAGGTGGTCGTAGGCGGCGGCGAAGGCAGCGAGCTCTTCGTCGTAGCCAATCTCGGCGCACGCCGAGGTGCCCGCGCTGTCGCCGACGCCGGGCTTCTCGACACGGAAGACGGCGTAGCCGCGGTCCACGAGGCCGTCGATGAGTTGCGCGTAGGGGTGCGGCGACCCGCCGACGTCGATGCTGGAGCACGGGTAGCCCTGGATGAAGTAGACCGTCGGGAGCGGCCCCTTCTCAGGCTCGCCCTCCGACCCGATCGGCTTCTTGACGATGGCGCGGAGGGCGCCGTCCCGGAAGGGCACGGCGTCGTAGACCACCTCCGCGTCGTCGTCGGTCTCGAACGGCCTGGGCACGGCCGTCCCGACGAGCGTGTGCCGCGCCCCGCCGCGGACGACCTCCATGGTCACCGTGTCCCCCCCGCGGATGGGGCTCGCCATCGCCACGAGCGCCTGCGGGCTGGCGATGGCCTCGCCGTTGAGCGTGAGCACCACGTCGCCCGCCTCCAGTTCGAGCGCGGTCCCGGTCAGCCCGTCCATGACCTGCTGGACCATCACCCCCGTCGGCGCGTCGAGGCCGAGTTCGTCGGCGATGTCCTGCGTGACCGGCACGGGCCAGATGCCGAACTGCGCCTGCCGCTGCAGCGTCGGCTGCGCCTCAGCAGGGACTGGGCCTGCAACGACGAGGAGCACAAGAAGAGCGAGAGCGAAGACGTAGTGCATCGGAGCAGGGGTTCGTGAGACGAGACGTCCACGCTACGACGTCCCCCCCGCGGCGACTTTGCCCAGACTGCTCGGTTCGGGCCGCTTCGCGGCGTCCGTTGTCCTTGGTCCGCTGTCCTTGGTCCGCTGTCCTTGGTCGTTCGAGCCAAGACATGGCTATGGTGCCAAACGCCTACTTCGCAATCACGACCGATTTCCCCCACAAACCACAGCGAGCAACGCGAGCGTCCCACAGGCGGCGCAGCCGCCGTCCCACAGGGGAGCGCAGCGACCGAACCAAGGACCGCCTACGGCACGCGCAGCAGCCGCGTCGTCCCGAGCACCACGCTCAGCAGGAGCAGGAGCAGCGCGGGGCGGAGGAAGAGGGCGTAGCGCTCGTCCACGTCCACGTAGACGCGCTCCTGGATCTCGGTGCGCTCCAGCTCCGAGATCTCGGCGTAGATCTGGCGCAGCGCCTCGGCGTCGCGCGCGCGGAAGTAGCGCCCGCCCGTCTTCTCGGCCACGGCGCGCAGCGTCTCCTCGTCGACCTGCAGCGCCGGGACGCGCCGGGAGCCACCGAAGGGCGTCTGCTGGCGCACCACGCCGCCCGTCTCCGAGCCCACGCCGATGGCGTAGATCTTGACGCCGAGCGCCTCGGCGACCTCCGCCGCCGTGCGCGGGTCGATCTCGCCGCGGTTGTTCTGGCCGTCGGTGAGCAGCACCATCACCTTGCTCGGCGTGTCGGCATCGCGCAGGCGCGCCGTGCCCGTGGCGATGGCCGTCCCGATCGCCGTCCCGTCCTCGATGACGCCCATGCGAACCTCGCCGAGCATCTGCTTGAGGAAGCCGTAGTCGAGCGTGAGCGGGGCCTGCGTGTAGGCCTGCGCGGCGAAGACGACGAGGCCGATGCGGTCGGAGAGCCGCCCGTCGATGAACTCGGCAGCGACGGCCTTCGCGGCCTGGAAGCGGTTGGGGTAGAAGTCGTCGGCCTTCATCGACGTGGACACGTCGAGCACGAGCACGATGTCGATGCCCTCGGCGTACTGCTCGCGCGTGACGTCGCGCTCCTGGGGCCGCGCGAGCGCCACGATGCCGAGCGCGAGCGCCCCGAGCAGCAGCGCCCCGGGCAGCCACGCGAGCCGCGCCCAGAGCGTCGGCGGCACGCCGTCCGCCGCCGCCGTCTCGGAGAAGAGCAGCCCCGCCGCGGCACGCCGCCGCCCCAGCCACACGAGCACGGGCACCGCAAGGAGCAAGAGGAGCAGCCAGGGATACGCGAAGGTCATTTTAAATTTGCGATTTACGATTGGTGATTTTCGGTAATAGCGGACGGGCTACAGCGCTGCTTAACGAGGTTGATCGGAGAAAAACAGTTCTCCCCCTAGACAGGCTGGTAGGGGTAGGCTTTCACAGAGATCCCCTCTTTTTGTCATCCTGAGCGCAATCCGCGCAGCGGATGAAGTCGAAGGATCTTGTTCGTATCTCTCTGACAAGGAGGGCTAGTGCATGAACAACCGGTCTTTTGCGATATCGCTGCTCGGGCATGGAAGCCGCAAACGTAGTTCCCCTCCTGGATAGGAGGGGACAGGGGTGGTTGAC
>JBCCLD010000003.1:0-40506 GCA_039027055.1 Bacteroidota bacterium
GCGGGTGCTGGAGGGCCACAGCACAGGCCTCGAACACGAATGGGAAAATATGGTCGGCTCCATCAAGACCTGCCTGTGTGCCCGCACGCACAGCGGGGGCATGCACAGCAGGGGCAAGAAAAAAACGGCCCGCAAGCCGAAGTTGCGAGCCGTCTTGGCAAGTCGGGGTGACTGGATTTGAACCAGCGACCTCTTCGTCCCGAACGAAGCGCGCTACCGAGCTGCGCCACACCCCGAGCTGAGTAGCAAAACATACGACGGAGCCGGCGTGGCGTCTAGTGAAAGCCACACGAAACCAGCCAGGCGCATGCGGCCAAACTCGATGCTGCCGTGAGCCCGTCAGCTCAGTTGGTGCAGATCGAGCGCAGCATCATTCGGCGGCGCGTCAGGTGGGCCTGCCATTCGGCCTCGTCGATCTCGTCCTCATCACGGAAATACACCCAGCGCTCGACCCGATCTTGCGCGGCCTCCGGAAGCAAGTGGGCGACCCGCTTCAGCGTCGGAGTCAGGCCCATTTGATGCACGAACGTGACGGTGGCGCGGTCTTCGTTCTTGGTGCGCACCGCGAGCCAGTTGTCCCCGCAGACGTGGCACGAGTAGAACCGCGCGTCGGGCTCATGGGCGAGCACTTCGTCATCGATTTCGATTTCCTCGACGTCCATCGGCACGAGGCCGAACGCGCCGCAGGCTTTGCATTGGAGGCGTTCCATCCAGAGGCGAGTTGTTGGCAGGGCCTAACCCGTTCGCTCGGCGGTAGTTCGTGAACTCCAGACGCGGACCTACATCAATCCCCGCTCGGCCAGTGAGGTCCACTGCCGCCCGGCGATGATGAGGTGGTCGTGGACGGGCACCCCCATGAGCCTGCCCGCCTCGACGAGTTGCTTGGTCACGCGTACGTCCTCCCTACTTGGCTCGGGGTTCCCCGACGGGTGGTTGTGGAGGCACACGAGCGCCGCGGCGTTTTCGAGGATCGCCTTGCGAAAGACGGCGCGCGGCTCGACGATGGACGCGGCGAGACCGCCCTCGCTGATGGTCGCGTCGCCCGCGATCACGCCCGCCGTGTTGAGGAAGACGGTCACGAAGACCTCGCGCGGGAGGTCGCGCAGGCGCGGGCCGTAGACGCGAGCCACATCGGCGGGGCCGGTGACCTGCACGCGCTCGCCCGGCCCCTCGGCCTCCACGCGCCGCCCGATCTCGAACGCGGCCATGAGTTGCACAGCTTTGGCCGGGCCAATGCCCGTCACGCGCTTAAGCTCGCGGAGGTCGCGCCGGGATAGCTTGCCGAGCGAGCCATACGTCCGCACGAGCGCCTGGCCGAGTTGCACCGCCGAGAGGCTGCCCTCCTTCGTGCGGGTGCCGTTGCCGAAGATGAGTCCGATGAGTTCGGCGTCCGAGAGCGCGGCTGCCCCGCGCTGCATCAGCTTCTCGCGGGGGCGTTCGTCTTTGGACCACTCGCGGATCGGGACGTGGTAGGCGATGGGTGGCTCGGCGGGCTGCATCGGGTACGGGTGTGGGGCGTCTGCGTGTGTGAGCCAAGACACGCGGCCGCGGGCTTTCTAACTCCACCGTGACGCGTAGCTTGCAACGCTCTTCTTGCTTCCCGTTTGCCTCTCTTCTCATGCGTGCCTTTCTGCTTTCCTTTGCTGCGCTCGTCCTTGTCGGCTGCAGCGGCACTGATGCCCTCACCCCTTCGGATGCCCTTCGCGCGGCGCAGGCCCTGCCGCCTGGCTTTGCCTACCCCGATCACGACACCGTCCGGGTTGTGACGTACAACGTCGAGAACTTCATCGACGCGTATGACAATCCCTACGTCGACAACGACCGCGAGGACGCCCCCGACCTGGACGCGGTCGCCGAGAAGGGGCGGCTCTTCGCCGAAGCAATCCGTGCGCTCGACGCCGACGTGCTCTCGATCCAGGAAATCGAGGGCGAGCAGCAGCTGAAGGTGCTCGCCGACTCGCTCTTTCCCGAGATGGGCTACCGTTTCTTCGCGTCGACGGAGAGCCCAAACTGGTATCAGAACGTGGTGGTGATGAGCCGCCTTCCACTCGGGCCACTGACGGCCTTCGCCAACGTGTGGACACCCATCGAAGGGCAGACCAACGACGACGGGACGCCTGCCACGACGAGCCTCGTCAACCACCGTCTCTTTGCCGTCGAGGTACGTGCCCGGCCTGACTACACGTTCACGCTCGTCGCGGCTCACCTCAAAGCCGGGCGCGGCGAGCGCAACGAGGGCTGGCGGCTAGGGCAGATCAACCTGCTGCGCGGCTACCTCGCCACGCTCCCCCCTGAGACGAATGTGCTCTTCGCAGGCGACCTCAACTTCCTCGCCCCTTCGCTCGAGTACACGTGCGCCACAACAGGTACGAGCGGGCTGCGTCCTGAACTGTTGGCAGAGCAACCTCTTCTAGCCTCTTGCTCGGACGGCTTCGGTCTCCACGATCCGCTCCGACGCAATCGCGGGGTGCCCACGTTCTCTCCCGAAGACCACACCCACCCGTCCGACAACCCCAAGCGGCGTCTCGACTATCTCCTCCTCTCATGGATGGAGTTTGAATTGATCCCAGGCTCGATGCGCACGGCTCGCCCGCTGTCTGACGCCGACCTCGCCCGCCTGAGCGACCACCTCCCGGTCGTTGCCGACTTCCTTGCAAGAGACCGGAGGCCCGGCGATTCGACACCCGTTCGTTGAGAGCTATCCGAACAGCGCCCGCGTGAGCATCACGAACTCAAGCGGCGCGAGTGCTTCGGGCCGGAGCGTCTGCATGGCCTCGGGAATAGCACCGGGAGCTTGCTTGGCGAGCGCCTTCAGGCTCGACCGGAGCATCTTGCGGCGCTGACCGAACGCGGTCCGCACGACCGTGCGCAGCCGGTTCTCGTCCACATCGAGCTCGTCGACCCCAGCGAAATCCAGCGCGACGATGGCGCTGTCTACCTTCGGCGGCGGGCTGAACGCGCCGGGCTCGACGGTGAAGAGGTACGACGGCCGCGCCCAGAGCTGGAGCTGCACGCTCAGGATCCCGTAGGCTTTCGTCCTAGGCTCCGCGACGAGCCGCTCGGCGACCTCCTTCTGCATCATCACGACGGCCCGCCGCAGGTGCCGACGCGCGCCAAGCAGGGCGAAGAGGATCGGCGAGGTGATGTAGTACGGCAGGTTGCCCACGACGGTCAGATCGTGTTCGTCGGCGTTTAGTTCGGCTGCGAGTGCGCCCCAATCGGCATCGAGCACATCAGCGTGCCGCACATCGAGATCGGGCACCTCGGCTTGCAGCACCTCGATGGCGCGCTGATCCACTTCGAGCGCAATTAGCCGGGCAAAGCGCTTTGCGAGTGGCTTTGTCAGCGCTCCCGTCCCGGGTCCAATCTCGACGACGGGATCGTCCGGTTCTGCCTCAAGCGCCGCCACGATCCGCGCGATGGCGTGGCGGTCGTGCAGGAAGTGCTGACCGAGGGACTTCTTGGGTTGTAGGTCGGAGGTCACAGGTCGAAGGTCAGGCAGCATCTGAGCGCGCAGACCTTTGACCTACGACCCAAGACCTGCGACAGCAGACTAGCGCGTCCGCTTGCGGCGGTTGCGGACGTAGTCCTCGAAGAGGAAGCCGCCGAGGTCGTCGAGGCTGGCGTAGTAGGCGCGGCCCTGGTTGACCTCGGTGAGGCGGCGCACGAAGTCCTGGAGGTAGGGGTCCTTCGCGATCATGAACGTCGTGATCGGGATGCGCTCGCGGCGGCAGACGGCGGCCTCGTCGAGCACCTTGTTGACGATCTTGCGGTCGAGGCCGAACGAGTTTTTGTAGAGCCGACCCGCTTCGAAGTGCGCCGAGGGCTTGCCGTCGGTGATCATGAAGATCTGCTTGTTGCGGTTTTTGCGCCGCCGCAGGATCATCCGGGCGCGCTCCAGCCCCGCGCGCGTGTTGGTGTGGAACGGCCCGACCTGGAGGTAGGGCAGGTCCTTCATCTTGACCTCCCACGCCTCGTTGCCGAACGCGACGATGTCGAGCGTGTCCTTGGGGTACTGCCGCGTGATGAGTTCGGCGAGCGCCATCGCGGTCTTGCGGGCAGGCGTGATGCGGTCCTCGCCGTAGAGCACCATCGAGTGCGAGAGGTCGATCATGAGGACCGTCGCCACGCTCGTGTGGTGGTCGGTCTCGTAGACCTGGAGGTCGTCCTCGTGGAGGTTGAAGTCGCCGAGGTTGCCGCTGAGGCCGCTGCGGCGGTAGGCGTTCGAGAGCGTGCCAGTGATGTCAAGCTCGCGGAGGTCGTCGCCCCACTCGTAGCTGCGCGTCTCGGGGAGGCGCTCGGAGCCGCTGCCCATGTGCGGCGTCTTGTGCCCGCCGCGCCCCGACTTGCGCAGTTGCTTGAAGATCTCCTCCAGCGACCGCTCGCGCAGGCCGCGCTCAGTCTTCTTGGTGATCTGCACCACGCCCGTCTGCTCGTCGCGGTCGATGTAGCCGCGATTCTTCAGCTCGTCAATGAAGTCGCCGATGCCGAAGTCCTCGCCGTCGGTGAAGCCGTAGCGCTCGTCGAGCTGCGTGAGCCACTGGAGCGCCTCGTTGGCGTCGCCGCCCGTGTGGTAGAGGAGCTGCTGGAAGAGGTCGAAGAGTTTGTCGAAGGCCGGGCGCTGGTCGCCGTGGCGAGCCTCGTCCCACTCGGAATAGCGGAAGGTCATGGGGAGGTGGTCACGTGTCCTTGGTCACTGGTCATTGGGGGGCGCTGGCCCTTCTACATCGCCACGCAAGCGAGCAGCGCTGCGGAAAAATGGGCGCGCACGCACGGGGTCGGCCATGACTGCATCGTAGAAATGGCCAAGTTCTTCGAGAGCCTCGATACACTGCGGGTCAAGAGCAAGCGCCTGTTTGTAACTCCACTCAGCATCGGCGAGTTCGTAGGGTGCGTTCTCGTCATCGAGGAACTGAATCAAGTCGCCTCGCACGCACCAGAGCTGCGTAGGCGTTGGGTGAGCGCTTCGTCTACGGCGTCGAGATGGCGAACGGAGAGGCCTCCGTTCTCCGGGATGGCGTCTCGACTCACACGGATATGTTGTTCTGGAGACCACAAAAGACCAGGGACTAGCCTCGATAGGGACGTTCGAGGTAGCGGCGGGCGCGGTCGCGGCTGGTACCGACCTCGCGGAGACTGAGGACCTCGCGGTAGACGGTTTCGGCGCGGGTCCGGTCGCCGTTGGCATCGTGGGCCATGCCCTCACGGAGGCGGCCGAGGACGACGAACGCCGAGGTCCCGTCGCGCTGCTCGGCCACGCGGCGGAGGTCGGCGAAGTGGTCGAGCGCGCGGTCGTAGTTGCGGGTGCGCATCGCGCGCTGGCCGAGGTAGTAGTGCGCCTGCTCCGCCACGGAGTCGTTGTAGCCCGTCTGGCCCCGGCGCACCTTGGCGAGGGCGTCGACCCATACGTCGTAGGCCTGATCCCAGTGGCCGAAGCGGGCGAGCACGCGGCCTTCGAGGGCGTGGAAGAAGGCATTGTTGGGGTGCTCCTCGCGCAGGAACTCCGTGAACTGGAGCGTCTTGATGTAGTCGCGCTCGTAGAGGTAGTAGATCTGGAGCAGGAAATACGCCGCCTCCGTCTGGATGTAGGTGCCATGCCGGTATGTCCGGTGGAGATTCGACAGGCCGCGGCCTTTGTCTCCTGGGGGAAACATTGCGGCGAAGGGACGTGCGACTGCGTGCCGCTCGGGGACGGCCACGGCGAAGTAGTCGTAGATGCCGATCCCGAAGAGGAAGTCGGGGTTGTCTGGCGCCTGTTCGTTGACGCGGAGGACGTAGCGGAGCGCACGCTGGCCGTCGCGGGCGGCGCGCAGGTAGTTCTTGCGGTTGGAGTGGTGACGGCCCCGGAAGCCCAAAGCGGCCCCCTTGAAGAACAGCGCGTCGAGGTGGTCGCGGTCGCGCCGGAGCATCCGGTCGGCGCGGTCGATGGTGCGGTCCATCGCGTCGAGGAAGGCGTCGTCGTACTCGGTCGAGCCGAGGTCGGCGAGGATGCGCCACCAGGGCACGAGGCCCTCCAGGAACGGGACGACCGGGTGAGCAGGGTGCCGCTCGGCGAGGAAGCCGAAGGTGGCCGCCGCGTCGTCGTAGCGCATGTCGTAGAGCTCGGCGAGTCCGCGCTTGGCGTACGCCTTGAACAATCCATCGTCGAGCAGCGAGCGGTCCTGTGCGAATGCCGATGCAGGCATCACGAGCAGCGCAAGAAGCACGAAGGCGAGGGCGTATAGCAGGGTGGAGCGGCGGTGCATGGCAACAGGCGGGACAAGGCCTGGATGGTACAGGAGGGCTAGGGGGCTGTTCCTCTTGGGAGGACGGCGTGTGGGCACAGCAACGCCGCCCTCGCCGGGGCGAGAGCGGCGGGGAAGGCCGACAGAGCAACGGGGGCGAGAGGGGTCACCGCCGCGCACGGCTCGGTCCTTCAACTGGTGTGCGCTGGTCCGGCGCTAGTCGCGGGCACGCTGATAGGCGGGATACGCCTTTGCGCTGACCACAGGTGCCGCGCCCAAGTCGAGCGTCTGCGCGAGGGCTTCGTAGTCCGGAGCCACGGCTGCGTTGCCAATGAGGCCGCTCTCGCTGCCAGGAATCAGCACCACACGCACGTCGAGGGCGGGCTGGTCTTCCCAAGACAACGCCTCTGAGGCGAAGAGGTCGATGTAGAAGTTGCCGATCTCGTACGAGAAGCTGTACGTGAGCGTGTAGTCCACGTCGATGTCGTCATCGGCCTGCTCGCCGAGGGTGAGCGGGAGCGCGGTCCAGGTGATGCCGGCGTCTTCGGCGCGGAGGAGGCCGCCGTCGGCGTAGGCGAGAACCACGCCGAAGTCTACGATGTCGAGCGTGAGGTCGTCCACGTCAACCTGGGCGAAGGCACTCCGGCCGTCTTCGGAAATGGCCAGGTCGCCGCCGTCGAAGGCGAAGGTGAAGACACGCACGTCGGCGTCCTGCCCGTCGCGCCCGGGGGGGCCGACCTCGCTGTTGACGGAGTAGTCACAGCCCACGGTGAGGGCCAGGATGGGTAGCACAAGAAGGAGGCGGAACGCATGAAGCAAAGGCATGACAGTCGGGATCGGGTGGCCGGGAGTGCGGGGCGGCTCGCTGCATTCACAGCCGCCCTCCCGGTGGGAGAGGTAACGCGGCCCTGCGCTACCCTCGCCGTGGTGGCCTACCGTCTGCCGCCGTCTCGGTTACCGAGCCCGGTGCTCGGTGTCGCCGCTGGCATGGCCGATCAGCACGTCGGTGGCGAGGCCGAGGAAGAGCCCGTGGTCGAGGACGCCGGGTAGGTCGAGCAGCGCCCGGTCGAGCGCAGCGGGGTCGGCGAGGCCGTACGCGAACGTCGCGTCGAGGACCCATAGCCCCTGGTCGGTGACGACAGGGCCGTCCTTCTGCTGGCCGGCGCGCAGCCGCACCGTAGCCCCAAACCGTTCGAGCGCCTGCGTGACCGGGGCGACCGCCATCGGCACCACCTCGATGGGCACTGGCATCTTCGTCCCGAGCCGGTCAACTTCCTTCGAGGGGTCGATGAGCACCACAAAGCGCTCGGCGAGCGCCGCCACGACCTTCTCTCTGGTGTGCGCCGCGCCGCGCCCCTTGATGAGGTTGAGCGACGGATCCACCTCGTCAGCCCCGTCGAGGGCGATGTCAAGGGCGAGGCCGTTGGCGCCGTCGAGGTCGTCGAGCGTGGCGAGCGGGACGCCGTGCTGCCGGGCCAGCCGCTCCGCGGCAAACGAGGTGGGCGTGCCGACGATGCGCAGCCCGTCCTGCCGCACGCGGCGGCCGAGCTCCGCGATGGCGAAGGCAGTCGTGGAGCCGGTGCCAAGGCCGACCTGCATGCCGTCCTCAACGAGAGCGGCGGCGGCCTCGCCAGCGATGCGTTTGGCTTCGACGGACATGTTCGAACGTGGGAAGTGGGAAGTGGGAAGTGGGAAGTGGGAGCAAGGTGTTGGCGTGCATGCGACCGTGTCAAGCGGACTGCGCGAAGCCAGTGGGAAGAGCACAGCACGGGCGAAACGGAGCCCTCCCCTCCCCGTTTCCTCGGCTCCCGACCCCTCTGAGTTTCCGCTTGCTGCTATGCTTCGCTTCTGTTCCGTTGCTCTGCTCGCGCTCATGCTCGCGGCCTGCCAGCAAGACGCGCCGACCGACGACTCTGGCCTCGACGTGCTCGACGACCTCTCCGATGCCTCGTTTGCGCTCGTGGATCAGGACAGCATGGCCGTCGACTTCCCCGGCGACTTCGCGGGCCAGCCTGTCGTGCTAGGCTTCATCTACACCTTCTGCCCAGATATCTGCCCAGCGACGACGGCCAACATGAAGGAAATCCGGCGGCAGCTTGGCACCCCCCGCGACGTGACGTTCGCCACGGTCACCTTCGACCCCGAGCGTGATACGCCGAGCGTGATGAAGAACTACGCCCGGATCTACGGCTTGGAGGACGCCGACTGGACCTTTCTCACCGGAACGCCCGACGAGATCAGCCGCCTCATGGAGCGCATGCGCGTCCGCGTCGAGCGGTCGGACTCGACCATCAACGACGATGGCTCGGTGTTCTACTTCGTCAACCACACCGACCAGATCTCGCTCATCGACGAGTCCGAGCGGCTGCGCTTTAGCTACGGCGGCAGCAACACGCCGCCCGAGATCATTGCGGAGGACACCAACGCGCTTCGCTGATGCCGTGCCTCGCACCTGCTGTCCTTCGCTGACGCCGTGCTGCTCGTAGCTTTCCGCGGATTCTTCCACGCCCCTCGTCTACTTCCCCTCCGGTCATGCGCTACGCCCTGTTTGTCCTTGTCTTCGTCTTCGCCGCGTGCGCCCAGCCCGAAGCGCCCGTCGAAGCCGACCCAGATCCCGCCGAAGTTGCGCCGTTGACCGTCGAGAACGCCTGGGCGCGCCCGGCGGCGGCGGGCGGCAACTCGGCGCTCTACATCACGCTCGTCGGTGGCTCGGCGGCCGACACGCTCCTGAGCGCCGAGAGCGCCGCGGTCAACACCGTTGAGGTCCACGAGTCGTTCGAGACCGAGACCGGCACCATGGGCATGCGCCCTGTCGGTATGCTGCCCGTGCCCGCTGGGGAGACGGTGGCTCTACAGCCGGGTAGCTTCCACGTCATGCTGATCGGCGCTGAAGCGGATCTCGTTGTGGGCGAGCGCGTGGCGGCCGTGCTCACCTTCTCGCAGACGGGCCCGATCTCGGTGATGGCCCAGATCTCGGAGACGGCCCCCGACGGCATGGTGGCTGGGGACGCGGAGCACGAGGATGCCAGCATGGACCACAGCGACCTGGGCGACGCCGACGCTTCTGAGTAACCGCGCCCGAACCCGATGGACTGGTTGCTCGCGGGCGTGGTATTTGGCTTCGTAGGCAGCGTCCACTGCGTGGGCATGTGCGGCCCGCTCGCGCTCGCGCTCCCGGGTGCCGCCGTCACCCGTGTCCGTTTTTTCGCTGGGCGCCTGCTCTACAACCTCGGACGCGCGACGACCTACGCGGCGTTGGGCGCGCTACTCGGCGCCCTAGGCGCGGTGGTGGCCTTCGCTGGCTGGCAACGCTGGCTGGCGTTCGGACTCGGCGTAACGTTGGTCGTGCTGGCCCTCGTCCCGGTCGCCCGCCGCACTCTCGGCCGCTTCGAGGGGACGACAGCGCGGTGGCTTGGTCCGCTGCTCGCTCGGGTAGGCCCGCTCTATCAACGCGGCGGACTACCGGCGCTCTTCGCGGTCGGGCTCCTCAACGGACTGCTGCCGTGCGGCTTCGTCTACGCAGCACTCGCCACGGCTATCGCCTCGGGGAGCATCGCGGGCGGGGCGAGCTTCATGGCGGCATTTGGTCTGGGTACGCTTCCCGCGATGTTCGCACTCAGTGTAGCCGGACGCCGTATGAGTGCGCGTTGGCGGACGCGCCTCGCACGATGGGCGCCGCTCGGTCTCGCCGTCGTTGGCGTGCTGCTGATCCTGCGAGGGCTCTCGCTCGGCCTGTTTCTCAGTCCCGACGTACGGGCAGCGCTCTTCACGCCGGAGGTGTGCCGGTTCCTCCCGTTCGTAGACGCTCCTCGCTAGCGTGCCGTCTCCGTTACAGCTTGGTCACGACGGATTCCGTCTCGCGGGCAAGATTATCGAACCGCCGTCCTGGCCCCCGTAATCGGCTTCTACGGACCGGAAACGCAAGACGCCAGCCTCACGGGGAGGCCGGCGTCTCGGAAGGTTGCCCTAGCGGGACACAGTTCGAACCTCGAACAAGGGGCTAGAGGCGGGCCAACGAGGCTTCCGACACGGATCTGGGCAGCACGAGGGGTGCTGCTCGCTGACGAAGGCGTGCGCCGGGTGCTCACGCTATGACCAAACCGCCGCTTCCTAGCGCGCGCGGCCCGCCTTGGACCCGTGTGCCTGTCCACGCTCTCCGACCTACTTCTCCTCTGACCTCTTGCTCTCATGCTTCTGCTCGTTCCCACGACCACTGATCTCGCTCGCCTCCTCGCCCTCGCGGGCAAGGACAACCCAGAACCCGAAGACATCCAGCGCGCGGTGCCAGTCGCCCTACTTCTCGGGAAAGACAACCCGCAGCCCGAGGATGTCCAACGACTCGTAGCCCTTGCTGGCAAGGATAATCCTGCTCCTGAGGACGTCCAGCGTGTTGCCATTGCCGCTGAGACGCCCGCGAAAGAGAACCCTGAGCCGGAGGATATCCAGCGACTCCTAGTGGCTCTCACGCGGGGGCTCGACGCGCTCATTGCACACCTCCAGACCACGCCGAGCGAATAGTCCCATGTCCCCCATTCTCACCATCGCTCGCGAGGCCGTACAGCATGCGCCTGATCGCACGCTCGGTACGGCCGCACTCGCGACCGAGGCTGGCGTCGTGTGGCAGGGCTACAGCCTGGAGCCGCCCTGGATCGACGCGGACGGCGACGGCCTCCGCGACCGCGGCGTCTCGTGCATCCCTCCGGGGACCTACCGCGCCGTACCGCATGGCTGGGGCCGCGATGCCCGCTGGACGCGCTTCGATCAGGTATGGCGGCTCGAAGGCGTGCCCGGCGGGTCGGCGATCCTCGTGCATGCGCTCAACTATCCGTGGCAGACGCGCGGGTGCATCGGGCTCGGAGAGGGCCTCGGCGACCTCGACGGGGACGGCCGACCCGACCTCGTGAGTAGCCGCGCTGCGATCCGTGCCGTGCGCGCGGCCGTCCGGCGTCGCTGGCTGTGGATCGTCGTGACGCAGGCCGCCCCGCCGCTCTCAGACCACCTCCGCGCAGCGCTCGCGCGCCAGAAAGCAACGCCGCTTCCCCCTGGCACGCTTACCCGCTGACGATGCCACTTGCCTTCGAGTCTCCGATGCCCAACGCCTCCCCTGGTAAACCATCAGCTCTTGACCAGCACGCTACGAAGCTCATCGCGGCGGTGCTCACGGCGCTCCTGCTCTGGGTCGGGTCGAGTCTCACCCGCCAGGCGGGGCAACTCGAACGGCAGAGCGTGCAGATCGCCGAGATGCAGCGACGGCTCGATGCCGTTGGCGGCGACCGCTACACCAACAACGACGCCGCGCGGGACTTCGCGCGCGTGGAAGTGCTCATCCTCGAACTCAAGCGCCGCGTGGGCGACGTGGAGACGGCGATGGATGACCTCGAAGACGAGCTCCGCGACGTACGTGCCCAACGCTAGCTGACGACGATGACTCCTGTACCCCTTCTCGACACCGTACTCGACGTAGCAGGCTCTGTGCTAGACCGTGTGCTGCCCGACCCCACAGCACGCCAGGAAGCGAAGCAGCGCCTCGCTGAGCTTGCCCAGGCAGGCGCGCTCGAACGCGAACACCTCGCCATCGAGCGCGTGCGGCTGCACCAGTCGGACCGCGCTGACGCCCGGCGGATGCAGCGGGAGACGGCGGGCCTCGTGGCCCCGACGCTGGCCGTGGCGACGTTCGTCGGCTTTTTCGCCGTGCTGGGGTGCATGATGTTCGTTGAGGTGCCCGAAGGGTCGGGCGCGGTGTTCAACGTACTGCTCGGCTCGCTGGGGACGCTCCTGGCGCAGGTGGCGCACTTTTACTTCGGCTCGTCGGACGGCTCGAAGCGGAAACAGGACGTGATCGACCAGGCGATGCAGCGGGGTGTGTCAGCGTCGCGAAGCAGACTGGCCGCGGTGGCATCGGGCGGCACCGAAACACTCGATTGGCGGGTGTCGCTGCCGCCGGAGCATGTGCCGACGCCGATTACCGCTGAGCCGTCTGCGCTCGGGGCGAGCATGGCGACTCGTGCGCCAAGCGCTTAATTCCACCACCCTACATACGGTGTCGGAACTCGACACCATGCCACTCGTGTTATCCCTAGCCCTCTCAGACGCATGGCCCTCTCGAAGAAACACCGCAAGACGCTCGCCACGCTCTTCCGGCATCCGACACCGCCCGACGTCAAGTGGGCGCGTGTCGAAGCCTTGATCTACGCGCTCGGCGGCGACGTGCACGAGAAGGCCGGGAGCCGCGTCCTCGTCGACCTCGACGGGCGTACGCTCAGCGTCCACGAACCGCACGGTGCCGCGGCGATGAAGCGGGCCTCCGTACGCGCCGTGCGCGACTTCCTTGCCTCGCTCGGCATCACCCCCGACGCCATCGACCAACAGCGCAGCTAACCTCGCACTGGCTATGAACAGCATGACGTACAAGGACTACACCGCCGTCGTCGCCTTCGACGCTGAGGACCGCCTCTTCGAGGGGCGCGTCGTGGGGCTCCGCGACGTGATCTCATTCACGGGAGAGTCCGTGGACGAGTTGGAGCGCGAGTTCCACATCTCGGTGGACACCTACCTCGACCACTGCGCCGAGATTGGCAAGGAGCCAGACCGTACCTACTCGGGGCGGGTCACGCTGCGGCTACCACCTGCGCTGCACCGCGCGCTCGACGCGGAGAGCCAACGGACAGGGCGCAGCCTCAACGACCTCGTCGTGGAGGGAGTGCAGGCGAGGTTGAGCGTGGCTAGCTAGCCAGTTGCACCGCGCTCGTTTCACACCGGTAGTCGAAGCGCAACGTCGGAGCGGTCAGAGTTCGAGGTCGGAAGACACACCTGTGAGCAATTCTCGTACTTGCTCGACGACGTCAGTGGGGATTGGCTGGCCGCTCCCCAACTCGACGCGGAGCTTGAAGCGGATGCTGTGCCCCGCCGCCGCCGACTGGATCGCTGCCACGACGTCGGCGAGATCCTGAACCTCTTCGATCCCCAACTCCGCTTCTGCGGTGTGAACGTTGGGCGGTGTAGGCTCGCGCCAGGTGCTCGCGGTCCCGCTAGCCCCGCCGTATCCCACCGAACTGCCGGAAAGACGGAAGCGTGCTGTGTCGGCTTCGTCGAAGGTGGACGGCCAGGCGATTACAGTTCCGTCGGGTTCCAAGACGCGGGCTTTGATGGCATCCGATATGGCCTGCGCAACGAGCGTCCAGGGAAGTTGGTCGCTGCGGACTGAGCGAAGCGCGTCGTAGAGCGCACGCGCGGACGTGGAACCGTCTGACCACGCATCCGGGAGTGCCTCCGGTAGCAAATCGTGATGCGGAATGGCGGCAGGCGGCTCGTGAAGCTCGGCGGCGTCGGTGAGCACGCTCGCGGGGGGCTCCTCTTGCCACAGGCTCGCTCGACCGGCGATCAGCCAAAGCCTACCCTGCTCTACGGCCTGTGTGATCGCTGACTTGATAACTTCAGGGTCAGCCTTAGGAACCTTGACTGGCTCCTCGAACTGCGTGCCTGGCACGGGGATCATGACCGTATGGCCACCGGCGAAGTACGCATAAAGATCGCCGAGCGTGACGACCTCCTTCGTCCATAGCCCAGGGAGCTTTCCTTTCTCCAGGAGCGCCGGGCTGAGTTCGCCGATCTCGGCGTGCTCGGGGAGCACGGCCTTGAGAGACTTGTCTTCGAGCGCAGCGGCGTCCGGCTGTTCGAGCCAGTAGGTACGAACGGAACCGTCGCCGCGTGTGTACGCGAGCGCGAACGTGCCCGTGAGGCAGCCCTGCACCAGGGTATCCTCGACTACGCTCGGTGTGAGCAGCTTGGGAAGGCGCGGGTAGCGGAAGAACCCGGCTACCAAGTCGTGCGCGGAGACGTCGGTGGCCTTCTCCGGCCAGATGCCGAAGTGCCCATCCGGAGCTGGAAGCAGCGCCGATGGCTCGATAACCGTCTCCTGGACACGCGCACGCTCGTCGCCTTTGACGATGGTGAAGAGCGGGTCGCTCGTGATGGTGACCTTGAAGGCCTGCACCTCGGCGGTCTCGGAGTGCGTGACCACGATGCAGTAGGCCTGCCGGACGGCGTGGCCGACCTCGTCGAGGGCCCCCCTCAACTTGTCCTGGATCTGCTGCTTTCGGATCTGCGGCATCTTTGCGTAGTCGGAGAGTGACTTCACCTGCTCCCAGGCGAGCATCTCGCGGATGGCGTTGCGGGCGGCAGCCAGCCCACTATTCGATGGCGCAACGAGAAGGAGGTTGTTGCGGTAGACGCGCGGCTTGTCCTCGCTCGTGTGGGAGGTAAGGAAGCGCTGAGCGTACGGGCTGGGATACCCTGCCTCACACGCAGCTTCGGGAAGGAGCGGCGCGAAGTGGAGCCGGGCGTCGTCCTCGATGTCGCGCGGGTGCCTGGGGAACGGGTGCAGCTTCGCGCCAGCGGCTCCCACTCCTTTCTTGAAGTGGTCGCGTTGGACGAGCTGCCGCTGAAGAACGACATCGACGGCGTCCTCTTTGACCAGCTTCTCGCGCGCGTAGTCATGCATCTGGCGCAGGTTGGGCTGGCCGCCGAGCCGCCACTCTTGCGGGAGCGCAGCGGCAGCGCGGTCCCAAGCGTCGAGCCGCTCGTCGTCGAGATACCACGAGGTTGAGGCCCATTTCTGGAGTCCCTTGTCGAGTTCGATCCGGATCGGCCCCGTATGCGCGATGAGCGCGAGCAAGTCTGGGAGCGTAGCTCTCTGCGGCGGTGGTTGCGAGTGGAGGAAGACGGCCATGACCGCCTGCTCCAGCTCCCGGCCTTTGAGCGTGCCCATGTCGCTCTGAATCCCGCGGGCTTTCTGCAACTCCCCCTCTAGGATGTTGGGCCAGATGATTGTGTTGCCCGAGGCGCCCGTCGCCGTGCGGGCGACCTCTGCAACTTCGCGGGCAGCATCCGAGAGTGGCTCGGCGTCTGGAGCCGCCAGAAAGACATTCGGCCCGACGAGGGGGGCAGTGTCCCATCGTGCGGCCTCGCGGAGTGCGATAGCATAGTTGCGCAGCACACCGCGAGTCTGATGGAACCCCTCAATACTAGTCCACTTCGTGTAGAAGACCTCGGTCAGCTCTGGGTGGAACGGGTAGTTGGCCGTGTAGCGCTCCTCCTCGCTCTTGAGGTGGCGCTTGGTGTGCTCGTCGATCTCGGCGATGGCGGCGACAGCCCCGAGCGCGTGGGACCGGAAGGCGGACGCATTCTCGATGGAGTCGGGCGTGAAGAACTGCTGGCGGAGCACCTGCGCCACGTCGCGCTTCTCCACGGGCTGTACGTCTTCTTCCTTCTGGCGGGCGACGATCTCCTCCAACTCCTTCTCTAGCCGCTTGCCGAGCGGGTCGGCGGCCTGAAGATCGTTGGCGAGGAGCGAGACCACGAGGGCGGTGCGGTTGGTCTTGGTAACCGCCTGTGTGAGCGTCTGGAAGAAGTCGACGATCCGCTTTCGCCAGGCCGCGTCGAGGGCCACCTTGTTGCGGGCGTAGAGAAGGACCTCGTCGAAGAGAACGAGCGTGGCGAGGCCGTCCTGCGCCGGGGCCTGGAGCACCTCCTTGAGGTACTGCTCGGTAGGCGGCGTCTCGCGTTCCTCAGGCTCGCCGTCTGCGTGTAGAGCGCGAAGGCCATCGTCGCCAGCGAGCTGATAGGCGAGGAGACTCCAGGGGTGGAACAGCCGACGCTGCTCGCCTGTGGGGCTGAGGACGTCCATCCCCTTCTCAACATCGAGCTTGTCAAAGGCGACCGTAGCGACGCGCGCGTGCGGGGCTGGGCCGCTGACGGCCTGCCTGAAGTCGCGCACGGCAGGGAGGTCCGGGAGGCCGTCGGGGTCGCCGAAGAAGTGCAGTAGCGTGATGAGCGTGTGCGTCTTCCCGCCTCCGTAGGTGAGCGCTAGTTTGCGCACCGCCTTGTCGGACTGGCCACCGAGGCGCTTGGCGACCTCGCCCACGAGCCGACGCATATTGTGCGTGGCGTGCGTGCGCGCGAAGAACTGGGTAGGGTCCTCATACATGGGTTGCTCGCCTGATCGCATCGCGACTTCGTAGAGGTCGGCAGCGAACAGGTTGAGGGCGAGTGTGCCGGAGAGGAGGTCATCGCGGAGGGTGACGACCTGGTGCCAGGGTGTATGGGTACTCATCGGGTCATAGGGCGTGAGGGTGCGCGCGGGCTACTCGAAAAGGGACGGAGTCGTTTGGCCGGACGAGGACGAAATCATCCCGACGCTTTCATTGAGGTGCGAGGCGATGGCGTCGAGGAGGTTCTTCTCTTGCGACTGTCCCTGGTCGCCGGCGATCTGCGCGAGCGCCGTCACGAGCCGCTCACACAGCGGGAGGTCGGCCAAGCCGTGCTGGCGGATGTACTCGTCCACGGCAGCTAGGTCGGAGGCGTTGTAGAGGCGGACGAGGCGATGCACCTTGTCGATGAGCGGTACGGGGCGGTCGCCGGGCACGTCTTGCCCGAGCGTCTTGCGCGTGCGCTGCTTCCACGTCTTGAGGCGGACGGTGGCGCTGGAGCTGTCGTTGCCTGCGTCGTCGTCATCGTCGTCCAGCTCGTCCTGGAGCGAGCGGCCCTTGCCGGAGCGCAGGAGGTCGTAGCGGTCGGCCAGCTCGGTGTCAGAGAGGCCGCACGAGACGGCGTAGAGGATGCTCGCCCCGACGGGGACATCGGCGAAGCCAAACTCGGAGCGATGGAGGAGGTAGTAGGCCGTGACGTTGTCGAGGCCCTGGGTGTCGCCTGCGGTCTCGCCGACGGCCTCGGAGAAGACGCCCGAGACAGCGTAGTCGAGCACGATGCGGCGGGCGGCATCGAGGAACTCATCGACGGTGAGCACCTCGCCCGGCGCGTTCGTCTTCTTGACGTAGGGATGCGCGGAGTAGGCTTCGAGCGCGGGGCCGGTGGCCGCCCACACGAAGTCGGCCCCGCGGATGCCGGCGTCCCAGAACTGGCGGAGCTGCGTGGTGATGTTCTTCCGCATCGCCGCGATGACTTGGGTGTCCCAGCCGGGGCGGGCCGTCTGCGGGCGCTTCTGGCAGACGAGCCAGATCGAGGACGAGAGCGCCGCCGAGGCCTGCGCCCGCGCGCGGCCTCCCATCTCGGTCTGGATCGGCCACGAGGCCGTGACGGTGAAGCCCGAGCGGATGATCGCCGAGACGAGCGTCTCCCAGGCGTCGGCGTCCTTGTGCGCGAACACGATCACGAAGCGGCCGTCGTCGGCGAGGGTGTCGTAGCACGCCTTGAAGGCCTGCGCCATGCCGTCCTCGTAGGCCTGCTTCGAGGCCGCGCCGTCGCCGCCGAACCGGCTCGAATCGTCGATCAGCTCGCCGGTCTGCGTCTCGGGGTCCCACTTAGGGCTGAGCGGGGCCTCGAAGGCCGCGTCCACGTCCGGCGCGAGGCCGTGCGTGCTGCGGCGCAGCCAGACGTAGAAGTAGTCCATCAGCGCCGCGTACGGGATGGCGTCGTAGTACGGCGGGTCGGTGAGGATGACGTCGGGGCGGACACCGTTCGTCTCCAGCGCGCTGCGTGCGAGCACGTCCGGCTCGGGCGCGTGGCTCGTCGCCTCGGTGAGGTGCCGGATCGTGTCGAGCAGCCAGTCGAGGTGGTTGGGAAACGAGCCGGAGTGCCCGCTCACCGGCATCACCTCCGCGAAGTCCCACAGCATCGGCAACGCATAGCGAGCGAAAACGCCCTCCACGTTCTCCCGCCCCAGATTCCACCGAGCCAACATGCTGTGCTGGTTGGCGAAGCGGTCGATGGCGAGCGCGAGGTAGGCGGCGACAGTGACAATCCATTCGCGGGGGTAGCCCGTAGCTTCCATCGCGGCGGGCACGGCGCGGACGTGCCGCACGAGCGTGCCCAGCGCGAGGAGCTGGCGCGGCGTGTAGAGATCGGCCCACGTGTCGAAGCCGTACAGCGGCACGCGGATGCCCGGCACGCCTGTTTCGGGTAGTGGCTCGGTGGGAAGCCCGAAGGGGATGTCCTGGTAGAGCGCGTCGAGGTGGGCAGCGGCCTCGGTCGCGCGCTGCCGCTCCTCGTCGGTGGGCAGGCGGTAGTCCTTGGTCTTCTCGCCCTCCACGGCCACGGCCGTCATCACGGTGCCGAGCTGCCCGGCCTGGGCGGCGTCGCGCAGTTCGTCCATCGTCATGGTGTGCGTGCAGCAGGGGCACGTCGCTCCGGCCCGGCTCATGGTGCCCGCACCGAGGCGCTTGTCAGCCTCGCGGAGCGTCGCGCCGGTGCCCTCCTTCGGCACGCCCTCGCGCAGCCCGAAGACCACGCCCGTCTTAGCCTCGTTGGGCGTCATCGTGAGCAGGACGCGCTTGCGGTTCGTCTTCACGATCCAGCGCGTCTTGAGGAGCGGGAGCGTGGCCCCGCAGCTCTTGCACGGCAGCGTGCGCGCCCAGAGGTAGGCCACGGTCGTCGCGCCGCCCACAGTCGGGTAAAACGGCGCGAGGTCGGCGCGGGCCGGGTCGAGGAGGCGGTGCCCCCAGGCGTAGACGTGCCACGCGAGGCCGAGGTCGGTAAGTGGGAAGAGACCCTCGCGCACCTCTTTGATCTTACTCGCGAGCCGCTTGCCGGTGAGGTTCTTGGTGGTCTTCTTAAGGTAGGTTGTGAGGAAGGCGTCGGACGCGGCGGCGAAGGCCGGGAGGGGCCGCCGCTCGTCGCCGATCCGGTGAGGGTAGTCGAGGGCGCACTTGAGGATGAACCACGCCACGGGGTTGATGTCGGCGGCGACGGTCTGGCAGCCGAGCCGCATGGCTTCGAGCGGGATGGCCCCGCCGCCCGAGAAGGGGTCCATCACGATGGGCGGACGCCCGTAGTGCTCGCGGACGCGCGCGCGAAGCTGCTCGATGCGCGGCCCGCGCTCGCGCTTCCAGCGCAGGACGCCGCCTTTCGTGACCTCCTTCTGCTTCTTGTTCTTGGTGACGACCTCGACGCGCCCGCCGATGGCCTCGACCAGCTTCGCCCGGTCCTCGGGCTTGCGTGGGGCCGGGAGCAGCGTCGCGAGCAGGGCCGCCCGGCACGCTGGAAGTGGACGCCGCGCGGGCCAGATGTGGAGCATGGACGGGTGCCCATGCCGCATCCGCTTGTCGTGGACGGAGTCGAGCGAGGTTTCCTTGAGCGGGAAGGCGGTTTCGATGAGGCGCTTGTCAGGCATGGCGAGGAGCGGACGTGGGGGAGGCAAAGGTAGGCGTACCCGCGTTAGTCGCGTTCGGCGGCAGCGCGGATGTCGTGCTCGTCGAAGCAGATGGCGGTGCGGGCGCGGCCGATGAGTTGCCCGAACGGGTCCTGGATGCGGTGGAGGACCGGGGCGGTCGTGGCGCAGTGGTAGACCACGTAGAGCCAGTAGCGCTCGCGGAGGTTGCAGGCCTTCGACCACTCGTTCTCGGTGAGCTGGACCATGCCGCCCGCCGCGCGGCCCTTCACCTCGATGGCGCGCGCGGCGTCCTCGTCGGGGCGGTGGGCGAGCACGTCGAAGCCGGGCCAGTCGGAGAGGCGGTGGGCGGCGGCGCGGCTCGGCGTGGAGACATCGTAGACGCGGGCATGGTGGCGGCGCTCGTAGGCGATGCTCTCGCGCATGGCGCGCGCCTCCACCTCGTCGTCGAAGCGGCGGCGGACCTCGGGGTCGGATGACGGCAGCACGAGGACGTGAGCGAGCAACTCGGTGCGTCCGGCCTGCACGAGGTCGGCGTCGCGGCGGAGGCGGTCGAGCGCGCCCTCGCGGTGGTCGCGGAGCGAGCGCTGGAGGGCCTTCACGGCTTCCATGTGCTTGGCCGTGCCACCTTTCGCGCTCTTGCGCAGCTTGGAGCGCCGGGCGGCAAGCTGCGCCATCTGGAGGTCGAACCCGACAGCGAGGTGGCGCTCCCGTTCGGCGACGGTGTCCTCGCGCTCGCGGCGATGCGCAAGTACCCGCTCCTCAGCGATGTCGGCGAGGCTGCGGCGCGCGCGCGCCGCCGAGACGGGCGCGCGGCGAACGAGGTGGCGGTGCGAGACGGGGACGTGCTCGGCGGGGCGGAGCAGCAGCAGCCGTTCGAGAGGCGTCTCTTCCGTCGCCCCGTCCTCGCCGATGCGGAGCGCGACCAAGCGGTGCTCCAGCACCGAGCCAGCTTCTTCCGGGGCGTCTCCGGCCTGCTCGACCGTGACCTCGCCGACGTGCACGAAGTAGGGGTCGCGCACCGTGGGGTCGACAAAGACGCCGCCGCGGAGGGCCTCGTCGCCAAAGCGCTCCGCGACCAGCTCCGTGAGGAGGTCGAAGACCGGCTCGCCGGGGCGCAGCCAGACGGCGTGCGGATCCGCAGCACCGGGCCGGTAGACCGTGCAACGCTCGTGCGCGCCCGAGTGATGATGGCGCTCCAGCGTCGGCAGGAGCGGGTCGAGGGCACCCCTCGTCGTAGCCCGAAGTTCGAACGGGCTGCCGTTTTCCGGCGGCGGCTCTAGGCCAAGGAGCGGGAGCGCCTCGCGGAGGTAGCGGAGAACGTAGCCCGGCAGGAGCTGGCGGAGCTGCTCGCGCTCGATGTCGGCGCGGAGCGCGGGGAGCCGCTCGCGGACCTCGTCGGCTTCGTCAAAGCGGGGGCCATCCTGCTCGACAGCACGGCGCGCGCGCTGCTCTGTCTCCGTCGCCGTGATCGCGTCGATGGCGGCCTGTGCCTCTGCGTCGGGGTCCGCGTCGGGATCGACGAGCCGCGTCATGTAGGCCTTGATGGAGACGCCCTGGAGGATGCGCCCGACGACGTCGAACACCTTACCGTCGGGGAGCTTCTGGTCACGAAACGCGGCGCGGATGGCCTCCAGCTTGGTGATGAGCGCGCCGAGGACACGGCCCTCGCGGGTGTTGTCCGCCACGAGGTTCAGGATGGAGACAAATTCGTGCTGCTGGCCGTAGCGGTGGATGCGGCCCATGCGCTGCTCCAGGCGGGCCGGGTTCCAGGGGATGTCGTAGTTCACCATCTGCCAGCACACCTGGAGGTTGATGCCTTCGCCGGCGGCATCGGTGCCGATGAGGAGGGCGGCCCCGCCGCGCGCGAGCGGGAGACGGAAGCGGTCGGCCTCATCGTCGCGCTCGTGGTACTTCAGCCCGCCGTGGATCTGGGCGATCCGCCCCCCGTAGCCGATGCCCTGTAGCCGGTCCACGAGGAAGTCGAGCGTGTCCTTGTGCTCGGTGAAGATGAGGAGCTTCTCGTTTTTCGAAGCGGGCTGCTCCAGTTGCTCTTTGAGCTTCTCGAACTTGGCGTCGTAACCGTCGGCGAGGATCGCGCGGGCGGTGCGGAGGAGGGCCTCTACCTCCGTGCGCTCTTCCGCGAGGTCGTCGTGGTTCAGCGCGGTCACGCCGCCGAGCGCGCGCTCCTCGATCTTCTCGTGCTCCTCGACGCCGCCAGACGTGTCTTCCTCGTCCGCGGTCATGGTCTCGAAGGGGTCGTCGAGGTCACGCCCGAGGGCGAGCTGCATCCGCAGGAGCTTTTCTTCCGTCAGCTCGCCCGAGTCGATGTCGTCGATCAGGCCTGTGAGCTTCTCGACGCGGCGTTCTAGGGAGCGAGCAAGCGCGTACGTGGACGAGGCAAGGCGGCGCTGGAAGACGCTCATGGCGAGCTGCGCCGCTGAGCGGTTGAGAATCTTCGCCTGGTTGTACTGCCGACGCATATAGGTGGTCATGCGCTCATAGAGGTCGCGCTCCTCGGGCGACAGCTCGAACGGGAGCGTGACAGCGCGGCGCGGCGGGTAGAGAGGGCGTCCTTCCAGATCGACCATCTCCTCCTTCGTACGCCGGATGAAGTAGCGCGCCTTGGCTGCTGCGGGATACTTGCGGAAGGCGTCTTCGGTCGCGAAGACTTCGGGGTCGAGCAGACGCCAGAGGCCGTAGTAGGGAAAGTCGTGCCCCATGTGGGGCGTGGCTGTGAGTAGCAGCAGGTGGCGTGCGCTCCAGGGCAGCGCCCACGCCTCGTCGAGGAGGGGAGCACCGGCGAGGGCCTCGGCCAGATGGTACTTCTTCGTGCGATCCAGGCGTCCGTCCGAGGCCTGCCGGACGGCCAGCTTGTGCGCCTCGTCGAAGACGACCAGATCGTACGGTTCGGCTTCCCGGAGGCGCTCGAACGCAGCCTTACGCCGGAGCGTATCCACCGAGCAGATGACGAGGTTCGAGTCAGGACCGTCGAACGGGTTGGCCTTGCGGGCATCGTCGCCGGTAGCGATACGGAAGTCCAGTTCGAAGAGGTGCTCCATCTCGCGCTGCCAGTTTCCAACCAGTCCGGCGGGCGGGACAACGAGTACGCGACGGAGGAGGCGGCGGGCGAGCATCTCGCGGACGTAAAGCCCGGTCATGATGGTCTTCCCGGCGCCGGGGTCGTCGGCGAGGAGGAGGCGCAAGCGAGGCTCCCGGAGCATCCGCTCGTAGACGGCGATGCGCTGGTGCGGGAGCGGGTCGATGCGGGAGACCTCGGTGGCAAAGGCCGGACTCGCCGTATGTCCAGCGCCCAGACGCTCTCCCTCGACGACAGCTCGGACTGCCGCGGGGTTGGCCTCGAAGTCGAGCGGCCCTGCATCCGGTGGCTTCGCCGCTACTTGGCTCACACCGGCGGCAACCACCTCGTCCTTGTGGAGCAGCCCGTTCTCCCCATGTGCCTCAGCAGTGAGTACCTGCTGCCAAGCCAACTCAGAGGGCGTGGCTTTCCGGTTCTCCCACCGATTCACCGTGACGTAGGTGACTCCCAGCGCCTCGGCAAACTTCTTCTGGGTGAGACCGAGCCGCTTGCGGAGCGCCCGAATCCGGTCGGGGTAGTTGTCAGGAACTAGGGCCGTCTCAGCAGGCATCGGTAGGGGCGTATGGACCCGTCCAGCGGGCGGCGGTTATATTGCGAGACCCTCCCCGGTGTAGCGTGACGGCAAGCCGAGGAGGGCACGATGACGGGTTGAAGCGCCCGTTTCAGAGCCTGGTGTTCGCGCACCAGGCTCTGGCATTTTACGAGATAGCCCGCGGAGTGTCAATATGTTTTTGGTTGACACGAAGTCATATATCGCGCTATACTTTTGACATTCAGCTCTGAGTGGGCCCACCGTCACTGCGCTCTGCGCGAGGGCCGACGCAGAGCAACTTCTGCGCTTCAACCCCCTGACCAGCATGGCGTACACCGTCGGCGGCGCGTTTACCGCGTTCCGCTCCCACACCGTTGACCTCGACTCGGACCAGACGCGCACCGCGCGCACGAGCCGGGACTACCTCATCAAGCAAGTCCGCACCCTCGCGGGCAACGACTCCGCCTTCCCCCGCCTCGGGGGCGACCCGATTCACTACGGCTCGTTTGCGAGGCGCACAAAGATCCGCCCGCTCGACGACATCGACCTGATGGTTGTGCTCGATGGCACCGGGACGACTGAGCACCACAAGGGCGACGGGAAGTGCTGGCTGCAAATCAGCGATCAGAACGCCCCGCTCGCAGCCTACCCTGACTCCTACGGCTACGTCTCGTCGATCAAGGTGCTCAACAGGATGCGCGACGAGCTGGGCAAGCTCTCGTCCTACCGGAAAGCCGAAGTCCGGCGCAACCAGCAGGCCGTTGTCCTCAACCTGGTCTCCTACGACTGGAGCTTCGACCTCGTCCCCGCCGTGCCAATTGCCAATTTCCTCGGAACGGTCACGCACTACCTCATCCCGAATGGCTCCGGCGACTGGATGCGGACGGACCCTCGGAAGGACCAGGCCTGGGTGACGCGCATCAACCAGCGGCACAGCAACCGCTTCCTCCCCCTCGTGCGTCTGCTGAAGCACTGGAACGTGAACGGGGCGCAGACGAAACCGCGGCTCCCGTCCTACTACTTTGAAGCCCTCGCTGCACGCGTGTTCGACGGAGCGCCGCTGATCCAGTCGCTACCCGACGGGGTGGCACAGTTCTTCTCGACGGTCGGCGTCTACGTCTCGCAGTCGTGCCCGGACCCGAAAGGTCTCGGGCCAGCGCTCGACGCGGACATTTCGTGGGATACGAAGCAAAAGGTGATCGCTGCGCTCGGTGAGGCGAGCGAGCGGTCAGGGTACGCGCGGATGTACGAGCGGCAGAGCAACCACGAGAAGGCGATCTACTGGTGGGGCCGCGTGTTCGGCTCGAGCTTCCCGACCTATGGCTGAGCAGACTACTCTTCAGGACTGTAGCACGCGCCTGTACGATCTCGCCAAGCGGTGGTGGGTAGCGGCAAACGGTTTTCGCGTCGGCGTTGTCATCGCCGGGGTTGCTGCGACGCTCCTCGGGTGGGCACCCCTTCCGGCCTCGCTGGTCGCAGGGGCGCTCGCCCTGGCCGCATGGTTCACCCAGTACCGTTCAGACGTGGTGCGAGACCAAGCCAATGACCTCCGCCGCGACATAGACCTACAAGACGGCTTGGGGTGGCCTATCTCCGCAATGATGCTCAACGACTTGAGCACGCAGATAGGCTCCTTCGTGTCTGCGGAGCGACCGGAGAAATCGTACTGTGCCTCTGTGCTTCCGGCCGGACCTAGGCGGCTCGTCGAGAACATCCGGGAAACGGGCTTCTTCAGCGAACACCTTGCGTCTACAGCAGCGAAGATCATGTGGAGCGCGACGGCGGTGCTTTGCACGCTCTCCGTGGGCGGCCTCTTTGTGACCATCGCCACCGTCGACGACATCGAGGTGGTCCGGACGGTTGGCGTCGTCCTCGCCTCGGTGCTCCTGTTTGTAGAAGCCGCAGGCGTCGCCCGGTTGGCTCTGGACTATCAAGGCTTCCGTAACGCCGCATGCGAGACGAAGACGCAGGCAGACCGCCTGCTCGCCACCGACGCCATTACCGACACGGAAGCGCTGCAGGTGGCGGAGACCTATTTCATCCATCGAGCAAGAGCGCCGCTTCTGCCGGACTGGGTATATGGGGGACTTCGCATGCTAGGCGTGACGCTGTACCGAGGCCGCCGGGACAAGCTAAACGCGCTCTGGGAGCGGCGGTACGGCGTCAATTCCGAGGCCACATAGAGAGCGCTCCTTCACACTCCAACAATCATCTCCCTTGAAACGGCTCACCCGCAAGCGGAAGCGCTACCTCCGCCGCCGTAGCATCCGTGCAGAACGAGCGCGCCGCAAAGCGAAACAGCGACGCGGCTCGACCGCCTGGATCGAGCAGCGTCGTGCTCAGCAGCGGGCGTTCGAACGAATTCAGCGCGCGCCGACCCGTACCGTGACTGCTCCGAGCGCGTGCTCGCTCATAGACCACCCAGTCGAGACCGTCCGCTTCCTCAACGAGATTGAGAGCGCCTGCGCGGGTGGCTCCAACGTGCTCGTGGACCTCGGCGACGTGACGGCATTGACGCCGGAGGCCGTCGCCGTCCTGCTCTCGCGTGTCCGAAACGACCGGTTCACGAAAGGGATGCGCGTGTCGGGCACCGTCCCACGTGAGCAGACGCTAGCGGAGATTCTCGCGGAGTCCGGCTTTTTCGACCATGTGGTCGTGCGAGGTCCCAGGCCGAAGACCAATGGGATTGGCGAGATCCGAACCCGCAAGAGTTTCAAGGTAGACGCAGCCAGCTCGTTCGACCTGCTTCAGCAAGTCAACC
Organism: Bacteroidota bacterium; assembly: GCA_039027055.1. GTDB lineage: Bacteria > Bacteroidota > Rhodothermia > Rhodothermales > Rubricoccaceae > JBCBEX01. The sequence goes on from JBCCLD010000003.1 coordinate 25,741, forward strand.
AGTTCGTGCCCGGCACCGAATTCGCATGGGACGGCATCCAGCGCGTCATCGTCGAGTCCATGAACAACACCGAGAACCACGCTGGAGGGCAGAAAAAGGGGCGAGAGCGCTGGTGGCTCTCCGTCTACTGCGATCGCGAGGCTGGCGTTGCCCGCTTCTGCTTCTTCGACAACGGCGTCGGGATCTTCGAGAGCCTGAAGAAGAAAGGCCTCCTCTCTCAGCTCTTTCGCGCGCTCGGCCTGCAGAACCGAGAGGCCCTACTCCGCAAGATTCTGGCGGGCGAGGTCCGCTCTAGCACCGGCCTCGGCTATCGCGGCAAGGGCCTCCCGAAGATCGCTGCTGCCTTCAAAAGGAAACAGTTTGAGCGCTTGGTGATATTATCGAACGACGTTTATGCGAACCTGGCGGCGGACGAGGTCCGCACGCTGCCGGTATCGTTCTCCGGGACCTTTCTCTATTGGGAGCACCATGCCAACTGATTCTAACGTCCTGGAGGGGCGCACGGTGCTCCTCCGGGTCCTCGATTTCACCGTGACGCCCGGCCCTCGACACCGTCACGAAGGAGATTTCTCCGGCGAGCAATTCCGCGAGGAGTACGTTGAGCCGCGCTACAATGAGGCGAGGGCGGCTGGCAAGCGACTGCTCGTCGATCTCGATGGGACTGCCGGTTACGCCAGCTCGTTCTTGGAGGAAGCGTTTGGGGGCCTTGCCCGACTCTACCCCATCGACGACGTGCGCGCGACGGTCCGCGTCAAGTCCGATACCCGCCCGTGGTACGTCACGGAGGTGATGGACGAGCACATCCCCGAAGCCCGCGACTGATGCGCACGTCGGGACCGTGGCTTCGCCGCTTGGCCTGGGCGGTCGCGGGGGGTGCCGTCGGATTCGCGCTGGGAGCCTGGGACCGGATCGACGTCGGGGCCGAGGTCAGCGTCACCGACGTGCTCGATGTGGCCGCAACCATCGTACTGACAATTCTGGTCGCCCTGCTTGGGCAGAAGCGGTTCAGTGAGGACCGCGCGGAGAAAGACCTGCTCATCGCCACGACCCGCGCCTCGGTCGAGGCGGCTCGGCACGCGCTCGGGGTGCTGAGGGTCTCCCACCAGCAGCAGAAGCCTGATCTGGAAGCGACCAACCAAAGCCTGGACGACCTCGGGGCCGCCCTGCTCGAACTACGCACCATGCTGTCGGAGGCTGGCCATAACGAGGCCTTCGCCGAGGCTGACGCGGTGTACCACAAACTCTTCCCGGCGCTGCGCCGCTCGATGTCTGGCGGTGATTTTCCGGCCCCCTACAGCGCAGAGGTGTATTACCAAGGCAAGGGACAGGCCGACGAGTTGGTCCGCCGACTGCGCAAGCTGGTCTTCGTGATCAACCGCCGGTAGGCTATCGCTTGGTGAGTGCCCAAGCATCTCTCAGGCGAGAGGCCGAGCGGTGTACTGCGCCTCGTCGTCGCAGACATAGCCACCAGTGGCATCGCGGGACGTGGCGTAAAGCGACCAGAGGCGGGCGAGGAGGGCGTCGGCATCGCGGCGGAAGGCGTGTCGCATCTGGCGGGCGCGGCGGTGAACAGCCGGGCTAGGCGACGCATCAAATCGGCGGAGATGGCCGCGGAGGTAAGCGAGCGCGAGGGCCTCAGCGAGAGCGTCGCGGGGGGAGGTGTCAGGCATTGGAGGCGGGGCTAGGAGTCGCTGAGATGCAAGGGGCCAGGGCCGACGGCTCGCGAAGCAGACCGACGGCAGCGGCCCCGGGGGACATGGCTAGAAGTCGAGGCCGAGCGTGGGAAGGTCGTCGCCATCGTAGAGACTCGCATAGGCGGCCCCGCGCTTCATCGGGAGTCTGGCGGCGCGGACCTCCTCCCACGTACGCTCGGCCTCCTCGACTTCGCGCTCGCGGGCGGCGCGCTCCTCGGGAGCGTAGGAGTCGCGCAGGCTGGCGTCCGGGCGCTGGGCGAAGTCGTTGCACATGGTCGGTTGAGGTAGAGCAGCCGGGGGCGGCTTTGCGCCCCGGGCTGCGTTGGTGGGCTAGGCGGCGCGCTTCATAGCGGGCCAATCAGGTGTGAGGACGTGCGCCTCTGTCTCAGCGCCGAACCGGTTGATGAGGTCAGATGTCTCGGCCTGCTCACGGAGCTGCACCGCAGCGTCGAGGCGTAGCGCTTCGGTGAGGTTGCCGAACACCACGTTCAAGCCCCGGTGAGGACGCTCTTCGGTGCCGCCGGTAACGGCGAGGACGTGTAGCCGCAGCGCGCCCGTGCGATGCAGGCGCTGCACCCACCGGCGATGCTTCGGCTGCACGTGGCCGACGGGCGCGCCCTGCCAGTAGACCGGGCACACCTGATCGATGGCGTCGATCTCCAATGGAGCAAACGAATCGACTACTGCAATCTCGACGAGGGTATCGCGGTGCGCACCGACGCCGGACAGCTTGGAGGGCAAGGCGAATGAGCGGGGTTGCCGGGCGACGCAGAACGCCACAGCTTCGGCGGCCTTCGCCTCTACAGCGAAACGAGCGCCGAAGGAGCGGACGAGCGCGGCCCACTCGAAGGCGGGCGTGAGGTAGTCGCGAGTCGGTCGAGAGCGGGGCATGGTTACGCGCGGGAAAGGTTGGAGAGAACACGGCGGGCGGTGGCACGGGCGGCGGCGGCGGAGCGCTCGGTAACGTAGAGCGTGCCGGTGCCCTTCGGCGGTCCGTCAGGAGGGCCAACGGTGAGGTGAATCGCGTAGCGGTCGCGTAGGGTGGCGTCCCGCTCGACGCGGGCGGAGCCGTAGGGGGTGGTGACATCAGACATGGCAAGGGTTGGGAAATCGTTCTCGATGTCGAGGCGGTCGAGGGCGCGGGCGATGACGTGGTCACCACCCGGCCCCAGCCCGTTGAAGCGGTCGCACACGGTCCCGCTCAGCAGAAGCGGCGAGCAAAGCGACGCGCAACCGCGAGAGCATCTGCCTCGCGGGCCTGACGCAGCACCCAACCGCGCGGGATGCCGAGCGGACGCAGCGAGAGAACCCAGCCACACGGGCGAGACTGGAGGAGGACGGCGCGACCACGGGGGCCAGGAATGAGGCGGCCAGATGGGCCGAAAACCAAAGAAGCCATGATGCAAGCGGCTGAAGTGATTGAATCCCCGAAGGGGCTGAGCGACACCTGCAATATACGATACATTGCACAATATTGCGTAATAAACAAGAGATTCCTAGCTGATTTATCTTGCTTCAAGACAAACACTTGGCTGCCCCCCTCAGCCGAACAGCGATCTCGCCCCAGCCCCCGGCGCGAACCACCAAGACACGCCGCAGCCAGAACGTCCCAGCGGAGCCAGCGACCACCCCTCCGGGCACGCGACGCCCACAGGCAACCCCACCAGACACGGCACCCCAAGACCCCGCGCCAACGCAAGCGAAGCCCACGTGCCCGAACCGAACCCGGCGAAGCACGCCGACGACGACGCGGAGGGGCGAAGCCCAGCCGGACATGCTCCCGACGGCAGCGACACCCACAGCGCACCCCCCGGTGCCGAAGCTGCCGCAGCCACCTGGCGAACGCAGGCCACCGACCGCGCCGCGAGTTGACCAGGCAGTGACCCAGCCGCGCGAAACACACGGAGCCGCGCCGAGGGCACCGACTGCCGGACGGCCTGATCCACACCCCGAGCGCATCCCACGAACACGACACCCGTGCAGAGCGGCAACACCGCCCCCAACCCGAGCAGCGATGAGGGCGAAGGAGCACGGGAACCGGACACGCCAACGACAGCTGCGGAGCGAAGAAGCGAACGGACAGGCGACATGGAGCAGACAGGCAAGATGACCGAAACCACCGCGACGGCAGACCGCCGCGACGCGAACGCACGTGCGAACCCGAGAAGCGGCAGAGGCGGAGGCCAGGAGCGCGCAGAGCCGCGCGCACACGGAGCGGCGGGCCGCTCGGCGGCCCTGAGCGGAGGGAGCACGGCGAGCACGCCCTGACCGCAGCCCGGAGCCGCGACCGACCTTGCACAGTGAGTGCCGTGGCCCCACGCCCCTGAAGTGCTGCGGAAGCCTGCTGCATACGTTCGTCTACCACCCTTCCAAGCGGCCGAGAGCGCCGGGCCGTCTTCGGCCCGAGCGTCTTGCGGCACCGACGAGGCCGCATCAACCACAGTGGTCACACGAGCGCGCGAGGGCCGGGGGCTTTAGCGCCGGGGCCTGGCGCGCGGCGACTCCAATGCCCTGCCCTCGGAGAGCGCGCCGCCCACGGGTGGCAGCGCAGCGAGCACCTACGCCTGGAAACGACGACGCGGCCTCACCCTTGCCAGGGAGGCCGCGTCGAAGCTGACCAGCGATCAGAAGGTCAACGCCGGGTGTCGCTCAGCGTGATTCACCTTGGGAGGCTTGCATCGTGCTGATCAGAGATCAGCGTGCTGACCGGCGGACCTAGACTTTGAAGATCGACGCTTGCGATGGCGTTCCGCAACGGCTGTGGAGAAGTCGAAGGGACCTCGCAGGCTAGGCGGGCTTCGGGTAGAGCATCACCTTGCCGATGACCTGCACGTAGGTCACTAACCCCGTACGCTCCTCGCGGAACGTCCCCGGCGTGTCCGACTCCGGCATTGGCAGGAGTCTTACAGGCTCATAGTCGGGATTGTAGCCACTCAGCACCAGCGCCCCGCCAGGGATGCGCTGAACGCGCTTTACCACCTCCGTGTCGTCGATGCGGAGCACGTAGAGGCCGTCGCCCATAAACTGCCGCATCCGCCGGTAGATCGCAGGCGTGTTGGGCATCACCTCCGGCGCGAGCGAGTCGCCGACGACGGTGAAACTGCGTAGCTCGTCGATCGGTGCGAACCCGGTGAGTTGCTGCACGACGTGCTCGGGATACGGGTGGGGATCGCTCTCCTCGTGGCCGTTTACGCGCCCCGTGCCCGCCGCCGCCTCGCCGTCATGGGGAATGTAGACGACGGGCACGCTGCGCTCCTGCACCTGGTGCGTCACGGGACGACGAGCGCTTGGGTCCACCACCACCTCGTCCGGGTCGAGGTCGAGGATGCCAAGCGCACGTTCTACGTTGTCGGCCGTGGGCGTGTACTTCTCGCTCAACCACCCCGAGACAGTCGGGGCCGTCACGCCGACGGCCTCCGCGAGCGCAGCCTGCGTCATCTTCTTCTCGCGGAGGCGCTGGCGTACCGCCCGTGCGAAGCGGGCCGGGTCGAACTCGGTGGCAGACATCAGGGGGAAGGGCAAGGGTGTGGACAACTAGGCATCACGCAATATTGCGTACTGTACGCAACATTGCGTATTATAATACGCACGAACAAGACACGCTGTCACCCTTCCGTACCAAGAACGTCATCGACGTGCCCTCCGACCGCGACTTTTCCCCCGGCGAACAGCACTCGGCCCAACCAGCCGAGCGCCCTGTGCTGGTACTTCCTGCGTCCTACGCCAACATGCTCGCATCCGTTGTCGCGCTCCGCGACCGGCTCCTCGCAGCAGGCTTCGACCTCCCCCACGCCTTTGTCGCTGACCAGATCGGGCGTTGCACGCAGAACGTGTGCTCGACACTTACGGGCAAGGTCTACTCCCCTGGCACGCTCCGACTTCTGGCTGACTTTTTCGGCCACCTCGACGCGGGCCGAATCGCAGTTCCTCGACGGGAGGGTGCCGATGCATAGTCCTCGCTCTATCCGCGCCCAGCAGCGCTTCCTCGACAGCCGTGCCCACTCGGCGGCGCGCTGCACCGGCAGTGTCCGCTCTGTGCGCGTTCGCCACTACGAGGGCCACGGCTCGCTCATCGTCATCGTGGCAGATCGCGCCATCGAACAGCAAGGGGCCGTCCGCGCTGTCGACCCTCGACTACGCGGGCCGGGGCTCACCGCCGCCTGCCACGTCCACAGCCCTGCGGGCAAAAACTGAGGCCGATGTCGCTGACCTGGATGACCCGCGTGTTCGACGCCCCGGAGCCTCGCCAGAGCGAGCGGCTGATGCTGCTCGCCCTCGCCGATAATGCCAACGACCAGGGCGTCTGCTGGCCCTCGGTGACGACCCTCAGCCGCAAGTGCGCCGTCGCGACGAGGCGAGGGACACAGAAGCTGCTACGCCGGGTGCTCGTCTGGAGCGAGCGCGCCGCGAACGACCCCGACACCTTCGCAGGCTGCGTGGTGCTGCACGTCGAAGAGCGCGCTGGACGGTCGAACCGCTACCGGCTCGCCTACCTACCCCCTCCTCTGGCACCCTTGCTATCGTCCACACCCCCGCGTCCTTCGAGACGCCCCGGCCCCCAGGACACCCGTGAACCGCAGGACGCTCCCACCCCCGGCCCCCAGGACGCGCCCCCTGCGTCCTCCGGGACGCCCGAACCATCAGAGAACCCCCAGGTGAACCCTCAACAGCACGCGCGCGAGGCCACATCGCCTACGCTTGAGGCTGCTGCTGCTGCTTTTCTCGATGCGAAAGAAGGGAAGGAAGAAGACGGTAGGCGTGCGGCCGTATCGATGCTGGCTAAGCGAGACGTCGAAGTGCCTGTCGCGCGCAGCCTCGTGGCGTCGTGCGGCGCGGCGCGCGTCCGGCGCAACGTGGCGTGGTACGACGAGCGCAAGCGGGCGGGTAAGGCGAAGGGCCCGGGCCTCCTCGTGAAGGCCGTCCGCGACGACCTCGCCGCCGAGGCTGACCAGCGCGGGCTGCTCACCTACGCGCAGATGCTCGATGCCTTCGACAAACTCGGGGGCCGCGTGCTCGACCACTTCGAGATGGTGCCGCAACCCAACACCCCGGACGGGACTCCGTCGAAGCCACTCTGGCGTCCGCTCCCCGAAGCCAGAGGTGCGCGATGAGAACCCGTACATATCGTCCAGACAACTCGCGCCCGCTCCACCTGATTGGCCTCGACCCCGGCGAGACAACGGGGCTGGCCGTCTACGAACTGCGGTCGAAGCAACTCGTCGCCTGCGAGTCCGGGCACTTCTTCGACGTGCAGGACCGCCTCGCCGACTACGCGGCCTCGCCCCAACACCTCGACCGGATGCTCAGCGGCGGCCTTGCCAACCTCGCGCAGGACTGGTGGCGCGTCGCCGCCGTGGTGATCGAAGACAACCGGGGCCTTCCGGTCTATGCCCGACACGACCGGCAGCGCGGACGCAAGCGCGACGCCATCGCCCGCAACGTAGGCCGCGTGGACCGCGACGTGACACTATGGGTCGAGTGGCTACGCCGGCGCGATTTCGTAGTCGCCCTTCGAGAACCGATTCGCGGTGCGAAGTGGGACACCGAGACGCTGCAGCGTCTCACTGGCTGGACGACCCCGACCAACGAGCACGCCCGCGACGCGGCTCGGCTCGTCTGGGGCTGGACCGAACCTGAACTACGCGTCTGGCTTGCTCAAATCGGCGAACCGGCACGCCGTTCAATCGAGGTAGTGACATGACGGTGGAACGCGCTCATCGTATCCTCGATCGCATCGAGCCGGGCTGCTACAGCCAGGCCGACGTCGAGCGGTTGCTCCCGTTCCTGCGCGCCTATGTCGGGGTTGCGCTCGCGGTGAGCCACAGCCCATCACGGTTTGCCCTCGGCGGAGACGGTGCGGCCGTCTCGCACACCCTTGCCACTGGCCTCGCCACGGCGTCCCCCGCCGTAGCCTGCGCCTAACCTTGCCGCCGATGTCACGCCGTCGTGCCCTCCTTTACACTCGCGTCTCCACGGACGAACAGGCCGACCGTGGCTACTCGCTCCGCGACCAGGAGGCCCGCCTCCGCGCCTACTGCGACCGCCAGCACTTGGAGGTCATCGGGCACTACCAGGACGACTACTCGGCGAAGACTTTCCAGCGACCCGCCTGGGCGCAGCTCATGGCGCACGTCAAGGCTGGCCCCTCTGCCGTTGACCTCGTGCTTGTCGTGAAGTGGGACCGCTTCTCCCGCGACGCCACCGGCGCGCTCTCGATGATCCGGCACCTCGAAGAACTCGGCGTCGGTGTTCAGGCTATCGAGCAGCCTATTGACCGGAGCGTGCCCGAGCAACTCATGATGCTCGCGATCTACGTCGCCGCGCCCGAGGTCGAGAACCGACGGAGGAGCCTGGCGACGAAAGCTGGGATGCGCCGCGCCAAGCTCGAAGGCCGCTGGATGGGACGCGCGCCTGCGGGTTACCGCAACGCCCGCGACTCAGCTGGGACCGCCGTAATCGAACTCGACGCCGAGGCTGCGCCACTAGTGCGCGAAGCCTTCCGGCTAGCCGCCGACACCGACCTCCCGCTCGACGAGATCCACCGGCAGGCCCGCGCCGCCGGGCTCCGCATGAGCAAAAGCGTATTTCACCGGATGCTGCGCGACGTGGTCTACACGGGCCGCATCGCCGTTGAGGCCTGGCGTGGCGAGCCTGCACGCGAAGTCGAAGGCCGACACGAGGCCATGATCGATGCCGCGACGTTCGCGCGCGTACAGGCCCGACGCTTCGGCGCGCGCGACGGAAAGCGAGGCTACAAATCGCTCAAGCCCGAACTGCCGCTGCGTGGCTACCTCCGCTGCCCCGAGACGAACGTCCTCCTCACCGGGAGCGGCTCGCGGAGTCGCCAGGGGCATCGGGTGTGGTACTACCACGGCCAGGGTCGCGGTGCCCACCGGATGCGAGCCCTCGAAGCACACACGCGGTTCGAGGCGCTGCTCAGCGAGTTGACGCCCCGCCCCGGCGTCGTGGCCCTGCTGCGGGTGATGGCCGAAGAGGCGCTTAAGCAGGAGACTGCCGGACAGGAGCGCCGCGCGAAGAAAGCACGGGCAACCATCGCCGAGGCCGAGGCGAAGCTCCTCGCTGCCGATGAGCGTTTCCTCGACGGCGACCTCCCTAAGGATGCCTACGAGCGTGTGCGCGGGAAGTGGAGCCGCCTGCTCACCGAGGCGCGCGTCGCGCTAGCCGACACCGAGGCCGGAGCCATAGGCCGCGCCGAACGCCTCGACTTTGCCGTGGAGGTGCTGCGCCGCGTGCCGCAGGTCTGGTCCGCCGCCGAGATTCAAGCGCGGCATGCGCTCCTAGGTTCGATGTGGCCCGACGGATTCCGTCTCGCGGGCACGGATTATCGAACCGCTTTCCTGGCCCCCGTAATCGGCTTCTAAGGGCCAGAAACGCAAGACGCCAGCCTCGTGAGGAGGCCGGCGTCTCGGAAGGTTGCCCTACAAGGATTCGAACCTTGAACCTCCTGATCCAGAGTCAGGCGCTCTGCCAATTGAGCTATAGGGCAGCGGCATCTGCGACGAACGCAGGACCAGCAAACTAGGGCGATTTCGCGCTGTGCGCAACGAGACGGACGAAGGCCGCCCTCTCAGACCTCGGTCTTGGCGACTTCTTCGACCACCTCGATCTCGGCTGGGAGATCCTTCGGCGGCGCGTTGACTTCCTCCACGGACACCCCGCGCCACGCCGCGATCTGCTCCACGATCATCGTGCGCACGCGGTCGCGTAGCGCAGCTACGTCGTCCTTCGTGAGCCCGGTCGTTGGAATGGCGGGGAGCACTTTGAGGTAGACCTCGCTCGGCTTGCCGAACTTCCAGTCGTGCTTCGGGAGCGCATCCGTGGTGCCGTCGAGTGCGACTGGCAGGATCGGCACTTGTGCCTTGATCGCTAAGCGAAACGCCCCGTCGTAGAACGTCTTCACGCGACCGTCCCTCGAGCGCGTACCCTCGGGGAAGAACATCACGGAGCAGCGCTGGTCCAGGACCTCCTTCGCACGAGCGAGCACGCTCGCTCGGCTCCGCGGGTCTTTGCGATCCACCTCGATGTCGTCGGACAGTTTCATGAGCCACCCAACAATCGGAAGGTCGAACAGCTCTTTCTTGCCGATCCACTTCATCTCCCAGGGGAGACGGCTTACCAGCGGCACGTCGGCGTTGGACTGGTGGTTGGAGACGACGACGTACGGGTTGCGCGGGTCCTTGGGGAAGTCGCCCGAGATCTGGATGCGCCAGGCAGGGTTCACGCGCGTCATCCACGAGCCCATGCGGCGGAACGTGCGCCCGGTGCGGTAGTGGATGGGACTGCGATCGAAGAGACGAACGAGGGCGAGCGTCGGCAGCATCAGCGCGATGATGCCGATCATGGCCGTCCAAGTGAACGCGGAACGAATTGCACGCATGGCGTGGTAACGGTGGGCAAATCGAGAGGGAACGGCGGCCCTTCGGCCACCAAGAACACCGCTTGCACAGCCCCGCCACACCGTCCGTTCCATGCTACCTGTGCAATACATTCAACCTCAATGTCTTCCGCCACTTATACCAAGTCTACCTTGTCTACGCTCCAGTCGTTCATGCACCGCTGCCTCACCCTGGCCCAGCGAGGGGCCGGGGCGGCCAGCCCGAATCCCCTCGTCGGCTCGGTGGTGGCCGCCTCCGATGGCACCGTGCTCGGCGAGGGCTACCACGAACGCTACGGCGAAGGGCATGCCGAGGTAAACGCCATCGCTTCCGCGGAGGCCTTGCACGGCACCGACGCGCTACGGTCGGCGACGCTCTATGTCAACCTCGAACCGTGCAGCCACCACGGCAAGACGCCACCCTGCGCCGACCTCATTCTGAAGAAGGGCATCCCCCGTGTGGTCGTCGGCATGGTCGATCCATTTCCGCGCGTGGCAGGCGGCGGCATCGCGCGGATGCGAACAGCCGGCGTCGACGTGACCGTCGGTGTGCTCGAAGCGGAATGCCAGCGGCTCAACGAGGCGTTCGTGCACCACATCGCGACCGGGCGACCGCTCGTGACGCTGAAAGTCGCGCAGACGCTCGACGGAGCGATCGCGACGCGGACCGGCGATAGCCGCTGGGTGTCGGGCGAGGTCGCGCGCGTGCGCGTGCACCAGTGGCGCAGCGAACTTGACGGCGTGCTCGTGGGCAGCGGCACCGCACGCGCCGACGACCCCGCGCTCACGGTACGGCACGTCGAGGGCCGCCAACCGGTCCGCGTCGTCCTGGACCGGACGGGCAGCCTTCCTCCCACGCTTCAGCTATTCACCGACGCACATGCGGCCAAGACGGTCGCTGTGGTCGCAGAAGAGGCGCAGCCGCCCTATGCCGAGGCGCTCGCTGACCGAGGCGGGACGCTCCTGCGCGTGCCGACGGTCGCCGACAAGGGTCGTACCCATCTCGACCTCAGTGCGGTCCTGGATGCCCTCGGCGCTGGGGTCGGGCCGCATCGCCCGATGCAGTCGCTCCTCGTGGAGGCCGGACCCGGACTCGCCACGGCGCTCTTCCAGCGAGACCTCGTCGATCGTTTTTTTTGCTTTGTTGCCCCGAAGGTCGCCGGCGGCGGCACGCCGGTGCTGCACGACCTCGGTCTCGCCCGCATGGCCGACGCACGGACCTTCGCCGAGCACCACTGGGAGACCGTCGGCAACGACGTGCTGTTTCGTGGCTATGCGCGGGAGACCGTGGGTCGTGGGTCGCAGGTCTAGGGTCGGCTGGGAGCAGCGTCGTCTCCCCGGTTCCTCGTCTCCCCGCTTCGCCCTGCGGTGCCGATCTTTCGGCCCTTCTGCTCATCGACCCGGCCTCGCTATGCGTCTACTCGTCGTGCTCGTCCTTCTCCTCGCCCTGCCCGCCCAGGCGCAGATTGATCCGGCTGACTACCAGGACGCGGCGGATCGCATCATCGAGGCGGCGCTGGCGGACAGCGCGGCGTTCGAGCGGCTCGCCTACCTCGCTGACACGTTCGTGCCGCGCTTCAGCGGCACCCAGGAACTAGAGGACGCCATCGATTGGGTGATGGCCGAGATGGGAGCGGACGGCTTTGACGAGGTGCACGGGCAAGAGGTGATGGTGCCCGCCTGGCAGCGCAACGGCGAGGAGGCCACGCTCCTGCATCCGCGTGGCGAGCGCACCCTCGCCATGATGGGCCTCGGGGGCAGCATCGGCACCCCGCCCGAGGGCCTCACCGCTGAGGCGCTCGTCGTCTCCAGCTTCGACGAGCTCACCAACCTCGGCGACCGCGCACGCGGCAAGATCGTCGTCTACAACGTGCCGTTCACCACCTACGGCGAGACGGTGCGCTACCGCGTCTTCGGGGCCAACCAGGCCGCCGCCGCTGGGGCTGTCGCCAGCCTCATCCGCAGCGTCGGGCCGATCTCGCTCCAGAGCCCCCACACCGGCACCATGCGCTACGACGACCGCTACCCCAAAATCCCGCACGCGGCGCTCTCCATCGAAGCCGCCGAACTCCTCCAGCGGATGCAGGATCGCGGCGAGACGCCCGTCGTTCGCCTCTACATGGGCGCGCGCTTCGGTGACGACGCGCTCTCACGCAACATCATCGCGGAGTTTCGCGGGCGCGAGAGCCCCGAGGAAGTCGTGGTCGTCGGCGGGCACATCGACTCGTGGGACGTGGGCACGGGCGCGATGGACGACGCGGGCGGCTCCGTGGTGACGTGGGAGGCCGTGCGGCTCTTGATGGACCTCGGCTTGCGCCCTCGCCGCACGATCCGCGTGGTGCTCTGGACGAACGAGGAGAACGGCCTACGCGGCGCGCTCAAATACCGCGAATCGCTCGACACCACGGCGCTGCGCAACCACCAACTCGCGCTGGAGTCGGACAGCGGGGTGTTCGACCCTATCGGCTTCGGCTTCAACGCCACCGACGAGGCGTTCGCGATGCTCAAGCCCATCGACGCGCTCGTGGAGCCGGTGGTGACGCCGCGCTCGGACCGCTACGACGGGCAGTTCGGCCTGCTGCGCGGCGGCGGCGGGGCCGACATCGGCCCGCTGATCCGCGACGGCGTGCCGGGGATGAGCCTCAACACGGCCAACGCGAAGTATTTCTGGTACCACCACTCGGACGCGGACACCGTGGACAAGCTCGACGCCGCTGAAGTGCAGCGGTGCGTGGCGGCGGTGGCGATCCTGGCCTACGTGGCAGCCGAGATGCCCGAGCGGCTGCCGCACCGGGGGATGCTCGGCGAGAACTGATGTTTTATGGCCCTACGAGATCCTTAACGTCATCGAGGTTGTGAGTGGGGAGCGCAGCATGCAACAGCTGAGCGATTTGTCTGCATGGAGGCAGGGAAGTGAAGGCGAAAAGACCTGCCATGACTGCGATCTTCCTGGTGCCCACTTCCGGGTACCCTCGGGTGAGGCGGCCTGACCCTTGTTACGATCGACCCCCGTGTCCTTGCGTTGACGTGTCGGCCGTCTCGCCTGGGGGATCGTTTGGCCCCAGCCCGCCGCCGTCGTGACCTCATAGGAGCCTGATCGCTACGCCTCCCGCGCCAGCCATCTCGTCGCAGTCCTGTCCGCCAGGCTGGCGGCGGGGCCGTCTGTTCACTCAGCGGTCGACCCCATGCCCAGCCTCCACCTTCTACGCACCGACGCGATCGTCGGCGTCGACACCCACAAGGACGAGCACATGGCCGTCGCCCTCGACGGCATCGGCGGCCGACTCGGCTCGCACGCCTGGCCTGCTACGGCAGAGGGGTACACAGGCTTGCTCTCGTGGGCGAGTGGGCATGGACGGGTCGCCGCCTTCGGTATTGAGGGAACGAGCAGCTACGGCAGTGGCCTGGCCCGCTTCCTGCGGCGGCAAGGCGCGAAGGTCTTCGAGGTCTCCCGTCCACCTCGCCGAGGTGCGCGGCGGGCCTCCGGCAAGTCCGACCTCGTCGACGCAGAGCATGCCGCGCGCGAGGTGCTCTCTGGCGAGGCGACCTCCATTCCCAAGGCGGCCGACGGGAGCATCGAGGTGCTTCGAATCGTCAAGATTGCGCGCGATACGGCCGTCAAGGCCCGGACACAGGCCATGATTACGCTCAAGTCGGTACTCGTGACCTCGCCCGACGAGCTGCGGGCGGCGTTGGAGGGCCTAAGCGACTTCCGCCTCGTCACCGCGTGCGCAGCGTTACCGGACGGCCCTCCGGCGGACCCAGCGAATGCGGCGTGCTACGCGCTCGGAGCGCTGGCGCAGCGATGGCTTGTCCTGCACGACGAGGTCAAGGAGCACACGCGGCACCTGAAGCGGATCACGAGCGAGGTAGCCCCGCAACTCACCGCGGCCTTCCCGCCCCGCCGAGGCGGGCGGGGCTTGGCTTCGACTCCGCCGCCGAGCTAATGATCGCAGCCGGGGACAACAGCGAGCGAATCCGAAGCGAGGCCGCCTTCGCGAAGCTGTGCGGTGTGTGCCCGATCCCCGCTTCGTCGGGGCGGACGACGGGGCGGCACCGTCTCAACCGGGGAGGCAACCGCCAGGCGAACGCGGCACTCTACCGGATCGTGATCGTGCGGATGCGGTGGCACGAGCCGACGATGGCGTATGTGGCCCGTCGGACGGCCGAGGGCCGGACAAAGAAAGAGATCATCCGATGCCTGAAACGCTACGTCGCACGTGAGGTGTTCGGTCTACTCCCGGGGTCGGCGGAGGGCCGCTCGAAGAAAGTCGTGCCGGGGGCTTGACAACTATAGGAGCATGAACGCCTTAGATAATGCAGAAGACATGATACTTCCCCGCATGACAAGCCGCCGTCACTGCTCTGGGTGAATCTGTGCTCTGGTGAGAATGTGAGACAACTTCAACACCAGGTTTCCCCAAGCCAGCTAGGTTCATCGGGACCAACGGACCAATACACCAACGGACCACGCTTTGTACTACCGCCGCAAAGTCATCCTGGCATTAATCGAGGCCCTAGTGCATGGACAACCGGTCTTTTGCGTTATCTGAACCCATGTATGGAAGCTGCTAATGCAGTTCCCCTCCTGGATAGGAGGGGACAGGGGTGGTTGGCCGAATCAGCTACCCTGTCACGTCCAAAGCCGAAAGCGCAGAAGACGCCTTGAGTGTGCAC
>JBCCLD010000004.1:0-34744 GCA_039027055.1 Bacteroidota bacterium
ACCTACGGCCCCGACTTCTTCCAAGCAATGGCGCGGCCGCTCCCCGACGCCTCCGGCGACGGCGCGCCTGTCGTCTACGAGAGCATCCAGGCGCAAACCGACGAGTTGTTCTGAGGCATGCGGTACCGCTTGGCTCAGCACGGCCAATCGCCCACGCGACGATTTTCTGGCTATAGCGTCGCAATTCTAGCACTCGGACTATCGATGCCGGGCTGCTTGGACGCTCCTTTGTCACCGCTAACGATGGCTACAGAGGTACGCTATCAATACGGCGATGACCCGCGCTGGGCGGCTTCGGACTGGGACGATACCGAGTGGGCTCGGACACCCGTCCTTGCGTTGCCAGACTCCGCCGGATTGATGTGGGTGCGGTTCGTGCTCGACGTGCCGGAGACTGAGACGCTCGGGCTGTCGGTGTCCGGCGCTGTGGCACGTGACGTGTTCTGGGACGGCATACTTCTTGGGTCTGCTGGACGTGTCGGCTCCTCGCCTGAAACCGAGGTGCCCGGGCCGATGGATGTGGACCTTCGGGTGCCTGACAGCCTCGCCTCGACTGGATCTCATCTCGTAGCCCTCCGCGTGTCCTCGTTTCAACGACCGGAGGCGGCGAACGGGCTGCTGCTCCACGTGATCGCGGGCGAGTACGGGGTGCTGCTCCGCGAGCCGCTCTACAGCATCGCGCTGCCGCTCGTGTTCCTCGGCGCGTTCGTGCTGATCGCGCTCTACCACGGGCTCCTCTTCGCCGCCGACCGGCGATGGGCGTCGCTGCTGACGGGGATGCTGTGCTTCGCGATGGCCTTGCTTTTGGTGGCAGAGGGGTGGCGCATCGTGTTCGGCTATCCGTACGACTGGCATATGCTCCGCCTGCGCATCATCGAGACGCTCACGTGGGCCACGGGCGTGTTATTGGTAGCAACACTCGCTGCGCTGTTTGCGGTACCGCGTAGGCGTGCCTTCGTGCTCGGCCTGGGCGTGCTGTTGGCCGTCGTGCTGCTCGTCAGCGGTCCTCATGAAGTGGGCACGTTCGTGGTGTTCACCCTGGCGATTGCGATAAGCCTCGGTCTCGCAGCCTGGGCAATCTGGCATCGCAAATCAGGCGCGCGGCTAGCGTTCTCGGGGGTCGCCGTGTGCCTCGTCGCGTTGGTCGTGGCTCGGGGCGACTTCATGGAGGCGGCGCTCTTTCCCGCGTTCGGCGTCCTGCTCGCCGGACTGTTGGCCAACCTCGGCCTCCAATCCCGACGCCAGCACCAGCGGCATGTCGCCACGCTCGCGACGAAGGCGCGATTGGAGGCGGAACTGCTCCGGAAGCACCTGCACCCGCACTTCCTGATGAACGCCCTCACGTCGATCATCGAATGGGTGGAGACGGACCCACCGCAAGGCGCGAAGGCGCTGGAAGCGCTGTCAAGCGAGCTTCGCATGCTTGCTGATGTCGCGGACCAAACCGTGATCTCAATGGGCCACGAACTCGCACTCTGCCGCGCGCACCTCGACGTGATGGCCTACCGCAAAGGCAACGCGTTCGTGCTAGAGGCGGCTGGCGTCGATATGGCGGCGCCGATTCCTCCGGCTGTGATCCACACCCTCGTCGAGAATGCGATCACGCACAACGCGTACCCCGAGGGCCTGGTGACGTTCGTGCTACGCGAGGAGCGTACGGCCGCGCACCGCGCCCTCACGTTTGAGGCGCCGCTCGCCTGGGCATCGCCTGCGATCCGCCCGGAGCGCGGTGGCCTCCGCTATGTCCGCGCTCGCCTCGACGAGTGCGCGCCGGGCCGCTGGTCGCTCGTCTCGGGTCCTGACTCGGGCCCGGACTCGGGCTCGAACTCGGGCTCGGACTCGGGCCTGTGGGTCACACGCATCCAGCTTCCGCTTGACCTCCCGCTTGAACCTGCTCGCTGATGCATGTCCTGATTGTCGAAGACGAACGCATCATCGCGCAGCGGCTGCGGCGGCTGCTGGGCGACCTCGCGGGCAGCGAAATCACGCACATCGACGTGGCTCCGACGCTCGCCGAGGCACAGTCTCTTCTGGGAGCAACGCCGCCGGATGTCGTCTTCCTCGATCTGAACCTCCACGGCGACGACGGCTTCGACCTCCTCCGTGACGTCGTGGCGGGCGCGTTTCACACGGTCGTGGTCTCCGCGCACACCGAGCGGGCGCTCGAAGCGTTCGAGGTCGGCGTGCTCGACTTCGTCCCGAAGCCGTTCGGCAAGGACCGGCTCGCGTTGACGCTGGACCGGCTGCGGGGTGCCCGCGCGGCGCACCCCGCCGCTACGCTGGCCGTCCGGTCGCCCGGGCGCATCGAGCTGGTCCCCATCGCCGACATCGCACACGTGCACGCGGCAGATTCCTACGCCGAGTTGGTGCTGCGCGACGGCAGCGTCCGGGTGCACGCGAAGTCGCTGGAACGCCTCCTCGTGCTCCTCCCGCCGTCGTTCGTGCAGATCCATCGGGCGTACCTCGTCCGACTCAACGACATCGTTCAGCTGCGCGTGCGCCCCGGCAGCCGCTACTCGGCCGTGCTCGCCTCGGGAGCCGAGTTCCCCGTCGGGCGCACCCGCGTCGACGCCCTCCGGCAGCGACTCGGGCTGTGAGGCGTGGTCGTAGGGTAGACGACACCCAGCGCGCTACCGGACGGATGAGACGTTCAGCCCGCGCGTGAGCCGTTGAGCATGCCAGGCGCATCCTTCGGGACTACCCTCCGTGAACCGGCCTTCCCGACGCTCCATCTGCAGCTTCCATCGCCATGCGCTTGCTCCTCCCCCGACTGGTCCTCTTTCTCTACTTCCTCTCGTACAGCGCGTCTCTCTATGCGCAACCGTCTCCCACGGTCGATGAGATGACGGCCGTGATCGACTCGATCGCGGCGAAGGAGATGGTCGATACGCAATTGCCAGGGGTGGCCGTCGTCGTGGTGAAGGACGGGGAGACGCTCGTGCAACGCGGCTACGGGGTCGCCGACGTAGTCACCGGTCGTCCTGTGGACCCCGAGCGCACGCTCTTCCGCATCGGCTCGGTGTCGAAGGCCCTCACTGCGCTCGCCGTGACCCGGCTCATCGACGACGGGCGGCTGGCCTACGACGAAGACGTGGCCGCCTATGTGGACGGCATCGTGAACCTGAGCGGGTCCGACGAGCCGGTGACCATCGAGCACCTACTCACTCACACCGCCGCCTTCGATCAGATTGGTCTGGATCGCCACGTCTGGGACCTCGACCAGACGCTGGCGGAGCGGAAGGCGCAGCGGCCCTCCCTTGCGGCGTACCTGGAACAAGGCAACCTGCGCCGCACCCATGTCCCGGGCACGCGATTTCGGTACGACACGTACGGCATCACGCTCGCGGGCGTGGTCCTGGAACGCGTCACAGGGCTGCCCTTCGGCCAGGCGATGCGCCAGGAGTTGTTCGCCCCCCTCGGCATGGACGACAGTTTTGTGGAAGCCGACGACGCGCATTTCGGCGACCTCGCCCTTGGGCATGGGTGGGTGGACAGCGCATACGTCGCGCAGCCCTACGAGGTGTACGTCACTACGCCAGCATCCTCCATCGACGCGACCCCTGCCGACATAGGACGACTCATGGAAGCCTTGACGGGGGGTGGTGCCAACCCGGCCGGACGGCTCTTCTCTCCGTCTACGGCTGAGGCCGTGTTCGCGCCGCAGTTTCGTCCAGCGCCTGGGTTCACCGGCATCACCCACGGCTTCTGGGAATCGCCCGGCTTCGACCTCCCCGACGGGCCCGCCATCCGTACTGTCGGCCACGGCGGCAGCATGCTCGGTTACTGGACCTCGCTGACGTTTTACCCGGACGCGAACCTGGGCGTGTTCATCGTCACGAACCGCAACATCGAGGCAGGGGGTGGCCCGGTCCACTTGGGCAGCCGCATCAACGCGTACGTCGCCGAGGCCTTCTACGACGACGTGCCCGCTCCCGTGATGCCCGCCCCCGTCCTCCTCGACGGACGCGACCTCTCGCCCTACGTAGGCGACTACGCCTTCGGCACGTTCTGCCGGACCTGCACCCGTGACGAACGCAGCCGAGGCGCCTGGGGCGTACGCCCGCTACGCCCGGTGCGGCTGACCGACCGTGGGCTCTCACTCAACGACCAACGCTACCTCCCCACCGCCGAGCGCGACGTGTTCGTCCACGAGTCCGGGGACCGCGCGCTCTATTTCGGGCGCGATGCCGACGGCTACATCGACGTTCTCGTGCGCTCCGAGGAGCCGGCGACCTTGGAGCGCGTGCCGGCCATGACCACCTTGCGCGAGGGGATGCACGAGGCCGAGGTCTACCTCGAAGCGGGCTACACGACGAAGGCTGCCGAAGTGCTTGGCACCGCGTTCAGCGCCGGCCTCGACGTGGGCCTGCTGAACGAGTACGCGATCAACGCGACGGGCTATGCCACCCTGGCCGAAGACCAGGTGGCGATGGCGCTGCTCATCTTCGCCTTCAACGTGGCCACCTTCCCCGACTCCTGGAACGTGCACGACAGCCTCGGCGAGGCGCTGGCGCTCGCCGGGCGCACCGACGAGGCCATCGTAGCCTACGAGCGGTCGCTGGCGCTCTACCCCGAGAGCGAAACTGGGCGCGCTGCGCTGGATCGCCTACGAACGGAATGAGCGCTACCGGCTCGCGGTCGCTTCGTCCTTGTAGGCCGAAATCCGGTCCACTTCGAGGCGGAAGGGGCCGTCCTGGCCATCGTAGACAAAGAGGCCGACGTAGCGTCCGCGCGACGGGTCGAGCGTATAGTCAGGGAGCGGACGTCCAAAACCTGAGGCTGAGAAGGCCGTGAAGGGGATGCGCACCGTCTCCCATGCGCCGTCGGTCTGCGCTTTGAACGGGGCGCGGTAGACGACGGGCATGTACCCCGCGCGCTCGCCCGTGTACATCTCGAACTCGTAAGTGCGCCCGTCAGCACGGAAGCGGATCTCGATGCCGTCGAAGGCGCCGAGGTCGTAGTCGCCGGGGCGCGTTCGGATGGACGAGAAGCCGCCGCCTCGGGTGTTCGTGGTGCCCGCGAAGACGACGGTCGAGTCGGTGAACGTAGGCCCGCCGACCGAGCGGCCGCCCATCACGTTGTCGTTGACGGTGAGCCACTGCGCCGCCGTGTTGGCTGCGGCAAAGTCGGTCAGGAGCCGGATCGAATCGTCCTGAGCAAAGACGAGGGCGGGCGCACACAGGAGTGCGAAAAGGAGGAAGCGCATCGGAAGAAGGGCAAAGGAGAAGGGACCACCAGGGTGGCTCGTGGGGGCTCTCTACGCGTTGCCCTGCGTGTTGGTTGAGGCCCTGCCCTAGCGCTGCGACGAGCGGGACCTCACCGCGACGAGCGGCTAATCGTCGACACGGATGCGCTCGGGCATCAAGAACGCGTCGCCGAAGCGCTGCCGTACGAAGCCAAGGGCTGACTCGGCCTCGTCGCGATACTGGAAGCTGCCCATCCGCACGCGGTAGTACGGCTGGAGGTAGAGCACCTCGGGCGTAGCGTTGCCCACCATGGACGACGGGACGCTGGGATTGCGGCGCACCGAGCGCCACCACGCCTCCACGTTGTCTGCGACACGGTCGGCCGCAGCCTTGTCGGGCGACGAGAAGACCTGGATGCGGTAGCCTTGCACGTAGCGGGGCCCCTCGGGCTCGGGCGGTTCGACCTGCCCGGCCATGAGCACCTCCGGGACATCGTGCTGCACCGGACCAGACTCCGTTTGCGCTGCCGGCTCGCGGTCGTAGGGCGTCGGATCGAACGTCTCGTAGTCTGGCGTCTCGCCTACCGTTGGTACGTCCGTGGGGTCGTCTGGCTTTTGCGTGCCGGAGCAGGCTGACAAGACGAGAGTAGACCCGAGGACTAAGAGCGTAAGGACGAGGCGCATCGACGGTGCACGGTTGGGAGCAGAGAACCGAAAGCTACGGCGATCCGAAAGTCGGGTGCCCGCGATGCAGACCGTTTCGCCGGTTCTCCGTCTCATTACAACGCCGTACGGGATGTGCCCCGTATCTCGCGAGCCCTCCGTCTTCAACCCGGGCACGGACTCGATGGTAGGGCATCATTGCCACAAGGTTGTTCGTACACTCCGGCCGTGCCCCCTCGTTGTCTCCGTCGTGAATCTATCGCCGCCGCTTCCCATGCTTCGCACGCTCACGCTTTTTGCCCTCGGGACTCTTCTCGCTTCGCCCATGCTCGCCCAGGATGCGACCCTGTCCTACCAGGCGCCCGCCCCCGAGCTAGCTCGTCTCGTGGATGCCCCCCGGACCCCAGCCGTGACCCTGAGCCCGGATCGCTCAGCGATGGCCTTTCTGGAGCGCCCCGGCTTGCCGGGCATTGAGGCGATGGCGCAACCCGAAGTCGGGTTGGCGGGCATCCGTGTCAATCCGCGGCTCAACGGACCGGGGCCGACGCGCAGTTCGTCGTTCAGCAACCTCGGCTTCCGCGCCGTCGATGCGGAGGGCGACCCGCGCTCCGTGACCGGGCTCCCCGACGCGCCGCGCATCCGCAATGTGGCGTGGAGCCCCGACGGAGCCTCAGCCGCGTTCACGCTCGACCGGGCGGCCCAGATCGAGTTGTGGGTGGCCGATGTGGCCACAGGCACGGCGCGCCGGTGGATCGAGACGCCCATCAACGATGCCGCCCCCGGCGCGCCATTCGTGTGGCTCCCGAGCAGCGAGGGCGTGGTCGTGCGGACGATTCCGGCCGAGCGCGGCGCAGCCCCTGAGGTAGCCCTCGTCCCAACGGGCCCCGTCGTGCGCGAGGCGACGGGCGAGGCAGCTCCGGCGCGCACCTACCAGGACCTCCTCGAAAACGCCCACGACGAGGCGCTGTTTGAGCATTTCGTCACGAGCCAACTCGTCGTCGCGCGCCTCGACGGATCGGCGCAGCCGTTCGGCTCGCCCAGCCTCAACATCGACCTAGCCCCTTCGCCAGACGGCCAGTACCTCCTCACCGAGACGATCAGGCCGCCCTACTCGTACCTCGTACCGTGGTCGCGCTTCCCCCGCACGATTGCCGTGCATGACCTCGCCACGGGCGACGTGATCCACACCGTAGCGACGCTGCCGCTCGCCGAGCGCATCCCGATCGCGTTCGGCTCGGTGCGCACGGGCCCCCGCTCCGTGCAGTGGCGCGCCGATGCCCCCGCGACGCTCGTCTGGGCGGAAGCCCAAGACGGCGGCGACGCCGGAGCCGAGGCCGATGTCCGCGACCGGCTCTTCGTCCACGCCGCCCCCTTCGACGGCGAGCCGACACCCTGGACCGAACTCGCCCTTCGCTTCTCCAACGTCACCTGGGGCGACGAAGACACCGCGATCCTGTACGAATACTGGTGGGCTGACCGTGCACTTCAGGTCCACCGCCTACAACCAGGCATCCCTGAAGCGCCCCCCGAGCTCCTCTTTGCCTACTCGTTCGAGAATCGCTACGACAACCCCGGTCGCCCGATGACCGTCCGTAACGACGCAGGCTACAGCGAACTGCTGCTGGACGGCGGAAGCATGTTCCTCACCGGGCAGGGTGCGTCGCCCGAGGGCAACCGCCCGTTCGTTCGCCGCTTCGACCTCGCCTCGAAGGCGACGACGGAGCTCTTTCGCTCCGAGGCCCCGTTCTACGAGCGTCCCGTTGCTTTCCTCGACGACGCGTCGACACAGCTTCTCACGAGCCGAGAGACTACGACGGAGCCGGCGAACTACGTCATTCGTGACTTCGACGCAGGCACGGACCGCGCGATTACGGCTTTCCCGCATCCGTATCCCGAGCTCGCCGCCGTTCAGAAGGAGACGGTGGAGTACGAGCGCGAAGACGGCGTCCCGCTCTCAGCCACGCTCTACCTCCCGCCCGGCTACAACGCCGAGCGCGATGGCCCGCTCCCGACGCTCGTCTGGGCGTACCCCCGCGAGTACAAGTCGGCCAGCGCCGCCGGGCAGCGCTCCGACTCGCCCTACCAGTTCACGCGCGTGAGCTACTGGGGCGCGGTCCCCTACGTCACGCGCGGCTACGCCGTCCTGGACAACGCGGCCTTCCCCGTCGTGGGCGAGGGCGAGGCAGAGCCCAACGACAGCTTCCGCGAGCAGCTCGTGATGAACGGGGCTGCGGTAATCGCCGAGGGTGTCCGGCGCGGCGTCGTAGATCCGGAGCGCGTCGCGGTCGGCGGCCATTCCTACGGCGCGTTCATGACGGCCAACCTGCTCGCCCACTCGGACCTGTTCCGTGCGGGCATCGCGCGGAGCGGGGCCTACAACCGCACGCTCACCCCCTTCGGCTTCCAGCGCGAGGAGCGGACCTACTGGCAGGCGCCTGACCTCTACGCCTACATGAGCCCGTTCATGCACGCCGAGAAGATCAACGAGCCGATCCTGCTCATCCACGGGCAAGCCGACAACAACCCCGGCACGTTCACGCTCCAGAGCGAGCGGCTCTACGGCGCGCTCAACGGCCTCGGCGGCATCACGCGCCTCGTACTGCTCCCCGCCGAGAGCCACGGCTACCGCTCCCGCGAGTCGATCCTGCACATGCTCTGGGAGCAAGACCAGTGGCTCGACACCTACGTGAAGCAGGCCGAAGTCACGATGAGTGCGCCTGTCGAAGCTGAGGCAGACGGGACTGAGAGGCCGTAGCGACCCTCAGCCAGACCTCCCCGCTTCACGTCTGAAGCTCCATCCTAGTCTTCCCCGACCTGATCGGGGATCCATGCAATGCTGCGTGCTGGTACGGTGCATCGTATGGATCCCCGCATTCGCGGGGATGACTGTTTTCTTCCTCATCAAGCTTTGCAGCTTGCCTATGCCGCGATGTTGACTTTTTGCACACCGACGAAATCAAGCGAATCGGCGGCCTCCTCCTCGACTTCCAGGCACAACTCGATGGCCTCCCGGATCCGCTCCATCAACGTATCCAGCGAGCGCGCCTGTGTGTGACATCCGGGCAGGCTCGGCACGGAGGCGACGTAGTAGCCCTCGTGGTCCCGTTCGATGACAACATTGAAGTCGCGCGGCATAGTCGGCTTTGCTGGCATGTGTGAGGTTAACGTGCAACACGTCGCAACCCAAACGGTTGCGATGGCTCCCGCGAGTCGATCCTGCACATGCTGTGGGAACAGGACCCGTGGATGGAGACCTACGTGAAGCAGGCCGAGGTCACAATGCGTTCTTCTGCTGAGGCTGAAGAGGAAGGAACCGAAGTACACCCATATTCATGCTAAGCTAACTTTATAAGGATCATCTCAATCACGAATGAGCGCCAAGGCGCGGACGAGGCGAAGCTAGACGCCAGCGTGCAGACGAGTAATCGACGCCAGCCGTGCGGTCGGCCGCAGCCGCGAGTTCTGCCGCATGTGGTTCAGAAGGACCGAATTGCTAGGACACCAAGCCAGGCTGTTGGCAGAGCGCCGACAACGAGCACGATAGCCGCTAGCCTCCGCCCAACCGACTGGGTTGCCTGTCTCCAGTAGCACGGAATCGCCCAACCAGCGATGCAGGCACAGACAATCGCCGAGAAGGACAGAAGCTGGAGTTGGAACAGCATACCCCAAGCAGGGTCGCCGGTAAGGGCGACGAAGAGTCCGATGCACCCGTAAAGAACGGGTGTGAGCAGCACCGAGACGGTAGCGATCACGAGATACTGACGAGTTGAGCGAGACTTGCGCACTGTCGAGACAGGAGTGGGTAGAACAGAAGGCGGCTCAGCCGCCCATGGCAGCTACCGCGAGGGTCGAACGAGGCGAAGGTAGCGCCGGTGTTCAGACGAGCGTTTTCGGCTTGTGCCCCACGTCGGCCTACAGCGACGGGTTCTACGGCCGACCCGTCTATGAGGAGAAACGCTCAACCGCAGGAGGAACGATCTCCAGCCCCCAGTCTCGGACCGCCAGCCATTCCGTCTCATCCTCTGTCGGGAGTAAGGTTGCCCAATTTGTGGTGGCCCGCGACGATCCTGGGCCGCCGATGAGGAGCGTGAACTCCCATCTGTCCTGGCTAGCGGTACGCGTCATCATCCAGGCTCGCCCGACGACGAAGACGCCTCCGTCACGGTGCTCGTCGTTCTCGGGAACGAGGCCGTCGCACGTCAACCACCGGTACCCCTCGCCCTCGAACTGTGCTAGCTCCGAGTTGATGCGTGCTTCGAGCGCCCGCCAGAACTCGCTTTCTTCCATTGACTCACTTGCGTGTACGAGGCCGTAGAACAGTTTGAGGCTCACCCGCCCAGGACAGGCCGCCGATGGTTGAACGAAGCAAACGCAGCGCCGAGGCCGGGACGAGTCGAGAACGCTCGCACCCCAGTCGGCCTGCAGTGACAGGTTCTACCGCCGGGTGCAGGCATAGATGCGTCAGGCAAAATCCAATGCGTTGGCAAACCTATCTGACTTGGTGCGTGCTCGCTTCCGCATCCAGAGGAATATGCCGACGCACAGTCCTACCAAAACAGCAGACATCCCAAACAGCGAAATCCGCTCACCCGAGGTTATCGATGGGTCCCACGTCTTCGGGGCTATGAATGGTAGGCTCAATACCGTTGCGCCGTTGATGCCGGTGAGTACCCAAATGACAGTCGTGTGCCAGTCAGTAACGAATGTCAACCGCGCACGCTGATCGACTCTCTCGATACGCCTGACTAGTCCGGCAGGCCATTTGAAGAGTTCGGCTGGGTTCTGCTCACGGACTAGAACCGCACCGTCCTTTTCTTTAGCAAGGAGTTCGTCTGAAGGCACCGAATTAGGCATATCGTCACGCCAGTAAGTCGCGACAGGAAACCCGGCTTTGTCCGTCCAGGCGACCCAGCGCCGCTGTAACACCCACGGAAGGGTCGGCAGGATGATGAACCCAGCAATCAAACCGAGTCCGGCGATAAAGCCGATGAGTCCGACGATTATAGCAGAATGCTTAGACCTTGACAGCTCTCCTCCTGGACAGGAGGGGCTGGGGGTGGTCGATCATCGAGCTTCGGCCGGCAACCCCCTCTGTCTCCCCCTGACCAGGGGGAGAACTTCTTGGGTAGCCTCTCAACGCTACTGAACATCGCTATATCATAGCGGGGCTACGGCGAGCGAGGCCAACACAGCCGCGGGCGGTGCAGGCGCGCCAGTGCCCGACAGCATTGCTGTGTCGCAGCACTAGGCACCTCCGTGGACGCGGCTCCAGGCGGCGGCATCGGCGCGCCAGTTGAGCAGAATCAGCACCTCGTCATCGGTGAGCGCACCCGTCTCGACGGCCATGCCGATGAGCGTGTCGAAGTCGGTGAGAGAGATGGACTGGATGCCCGCCTCGTCGAAGGCGTTCTGGGCAACCTCGAAGCCGTACGTAAAGATCGACAGCACCGCGATGGGCTCAGCCTCAGCGTCGCGAATCGCCTCGGCGGCGGAAAGGCTTGACCCGCCCGTCGAGACTAGATCCTCGACCACGACAACGCGCTGCCCGGGCTCGATGCGGCCTTCGATCCGGTTCTCCTTGCCGTGGCCCTTCGCCTTGCCGCGCACGTAGGCCATCGGCAGACGCATGTGTTCTGCCAAGAGCGCCGCCTGCGGGATTCCTGCCGTGGCGGTGCCCGCAACCACATCGACCTCGCCATTGAAGAACGCCTTCGTGTTCGCGACAAATCCTTCCGTAATCTGCATGCGGACGTCGGGGTACGACAGCGTGAGCCGGTTGTCGCAGTAGACGGGCGCTTTGCGGCCCGAAGCCCAGGTGAACGGCTCATTGGGCCGGAGCGCCACCGCGCCGATGCGTAGGAGGTCTGCGGCTAGTGTGCGTGTGAGTTCTCGGTCGCGGTTGGACATGCGCGGATCGCGAAGGGGCGACGTGAAAGGCAAGCAGAAGAAGCGGCTTCGCTACCGCCTCAGATCACCTCTTGTTCGCGGTACAGGAAATACTGCGCGCCGGTCCACACCGTGATTGCAGCGGTGACGAGCAGGAAGACGAGGGAGAAGGGGCTTTCAAGCACTGCGCGGAAGAATCCGGAAAAGGCTGTCCAAAAGCTGCCAGGCGCAACTTCCTCCACCTGAGAGAAAACGAGAAACACCTGCAACGAGATCAGAAACGTCAGTTGCCACGCAGTCTTCGCCTTCGCCGACTTGAGCGTCTTGAGCGTGCGCCCCTGCTTCTCCTCGTAGCTGCGCAGCGCCGTCACCGCGAAGTCGCGCACGGCGATGGCACCGATGGCGAGCCAAGCGAGCCACGCACCCGCCGAAAGCAGACCCGTGTTGATGGGTGCAATGAAAGGAAACAGAAAAAAGCCGCCCAGGACGAGAATCTTGTCCGCGAGCGGGTCGAGGAACTGCCCGAGGCGGGAGCGCACGCCCAGGTCGCGCGCAAGCTTGCCGTCGTAGTAGTCTGTGATCGCGGCGAGGATAAAGAGCGTCGCGCCCCAGAATTGGTTGACGAAGCCGCCTTTCCAGAGGAGCCACAGGCAGATCGGCGTGACGATGATCCGGCCGATGGTGAGCGCGTTGGGGAGGTGTTTCATGCGAGCGGGTGGGAGACGCTGCAAGATAGCGCGCCGCCTGTTCCTCCGGTCTGATCCATCGCCTCTTCCGAAACCTACTCGCGTGGGCGGCTTTCTCGACCTTTGGCCTGCATCTCGCTCTATGCTCCTGCTTCTCGACTACGGAATTGGCAACATCCGCTCGCTTGAAAAGGCGTTCCACGCTGCGGGCCTCGACCCCGTACGTTCTGACGATCTGGCGCTGATCGCGCGAGCGGAGCGGCTCGTGCTCCCTGGCGTCGGGGCCTTCGGCGCGTGTGCCGACGAGATCCGCCGCCGCGGCCTGTGGTCGCCTCTAGAGGAAGCGGTGGCGGCGGGCACGCCGCTGCTTGGCGTCTGCGTCGGGATGCAGTTGCTCTTCGAAACAAGTGAAGAGCATGGCGAGCATGACGGGTTCGGATTCCTGCCAGGACGCGTGGTGCGCTTCCCGAATGCGGCTCTAGACGGCACTCCCCTCAAAGTCCCACACATGGGATGGAATGCGGTCCGCCCGAGACGGTCCCACCCGCTACTCGAAGGCGACGACGGGCAGCCTCTCTCCGGCACCGACGCCGACTCCTACTTCTATTTTGTCCATTCCTACCGCGTACGTGCTTCGGAGCCGTCGGACGTTCTCGGCGTTGCACACTACGGGACTGATTTCCCCGCCGTCGTCCAACGCGGTCACGTGATGGGCGTCCAGTTCCACCCCGAGAAGAGCCAAAGCGCCGGATTGAACCTCTTGCGCCGCTTCGCCACGCTCGCCCCCGCTCCTGTTGTCTAGTCCTCCCCTGCTATGCTCATCATCCCAGCCATCGACCTGCGCGGTGGGCGCTGTGTCCGGCTCCGCCAAGGGCGCTACGAAGACGAGACCGTCTACTTCGACGACCCCGTCGAAATGGCGAAGCTGTGGCGCGTCCAGAACGCCCGCGTCCTGCACCTTGTGGACCTCGACGCCGCCCGCGCTCGCCACGGCGAAAACGCGGAGACCGACAACACCGCCACGATCCAACGCATCGCCGAGGCGCTCGACATCCCCGTGCAGGTCGGCGGCGGCGTCCGCACGATGGCCGACATCGACGCCATGCTGACCCGAGGCGTCTACCGCGTCATCCTCGGCACGGCGGCGGCCAAGAACCCCGACCTTGTTTCGGAGGCCCTCGCCAAACACTCCTGCAGCCGCATCGTGGTCGGCATCGACGCCAAAGACGGCGAGGTGCGCATCGCGGGCTGGGAGGAAGGCAGCGGCCTCGACGCGGTCGAGTTCGCGCTCGACATGGAGGCACGCGGCGTGCGGCGCATCGTCTACACGGACATCAGCCGCGACGGCATGATGCAGGGCCCGAATGTCGAAGCGTACCGAGCGCTCGGCCAACGTCTCTCCCGGTGCCGGCTGACGGCCTCGGGCGGCGTGAGTGGCTACGAGGACCTGCTGACGCTCCAAACGCTAGCCCCGCTCGGTGTAGACTCCGCCATCGTCGGGCGCGCCCTCTACGAGAACGCCTTCCCCTGCCAGGTGCTATGGTGCTGGAACGAGAAGCTCGAGGTGGACCTCGACGCCTACTCAACCGCGAAGCTCAAAGCGCTGCCCGGCGAAGAGTGCTGAGGGGTTAAGAGGTGCCCGCCTAGCCGCCCAACGTCAAGCTAAATCGAAACTTCTCGACGCCGAGTTCCCACACCCCACACCCTCACGTGCTCACGAAACGCATCATCCCCTGCCTTGACGTCCACGACGGGCGTGTGGTCAAAGGCGTGCAGTTCGTCGACCTGATCGACGCGGGCGACCCCGTCGAGCAGGCGCGCTTCTACGACGCCGCCGGGGCCGACGAACTCGTCTTCCTCGACATCACGGCTACCCACGAAGGACGCGACACGATGCACGACGTCGTGCGCCGTACGGCCGACCAAGTCTTCATCCCGCTCACCGTCGGCGGCGGCATCCGCACGGTAGACGACATGCGCGCGATGCTTGGCGCGGGAGCCGACAAGGTGTCGATTAACTCGGCGGCACTGAGGGACCCTGACCTGATCACGCGCGGCGCGACCGCGTTTGGTGCCCAGTGCATCGTGGTGGCCATCGACGCGAAACGGACAGGGGCGACGGAGTCCGGTTGGGAGGTCTTTACGCATGGCGGTCGCAAGCCGATTGGCGGGGACGCGGTGGCGTGGGCCGTGGAGGCCGAGCAGCGAGGCGCGGGCGAGTTGCTGGTGACTAGCATGGACCGCGATGGCACGAAGGACGGCTACGACTGCGACCTCCTGCGTGAAATCGGCACCCACGTCACGATACCAGTCATTGCCTCCGGTGGCGCGGGCACGCTCGACCACCTCGCCGAAGGCCTCGCCGTTGCCGATGCCGTCCTCGCAGCCTCCATTTTCCACTTCCGCACGTTCACGATCGACGAGGCCAAAGCACATCTGGCCAACCAGGGTATTCCCGTGCGCCCCGTCGAGACTCGCTCCTTCTCATCATGAATGAGACTACACCTCAGGCCTCCCTTTCCGATGCGGCGCGTTGGGGCATTCGCCTTTTGATTGGGTCCGTAGCGATGTTGGTCGTAGTCGGCGGCGGTATGCTTATCTGGGTGGTCGACAAGGCCGCGCGCAACCCGGATGTGCGGACTGAGCGCCCGGGCTGGCTGGACGAAACGGTCGGCTTCGACGTGTCGTTTTGGGTTCCGCTCGCGCTCACGATTGGCGTTGGTGGGGTGCTCGTCTTCGTCGTCTATGCGACGGCGATACGACGTCTGCGCTCGGGCGAGGACCTGTATGCCCAGCGGCTTGGCAAAGGGGTTCGCCGCCACGGCGAGCGCGCCCTCGACACGGACGACGCGTAGCGTTCTCGAGGGGAGCCCTCAGTACTCCACGCGTGCCGCTTCGAGGAGACGCTGTGCTACCTCGGCGAGCTCAACCATGGAATTACGCACGTAGAGGTCGGGCACCTCAGACTCCAACTCATGTAGGCCATCTCGACCGCGCCCTCCAGTGATGAGGCTGGTGCCCGCAGGGAGCTCCGCCGAGAGGGCGCGGACATGAGCCTTGAGTTCGGCGGAGGGCACAGGCTTTGAGATCGAAAGCCACACCAGATGAGGCGTGTGCGCTCGTGCTGCCTCAATGAGCGAACGGGCGGGCGTGTTCGCTCCGAGGTTGATCACGTGGTATCCTATGTCGGCAAGCACGGCGGCAGCCATCTGCGAGGGGAGCAAGTAGGGGTCGCCAACTGGCGCACCGCCCAGGGCAACCGGGGCGCCCTTCTGCGCGTCGGGCATCAGGGACCGGATCTGCCCAAAGGCCTGCGCGACCAAGTCGGTCGCCTGGTGTTCTATGAAGATGCCTCGCGCCTCGTCGCGACCCGGATTGTCGGAAGCACTCTCCGTCCAAAGTTTGCCCACGCGATGCAACGCGCCCCGCACAGAGTCGTCGCAGAGCAAGGCGAGCGAGGCTCCACGTAGATAAGCGGCCACCAAGAGACTGCGAGCTTGCTGGGCGTCACCAGACGTCAACACGTCGAAAAACTGATCTGCATCGATCGCGGCTTCGCGGCCAGGGAGGTTGACACCAAGCGCCTTTGTCAGGCCTAGCGCTTCGGGCTTGAGCACCTCCATCTGCTCATCCCGGACGAACCGAACAATTTCGCGAAACGGGACCCGTCGGTGCCCCCCTGCCGTCCTGAGAGACTGAAGGCGGCCTTTGTCGATCCACCGCTTGAGGGTGGATTCGCCGAGGCCGAGGGCGTCGGCCACTTCGCGGGGCGAGTAGGTACGTTCCTGAACGCGCACGGGCGTGGGAGGGAGAAGGACGAAGAAAAAATGTCATGTAAATCGATCTTCGGCCTCAGAACGTTTTGGACGTTTATGGGTTCTCTCTACGCGTGCCTATTTTTTGTACGTGCCGTGGCCCCACCGCCAGGCTAGCTGGCAGGCCTCGTGCCGCTGCCAGCCGACTCGCCCTTCCAGCTCTCTTCTGTTCTATCCACACCTCTCATGACCAAGACTCCTTTCTACGCACTGCTCTTCGCGTGCACGCTGGCCCTCGCCGCCTGTGGTGATTCGTCCGAATCCGCCGTAGACGACATGGCTGACGACACCGAAATGACCGACGAGGCCGCGCCCTCGGGCTCGACCATCGTCGACCTCGCAGGCGAAGCCGGCCTCAACACGCTCGCGGCGGCTGTCGGCCAGGCTGAACTCGTCGAGACCCTCAGCGGCGAAGGCCCCTTCACGGTCTTCGCGCCAACTGATGAGGCCTTCGGTGCACTGCCCGAGGGTACGCTCGACACCGTGATGATGGACGAAAACCGTGCGATGCTCCAGGGCATTCTCACCTACCACGTCCTGCCCATGTCGGCCATGTCCGACGGCATCTCCGGTTCGCTGGAGCTCGAAACCGTCAATGGGGCAACGATCACCGTCACCAAGGGCGACGACGGCGGCGTGACCGTCACCGACGCCAACGGCAACACGGCGACCGTGGTCGAGGCTGACGTTGAGGCCTCCAATGGCGTCGTGCACGTCATTGACGCCGTCCTGCTGCCGCCTGCTGCTGACGACGCCGAGTAAGCCCACGCGTTCGAGCATACGCTCGCATTGACTGAGCGCCGCGCTGGACCCCGTTCCGGCGCGGCGCGTTTGCTCCACTCCCTTCTGTACTGCCCTTCTTCCCCTGCCCTTCTACTTCCGTCATGGCAGACACCCCTGTCTACGCCGTGCTTGGTGCCACTGGTGGCATCGGCTCGGCGCTCACGCGCTCCCTCGCGGCCACTGGTGCCCGTCTCGCCCTCGGTGCTCGCTCTGTCGACAAGCTGCGCGACCTCGCCGGTGAGACCGGAGCCGCCGCCTACACACTTGACGCCACCCAGCTTGGGGGCGTCCAGAGCTTCGTCCAGAGCGTCCTCGACCAATACGGCCGCCTAGACGGCATCGCCAACTGCGTGGGGTCCATCATCCTCAAGCCCGCCCACCTCACCTCCGAGGAGGAATTCGAGCAGACGCTGCGCCTCAACCTGCACTCGGCCTTCTTCGTCGTGAAGACCTGCACCAAGGTGATGCAGAAGCAGAAGAGCGGCTCGATCGTGCTCGTCTCGTCGATCGCGGCGCACTACGGCCTACAAAACCACGAGGCGATCGCCGCAGCCAAGGGTGGCGTGGCGTCGCTCGTGCGGGCGGCGGCCGCGAGCTACGCCCACCGCGGCGTCCGCGTGAACGCCGTCTCGCCGGGCCTCGTACGCACCCCGATGGCCGCACGACTGACCGCGAGCGAGGCGGCTGAACAGCAGTCTGCAAAGATGCACGCGCTCGGCCGCATCGGCGAACCTACGGATGTCGCCCCGATGATCCACCATCTCCTAGATGCGGAGAAATCAGGCTGGATCACCGGACAGGTCATCTCCGTCGACGGCGGCTTCGCAACGGTGAAGCCCCGCTGATGCAGTCTCAGGTCCGGTGGCGGTTGGCGCTCGGCCTCCTCGTGTCCGACCTTGGTTCGTCGCCGCCGACTCCAAGCCAACCCGTTGCCCCATGTCGCAGACCGTCTACCACGTCGTACCAAACGAGGGCCGCTGGGCGGTCAAGCGGGAGGGCGGCGATTTCCCGCACCGTGTCGTGGCGTCGCAGTCCGCCCCCGTCGAGGCCGCCAAGCGGCTGCTCCGCTTCGAGGCCCCAGGCCGCATCGTCGTGCACGGCTCCGACGGCGCGATCGAGCGCGTGCACGCCTACGACAGCCCCCCCCCTCCCACGCCCTCCTCTGCGCCAGGCTGGCAGGGCGTCGTCCTGTCGAAGCCTGCGCTGGCCGTGGCGGGCGTGGCGTTTCTGGTCGCGCTCGGCTGGGGCCTCAGCCGCCGCGAATAAGCGCGGCCTCACGCTGCCGCCGCCCCGATTCCACTGGTTCTGTGTAGCTTGCGGGCATGCGCCCCGCCCGCTCCCTCTCGTTGTTACTCGTGCTCGTCCTGGCCATCGCGGCCTCGGCGCTCGCGCGCGCCCAGGCTCCCGAAACCGGGCTTCCAGACGCGCGGGAGGCTGGTTTCCCCCTGGTCGCACCCGAGGATGACGAGGCCATAGCGGGTACGCAAGTTACGGGGCTGACCGTGGCCCCCGACGGCGTGCTCTACGCCGCGACGCCGCGCGGGCTGCTCGCCTACGACGGGGCACGCTGGCGCAGGCATCGGGTGCGGTCTGGCACCCGCAGCGTGACACGTGACGGCCAGGACCGCCTCTGGGTTGTGACCGACGGCGAGTTTGGCTACGTCGCTCCAGACTCCCTCGGCACGCTCACGTTTGTTTCGCGGCGCGACTCCTTGCCTGAGAACGCTCGGGGGGCCTTGGCCAACCAGCTGGTTCACTTCCGGGGCACGGTCGGCGTCGCGGCGCTCGGTCCCGTCCTCGTGCGATGGGACGACGACGCCCACTTCCGTACCTGGCCGGTGGAGGACGGAGCCCACACGGCCCTTATCGGCGACACGTTCTACCTGGTCGAGCCGTCGCGCGGGCTGTCGGAAATTCACGCCGACGGCCCGGCGTCGATCACCTCGACGCTGCTCTCCGGCCCGAATACCTATGTCGTGTCGTCCCCTCTCTCGAATGACACGGTACCGCTCATCGTTGCGACCGAGCAGCAGCTTTGGCGCGTCGAAGGGACCGCGCTGGAGCCCTTCCAGACCGAGGCTGCGGCCTACCTGCGCGCGGCGGCGATCCGGGCACGCGGCACGCGCTGGCTTCCGTCGGGCCTCCTTGCCGTCGCCACAAAGCGGGGTGGATTGGTACTGCTCGACCCAGAAGGACGCCTCCGCCAGATCATCGACGACGGCGCAGGCTTGCCCAGCCCCAGCGTCTTCTCCGTGTGGGAGGATGCGGAGCGAGGGCTCTGGATCGGGACCGACCAAGGGGTGGCCTACCGTCCCCCCCACCCTATCACCCACTTTGATGAGCGCGCGGGGTTGGACGGCATTGTCCTGGCCGTGGTGCGGCACGCTGGTCGCATCTATGCTGGGACGAGCACGGGCCTCTACCGGTTGGCGCAGGCACCTGCCCTGGATCAGCGGGCGCGCTTCGAGGCGCTGGACGGCGTCTCGGGTGCCTGCTTGGACCTGCTTTCTGCACAGAGCCGCCTGCTCGCCGCCTGCGTCGATGGCACCTTCGTCGCCGACCCTGGCGAGTTGCGCCTTCGGCGCATTGACGACCGCACCACCTACTCGCTGGCCACCAACGGCACCCATACGTGGAGCTTGGATGCCCGGAGCGTCCTTTCCTCGCTGGACTTCGATGGCTCCGGCTGGACCGTGACATCCCTCGACACGGTGGCCACGGGCTCGCCGACGCTGATGCAGGCGATGCCAGACGGAACGCTGTGGATCGGGACACGCAGGGGGACGGTCCACCGCGTGGAGCTTGACGACGAAGGGCGTCCTGCTCGTGCGGAGGCCTGGGGCCGTGACGACGGGCTGGTCGATACCGACTGGGCGATGCCGTTCGAGGTCGAGGGACGTCCTGCCATCGGGACGAAGACGGGGCTCTACCGCTATGGCCCAGGCGCCACGCCTGCCTTTGCCATCGACGAGCCGCTGGGGCGTCTGCTCGTGGACGAGGCGCGCTCGTTCCCGAACGTGTTCTTGCTCGACACCGATGCGAACGGCGACGTGTGGTACTACGGCGGCGAAGACCTCGCGGTCGCCCGGCGAACCGAAGGCGGCTATCGGCTCGACCGGTCGCCCATCCAGGTGCTCTTCGACCAGGGGAGCTACTACGCGCTCCGTGCGGAGCCTACAGGTACGGTATGGCTCGGGGGCACGACGGGGCTGTTCCGGCTCGCTGAGGGCCGCCAACGCGACGAGGCCCCCTATCCCGCTCTGGTTCGTCAGGTCTCGCTCGTGGGGACGGATTCGCTGCTCGCCGCGAGCCACCATGTCTTGGGCTTGACGACGCCGCTCGACGCCGCCTCCAACGCGCTGCGCTTCGAGTTCGCGGCCCCGAGCCCGATGGGACCGCTTTCGTTTCGCTACCGGCTGGCTCCGTTCGAGGAGAGCTGGTCCAACTGGAGCGAGATCGCCGAGAAGGAATACACCAACCTGCCGCCTGGGTCGTATGCGTTTGAGGTGCAGGCCGAGGACCAGCGCGCCGTGCTGAGCGGAGTGGGGAGCTTCACGTTCGAGATCCGCCCGCCGTGGTATGCGACGGTCTGGGCACGCCTCCTCTTCGCTGTTGCAGGCCTCGCGCTCCTGGGCGGCATCGCCTTCGTGGCGGACCGCCGCCGCACGCGCCTGTTGAACGACCGCGCCCGCGCGCTGGAAACCGCCGTCGAAGAGCGCACTGCCGAGGTGCACCGGCAGAACGACCTGCTGATGGAGCAGACCGTCCAGCTCGAAGCCCAAGCCGAGCAGCTGCGCGAGGCCGACCGGCTCAAGTCGCGCTTCTTCGCCAACGTGAGCCACGAGTTTCGCACGCCGCTCACGCTCACGATCGGGCCGCTGGAAGACATCCGCGAGGGGCGGCACGGCGAGGTCTCTGCCCCTGTCCACGACCACCTCGGGCTGGCCCTGCGCAACGCGCGCCGCGTCCTCGGCCTCATCAACGAGATCCTCGACGTAGCCAAGTTGGAAGCCGGGCGGCTGCAGCTTCAGGCGTCGGAGCACGACCTGGGCGCGTTCGTGCAGACGGTCGCCTCGGCGTTCGAGCCCGTGGCTCAGCGGCAGGGCCTCACCTACCGCGTGGCGGTGCCCGACGCGCCCGTACCGGTCTATTTCGAGGCCGTGCACCTCGAAAAGGTGCTCCTCAACATCCTCGCGAATGCGTTCAAGTTCACGCCCGTCGGCGGGACGATCCGCGTAGACGTGCGGGCGACAGCCGCCGAGGCGCGCGTACGTGTGCGCGACAGCGGCCCCGGCATCGCGCCCGCCGACCTCGACCGGCTCTTCGACCGGTTCTACCAGACGAGCGAGTCGGCGCGCGGCGGCCAGCCGGGCACGGGCGTGGGGCTCGCGCTGGCCAAGGAGCTGACCGACCTCCACGGCGGCACCATCGCCGTCGAGAGCGAGGAGGGCTTCGGGAGCACCTTCGCCGTCGCGCTGCCGCTCGGGCGAAGCCACCTCGACGACAGCCAGATCGCCCCCGTCGCTGCCCCGATGCACACCCCGCGCGCCGAGCAGGTCGCCCACGACCTCGACGCGGTGCTGGCCGCCGACGGCACCGACCCCGAACCGGAGGCCTTCGACGACGACCGGACGACCGTGCTCGTGGTGGAGGACAACGCGGAGGTGCGGGCCTACGTGCGGCGTCACCTCGAAGAGGCCGACGGCGAGGCCCCGACGTACCGCGTCCTCGAAGCACAGGACGGGCGCGCAGGGCTCGACCTCGCCCGGCGCCTCCTCCCGGACCTCGTGCTCTCCGACGTGATGATGCCCGCGATGGACGGCTTCGCGCTCTGCCAGGCGCTCAAGTCGGACCCCGAGACGGACTTTCTCCCGGTCATCCTCCTCACGGCCCGCGCCGCCGCTGAGGACAAGCTCGAAGGCCTTGGCATCGAGGCCGACGACTACCTCACGAAGCCGTTCGACGTGCGCGAGCTGCGGGCGCGCATCGGCTCGCTCATCGCCAACCGGCAGCGGCTCCGCGAGCGCTTCGCACAAACCGGTGCAGCGCTGCCCGAGCCTAGCGGCGACGGCGGCCTGCACGCCGCCACGGTGGACGTGGACTCCGCCGACGCCGTCTTTCTAGAGCGCGTGCGTACGGTCATCGAGGCACGGATGAGCGAAGACGCCTTTTCCGTGGCTCAATTGGCCGAGGCCGTTGGGCTGAGCCGGGGGCACCTGCACCGGCAGCTCTCGGCGCTCGCGGGGCAGACGCCGTCCGAGGCCATCCGCTCGATGCGGCTGGAGCGCAGCGCGATGCTGCTGCGGTCCGAGGCGGGCACCGTGAGCGAGGTCGCCTACGCCGTCGGCTTCAAGAGCGTGGCGCATTTCTCGAACGCGTTTGCCAAGCACTATGGCTGCCGCCCCTCGGCCTATCCAGACTTGACCGAGATGGGCAAAGACAGCCCAAGTGACTGATTTTGTACGGTCACATACCCATGCGTTCAGGTCGCATGTGACGAGGAGGCAACAGATTGTGACCTCCGTGCAACGCGAAATCCAACGCGGCGAGGCATGTTGAGCGTGCGAGGCAGACTGCCTGCCTCCGTCGCTCTCCCCCTGGCTCGATGGTCACTCAGACGTTCCCCTCGGACGACCGTCCCACGGTCCTCGTCGTGGACGACGACGCGGACATGCGGCTCTACCTGCGCAGCTGCCTGAGTGGCACGCGCGTGGTCGAGGCCGCCGACGGCGTCGAGGCGCTCCACGTGGCGCGTGCGGTGCGCCCGTCGCTCGTCCTCTCCGACGTGACGATGCCCCACTTGGACGGCATCGCCCTGCGCCGCGCTCTCCGCGCCGACCCCGACCTGTGGGACGTGCCCGTGGTGCTCATCAGCGGCCACCCGGAAGCGGCCTCGCCGTGCGCCGACGGCTTCCTCGCGAAGCCCTTCAACGCGCGCGACCTCTGGGCCGCGGTCCACCCTTTCCTCGG
Organism: Bacteroidota bacterium; assembly: GCA_039027055.1. Taxonomy (GTDB): domain Bacteria; phylum Bacteroidota; class Rhodothermia; order Rhodothermales; family Rubricoccaceae; genus JBCBEX01. The sequence goes on from JBCCLD010000004.1 coordinate 22,989, forward strand.
CGGCTAGCCCACCATACGCACCGTGCACTCGCTACCGCTCCGCCGACGCTGAGCCGTCGGCCAGGTCCCCGGCCCTAACTGTGGTGGTGGAAGGCCGGGGACCTATTCGCTCCCCTTGTTCGCTCTCTGCTCTCCTCGTTCTCATGCGCGCCCTCTCTCTCGCAACGATCCTCGCTCTCGGCTTTTTGACGACGCTCCCCGCGTTCGCCCAAACCACGTTCGTCGTCACCAAGACCGCCGACACGAACGACGGTATGTGCGACTCCGACTGCACACTCCGCGAGGCCATCGCCGCGGCCGAAGCCGCCGCAGGCGACGACATTATCCGCTTCGACTCGGCGCTCGACGGACTGACCATTTCTCCTACGTCCAAGTACGTAATCAATACGAACGTGGAGATCGATGCGGTGACGGGGCTCTCGGATGGCATCACACTCAATGGCAACGCACTTGGCTTCAACCGACTTGTCCTTGAGGTATTCCCATTGTCCTTTAGCGTGCCTGCTAACACGGTCAGGCTAGCTGGTCTCACCTTGCTCGGGGCGGCCATCTTCAATCAAAGCACTATGACGGTGGATCAGTGCACGATACGTGGGAGCAGTCAAGGGGCCATACAGAACGAGAGCACGCTCCTGGTGACCAACAGCACCATCAGCGGAAACTCTTCCAGTGGAAGTGGTGAGGCCGCCGGCATTTCCAACCAGACCAGCACGCTAACGATAGAGAACAGTACCATCAGCGGGAACACGACGAGCGCTACGGGCACGGGCGCCGCGATCCACAATCCCGGCGGTACGGTCACCGTACGTAACTCCACCTTCAGTGGGAATACCCACACACTCGGTCAGACCAGCGGCATCCTTGGGGGCACCGTCACGTTAGGCAACACCGTATTTGAGAGCGGGGGTGGAGGCAACTTCGACTTTGCTACGCTGATCTCGGAGGGCTTCAACATTTGCGACGACGCCTGCGGCCTGTCCGGGACCGGCGACCTGACCAGCACCGACCCTCAGCTTGGCCCTCTCGCCGACAACGGTGGGCCGACCCTCACCCACACCCTGCTCACGGGCAGCCCTGCCATCGATATCGGCGGGACCTGCGGCACAGCGGACCAGCGTGGCGAGAGCGCCCCCGTGGCGGGCACGTTCGCTGGCAGCGCCGCGTGCGACGCCGGGGCCGTGGAACTCGCCACCCCGCCGCCCCCTTCCATGCTCGTGGTCAACACCGCTGACGGCGGCGACGATGGCGCCTGCGGCACCGACGCGTTCGATCCTGTGCAGGATTGCTCGCTGCGGGAGGCCGTTGCCGCTGCCAACAGCAACCCCGACGCCAACACCATCACCTTCGATGCGCTAGGGCAGGGCAACATCGTGCTGGAGGCTGATCTCGTAATCACGACGCCGATCACCATTGATGGCGTCACTGGAGATGGAGGGACCTACACCTCCCAGGTTACAGGAAATGATGTCTACGGGATCGTCGTGACTGGGGCGGCCGCCTCCAATTCGGTGATCCAGGGCCTCGTCATCGGCGACGCCCCCGTCGCCCTCCGGTTGGACGACGGCGTTTCCGGCGTCCAGGTGCTCGGCAACTTCATCGGTGCCGATTCGGACGGTGCTGACTCGTTCTTCCGCAATGGCACCGCAGGCCTTGTCATCACGGGCGGCTCTACGAACAACACCATTGGCGGGATTGGGGCTATCCCCATGAGTGGGGCGTCTAAGGGCAACGTCTTTGGCTTCAGCCCCGAGAACCTCGTGCTGGAGGGCACCGGCACGACGGGCAATACCGTCATCGGCAACTTCTTCAGCACCAATGAAGACGGCGACGACCTCGCGACCGACGTCATCGGCATCAGCCGTATCGGCGTCGCGATCCGTACGGGGGCGTCTGACAACACGATCGGGGGCACGACTACGGACGAGCGCAACGTCTTCGGCTTCCTGAGAGGTGATGGCATCTTGATCGAAGACGCAGGCACGACGGGCAACATCGTCCAGGGCAACTTCATCGGCACCGACCTCGATGGCTTCGATTATGGCCTTCCCTCCGGGAGCGGGATGTACATCCGCAACGAGGCCTCCGACAACACCATTGGTGGCACCTCAGCCGGCGCCGGCAACACCATCGGCTTCAACGGAGGCACCGGCATCCTCATCCAGTTCGCTAACACGACGGGCAACGTCGTCCAGGGCAACTTCATCGGCACGAATGCCAACGGCGACAACTACGGCAACCGCAACGGTATCTGGATCCTCGGCGGGGCCTCCAACAACACCATCGGCGGCAGTGCGGCCGGGGCGGCGAATACCATCGGCCACAACACCGAGCAGGGCCTGATCCTGCAGAACACGGGCACGACGGGCAACACCATCCAGGGCAACTTCATCGGCACCAACGCCGCCGGCGCTGACCTCGGAAACGGAGCCATCGGGGTACGCATCCTCTTTGGCCCCTCCGACAACACCATCGGCGGCTCCGGCGCGGGCGAAGGCAACACCATCGGCTTCAACGTCGATGGTATTCAGGTAGCCAACCAAGGCGCCTCGCCGACCGGCAACCAGATCCTCGGCAACTACATCGGCACGAACGCTGCCGGTGCCAACCTCGGTAACTCGCGCGACGGCGTCTCCATTGGTGGAAATATCAACACCAACACCGTCGGGGGCACTGCCCCCGGTGCTGGCAACACCATCGGCTTCAACGCGGAGCACGGCATCCGCATCGGCTTCAGCAACGGCATCGTCAGCATCGACTCAGACATCGTCGTCCAAGGCAACTTCGTCGGCACCAACGCTGCCGGTGCCGACCTCGGCAACGGCATCCATGGCATCTTGCTCGTAGACGATGCTCAGAACAACACCATTGGCGGCGCGGCATCGGGCGCCGGAAACACGATCGGCTTCAACGGCGGCTCCGGCATCGTCATCTCAGAAGCGCCCGCGGCCAGCAATGTGGTGCAGGGCAACTTCGTCGGCACCAACGCTGCCGGTGCCGACCTCGGCAACACCGAGAACGGCATCCTGGTGAATCAAGCCGCCGCGAGCAACACCATCGGCGGCGCGAACGCAGGTGAGGGCAACACCGTCGGCTTCAACGGTGGCTCCGGCATCGTCCTGATTGATGGAAGCACGACGAACAACACCGTCCTCGGCAACTACGTCGGCACCAACCCTGCTGGAGTTGACCTCGGCAACACGCTCCGCGGCATCTTGATCGCCGGGAGTGCAACGAACAACACCATCGGCGGCACCAACGCGGGCGAAGGCAACACCGTCGGCTTCAACGCCCTCAACGGCATCCGCCTCGAAGGCAGCGGCACCTCGAACAACACCGTGCGCGGCAACCTTGTCGGTACCGACGCCACGGGTGCCAACCTCGGCAACACCGGCAAAGGCATCAGTGTGGCCGGTGGGGCCTCGAACAACACCATCGGTGGGACCGGCGCGGCCGAAGGCAACACGGTCGGCTTCAGCTCTCTGGACGGCATCGAGGTCGCAGGCAATGGCACCTCCGGCAACAGCATCCTCGGCAACTTCGTCGGCACCAACGCTGCGGGCGACGACCTCGGCAACACCAACTTCGGCGTGACCCTCATCTTCGGCGCGTCGAACAACACCGTCGGCGGGGACGCTGATGGGGCCGAGAATACGGTCGGATTCAACGGCCTAGCCGGCGTCTACTTGAACACCAACTCCACGGGCAACACGGTCCTCGGCAACTTCGTCGGCACCAACGCCGCGGGCGCCGACCTCGGCAACGACGGCAACGGCGTCCAGCTGTTCAATGCGCCCACCAACACCATCGGCGGCACCGGCGCGGACGACGGCAACACGATTGCCAACAACGGCGTCGGCATCAACGTCGAGGGCGAACCTGCCGTGGGCAACGCACTCCTCGGCAACCACGTGTTCGATAACAGCGGCCTCGGCATCGACCTGTTGCCCTTTGGCGTGGCTGCCAACGACGGCTGCACCGACGCTGACGTGGGTCCGAACGGCTTCCAGAACTACCCCGTGCTCGCCTCGGCCATCGCCGATGGCGGCACGACGACCATCAACTACGACCTCGACACCGCGGCCGGCACCTACCGCGTCGAGCTCTTCTCGGTCACCACGCCCGACGCCTCGGGCAACGGCGAGGGGCGCACCTTCCTCACGGCGCAGGACGTGACCGTCACCTCCGACTGCGGCGAGACGTTCCAGGTGGTCCTCCCTACGCAGCTTGCGACCACCGTGTCCGTCACCGCGACGGCGACGCCTGTGACGACCGGGCTCACGAGCACCTTCGGCGGGACGAGCGAGTTCTCGGCCGCGCTCGGTGTCACCCTCGCCGTCGGCACCATCGGCGACCTGGTCTTCTTCGACACCAACGGCGACGGCGACCAGGACGCGGGCGAGGACGGCCTCGAAGGCATCACCGTCTTCCTCGACGCCAACGACAACGACGAACTCGACGACGGCGAAGAGCGCGCCACCACGGACGCCTCGGGGGCCTACGACCTCACGGACGTGCTCGCTGGCACCTACACCGTTAAGGTCGACACGACGACCCTCGCGGACGGCTTCGTGCTCACGACCGGCGTGGACCCGATCTTCGTCGAGTTGGCCGCGCTGGAGGACTTCAACGACGCCGACTTCGGCTACCGTCTGGAGTGCGCACCGGGCTTCTTCCTCGACCCGGACGATCCGACCACCTGCCTCCCGGCGCCTCCGGGGACGTTTGTAGCGTCAGCGGGCGCGACCGAGGCCGAGCCGTGCGTGCCAGGCACGTTCCAGCCGCTTGAAGGTCAGACGTCGTGCGACCCTGCTCCTGCGGGCCGCTTCGTGGCCATCGAGCGCGCAACGGAAGCGGAGGCCTGCGCGGTAGGCACCTACCAGCCGCTCGAAGGCCAGACGGCCTGCCTCGACGCCGATCCGGGCAACTTCGTGCCAGCGGGAGAAGCCATCGCGCAGTCGCCGTGCGTGCTGGGCACCTTCCAGCCCGAGGCGGGCCAGGCACTGTGCCTCCCTGCGCCTGTCGGCAGCTACGTGGACATGGAGGAAGCCACCTTCGCCACGGCCTGCCCAGCGGGCACGACGACCGACGGCGAAGGCGCCACGAGCGCGAGCGACTGCGTGGCGATTACAGCGCAGACGTTCATGGTCACGAAGACGGACGACACCAACGACGGCACCTGCGACGCGGACTGCTCGCTCCGTGAAGCTATCGCCGCCGCCGATGCGAACGTCGCTTCAGCCGCCGATACGATTACGTTCAGCCCCGCCGTGACAAGCACCATCGCGCTCGGAGGGTCGCACCTCGTGCTCAGCACCGATGTCGTGATCGAGGGGCCCGGTGCCGCCGTGCTCGCGGTGAGCGGCAACAGGACCAGCCGCGTCTTCGAAACAACCGCTTCGGTCGAGATCCGCGACCTCACGATCACAGGCGGTCTCGTCCAGGCCCCCCCAAGCGATCCTGGCGCTACGCAGGACGGCGGTGGCATCTATAACTCTGGTACCCTGACCCTTTCGCGCTGTGTCGTTTCCGAGAACTCAGCAGACGGCAGCGGTGGCGGCATCATCAATGCCGGAGGCACCCTTGTACTTCGTGAGAGCACGGTCGCGGAGAACGCCGCCGGGGGCATCGTCCAATTCGACGGGGCCACGCTCACCGTATCGAACAGCACCATCAGCAACAACACGGGGGACGGCATCAATAGCAACGGCTTCGTTGACGTAACACGAAGCACCTTCCAAGGAAACGAGGGAAGTGGCATTGCGGCGTCTGGCTCGAGTTCAGTAACCGGTGAGGACGTCATCGTGTCCCAGAGCACGTTCAGCGGGAACGTGGTTGGCATTGGGCTCTCGAGCGGTGGCCGCGCCCGTGTGACGAACAGCACCTTCCGTGACAACGGCACTGCCAGCATTTCGCTCTTCATCGCGAGCCAGCTGACCATCGGCAACTCGATCATCGACACGGGAGACACGGGGACCAGCTTCGCTTCGGCAGGCTCGACGATCAACTCACTGGGCCACAACGTCTGCGGCGACGCCTGCGGCCTCACCGGCCCCGGCGACCTCACCGAGACCGACCCCTTGCTCGATGTGCTCGCAGACAACGGCGGGCCGACGCTCATGCACGCGCTGCTCCCCGGTAGCCCCGCTATCGACATCGGCGGCACCTGCGGCCCCACCGACCAGCGTGGCTTCGACGCGCCCATCATTGGCCTCGCCTCCAACAGCACGGCCCTCTGCGACGCGGGCAGCTTCGAGACCGAGATCCTCGACGCCGAGCCGCCGACGGTGGTGATCGCCTCGACGCTCGACGACCCCACGGCCTCCCAGCCGATCCCGCTCACCTTCACCTTCAGCGAGGTCGTCTCGGGCTTCTCGGCCGACGATATCGACGTGAGCGGCGGGACGCTCGGAGCCCTCACGACGACCGACAGCACCACGTTTGCGGCCGACCTCACCCCCGATGGCGTGGGCACCCTCACCGTCGACATCGACGCGGACGTAGCCACGGACCTCGCAGGCAACCCCAACGAGGCGGCCGAGCCCTTCTCGATCACCTTCGACAACGACGGGCCGACGGACTACACCGCCGCCTTCGACCAGACTGCCGTGAGTGCCACGAACGAAACCGCGATCACTTTCACGATCAGGGACGCCGAGGAGGGCGCGAGCTTCGTCTACACCATCAGTTCCGACGGTGGTGCCGGCGAGATCACGGGCTCCGGCATCATCGGCGGCGCGGCACCGCGGCTCCCGGGTGGTGTGAACGACGTGTCGCAGTTGCGTGGCAACAAAGGCGGCGGCTTCGAGCTCACCTTCGTGTCCACGCTCACGAGCGAGCAGGTGACGGACATCGACGTGAGCAGCCTTCCCGACGGCACCCTCACGCTGTCGGTCACCCTGACCGACGCGCTCGGCAACGAGGGCGATGCCGCCACCGACGCCGTCCTCAAGGACACCGTTGCACCCACCGTCGTCGTCTCAACGACGGCACCGAACCCCACATCGGTCGAGCCGATCCCGGTCACGTTCGCCTTCAGCGAGGAGGTCACCAGCTTTGAGGCAAGCGACGTCACCGTGACCGGCGGCACGCTCACCGACCTCGCCGGGGCGGGCGATTCCTACACCGCCTACGTCGACCCCGACGGCTCCGGCGAGATCACTGTCACCGTCGCGGCAGGCGTCGCCGCGGACACCGCGGGCAACCCCAGCGCGGCCTCGAATACGCTGGGTGTCACCTTCGACGGCGACGCCCCCGCGGTCGTCGTCTCGACCACGGCTCCAGACCCGACGAGTACCGAGCCCATCCCGGTCACCTTCACCTTCTCCGAGGAGATGACCGGCTTCGACGCCTCGGACGTCACGGTCACAGGGGGCACGCTTGGCGCGCTCACGACCGAAGACAACGCCTCGTTCACCGGCGAGATCGATCCTGACGGCTCCGGCGAGGTCACCGTCACCGTGGCTGCAGACGTCGCGACGGATGCGGCCGGCAACGGCAACGCCGCCTCCAACCCGCTCACCATCACCTTCGACGGCGAGGTGCCCGTGCTCACCATCTCGACTCCGACGCCAGAGCCCACCGTCCAGTCGCCGTTCCCCGTCACGTTCACCTTCTCCGAGGACGTAACCGGCTTCGACGCCACCGACGTGGACGTCACCAACGGCACACTCTCCGACCTCGCAGGCGCGGGCGATACCTACACCGCCCTCGTCACCCCGACCGACTTCGGCGTCGTCACCGTCTCGGTGGACGCTGGGGTCGCCACCGACGGCGCGGGCAACGGCAACACGGCTGACACACTCACCCGCACCTACGACGAGCGCTTCGACCTCGCCCTCTCGACGGAGTTTGCGTTCACGGGACCGGGCACCGGCACCCTCACGGCTATCGTCACCAACACCGGCTCGGTACCGGCCACCCGCGTGCGTGTCAAGATCACCAAGACCTTCGACGTCGCCACCGGACCCAAGCAGCTCGTCATCGGCACCCTCGCCCCCGGCGAGCAGGGCACCGCCGTCTTCGACTTCGGCTCGGCAGGCACGAACGCCGAGGTGCGCCTCAAGGCCGAGGACCTCGTCGTCCGCGACGACGAGGAGAACTTCGACGACAACCGCGCCATCGTCTTCCTCATCCCGGGCGACGGCGGCGCCGACACGGTCGCGCCCGAGATCACGGGCGCGCTCTCCGGCCAGCTCTTTGCCGGCACGGCCGAGGAGAACCGCATCGACGACACGGGCGTGGCGACGCTCGTGCTCGATCCAGGCGCGGTGAACCTCACGCTCGCGGTCGATCCGTTCGCGGCAGGCACGACCGTGGTGAGCTACACCGCCACGCCGATCGACCCGGCGCAGGACGCCTCGGGCACCATCCGCGCGACCGACCTGGAGGGCAACCCGGCGACGTTCTTCGTGTCGATCCCGGCCCCGCCGCCTCCAGGCGAGGAGACGCTCGTCGTGCGCCTCACGCCCGACGACGCGCCGATCTTCATCGGCAACGGCGGCGGCTCGTTCACGTTCACGGGCGAGGTGACCAACCCGACCGACGGGCGGCTGACGCAGGACGTGTGGCTGGTCTTGATCAGTCCGAGCGGGCTTGAGGAGGTGCAGTTCGGCCCGTTCCGCGTACGCTTGGGAGCGGGCGGCATGACGGCGGAGCGCTTCACGGTGACGGTGGACCGCGAGGCGGAGGCGGGCGTCTACGCCTACGAGGGCCGCGTGGGCGACTTCCCGGGCGCGGTGACAGACACGGACCGGTTCACGTTCGAGAAGCTGGGCAACGGGTCGCGAGAGGCGGAGCCGCTGGCGCTCGGGCGCATGACCAACGCGATGGCGAGCGATGCCCCGACGAATGCAGCGGTAGTGCTGCCGGTGCTCACGACGACGGCGGGCCTGGTGTGGGGCATCACCGACGACGCCGAGTGGGCCGCGCTGGGCGAAGCCGAGGCGTCCGAGAAGGCTCGCACCGCCGACGGCAAGCCGGAATCCGCAGACCCGGCTGAAGCCAAGGGCGACGCGGTCACGGACAACGCCAGCGAGGACACCTCTGACGTAGACGCTTCCGACGAGGCTGCCACGGACGCAACCGACGCGAATGAGGGAGCCTCAAACGCGAAACCGGACGCTGGCGACGCATCGCCAGAGCACGCGAGCGACGAACCTCAGGTAGCCGAGACTGACGCGGCGGAGGACACCCCGGTGGGAGCCGCCCCAGTGGAAGCCACGTCAGTCGCGCTGCCGGACGTGCTCGCGCTCGGGAGCGTCTACCCGAACCCGTTCACCCACCGAGCCACCGTGGAGGTCGCGCTCCCCGAGCCGACGGACCTCTCCGTGACCGTGTATGACCTCACCGGCCGCCTCGTGGCGACGCTCGCCCGGGGCACGCTCGACGCGGGCTACCACGCGCTCGACCTCGACGGCGCGGCGCTCGGCAGCGGGGTCTACCTCGTACGCCTCGCGACGGCGGACGGCACCACGCAGACGCGCCGCGTCACGCTCGTGCGCTGATCCACGCCTCGCGCCCGTGACCAGTGGCCTCTTGTGTAAACGAACTGTTCCAAGCCTATGAAATACCTCCGCTTCGAGGAACCGATGCGTTCCGGCATCGGGCGCTAAATGGGCTACGCCCATGCAAGGAGATAGATCGACCGGTTTCGGTTGTGCTCCCGGCGAGGCGTCCGGATATTCGAGCGCCCGAACCAGAGGCTCCCGCGGGGGCACTGCCTGCGGGTCCCTCCTCTCCTTTCCTCCAGCTTGGTCCCTCGATGCGCTCTCGACACCCTCTTTCTCCGCGTGGCACCCGCGCCCGTGCCCACCGCCGCCTCGGCTGGCTGCGGCAGGCCGCCGCCGCCGGTACGCTCACGCTCGCCATGCTCCACGGGGCCCCCGACGCCCAGGCTCAGGTCGCCGCGGACCCGGCGGGCGGCGAGTTCCAAGTCCACACCTTCACCACCGGCGACCAGGATCGAACGTCGGTGGCCATCGACGACGACGGCGACTTTGTGATCGCGTGGACGAGCTATGCCCAGGACGGCGATGGCGACGGCGTGTACGCACAGCGCTACGCCGCCGACGGCACGCCCCAGGGCAGCGAGTTCCGCGTCAACTCCGAGACGTCAGGCGACCAAGAGTTTCCGTCCGTAGGGATAGACGCCGACGGCAACTTTGTGATCGCGTGGACGAGCGATGGCCAAGATGGCTCGGGGTATGGCATCTACGCACAGCGCTACGCCGCCGACGGCACACTCCAGGGCAGTGAGTTCCGCGTCAACACCTTCACAACCAACAACCAGTCGCTCGCATCCGTTGCGTTGGACGACGATGGGGACTTTGTCATCGCATGGCGGGGCAACGGCCAAGACGACCCCAACGACAATACCCTTGGCAACGTAGGCGTCTTTGCCCAACGCTACGCCGCGGATGGCACGCCTCAGGGCAGTGAATTTCAAGTCAACACCTTCATCACGGGCCTCCAGACTCAGCCTTCCGTCGCGATTGACGCGGACGGCGACTTTGTCATCGCGTGGCAAGGCGACGGCCAGGATGGCAGCGTGTTCGGTGTCTTTGCTCAGCGCTATGCCGCGGACGGTACGCCCAGGGGCGGCGAATTCCAGGTCAACGTCGAAACGGCCAATGCTCAGGATGACCCTAGCGTGGGGATGGATGCGGACGGCAACTTCATCATCACCTGGGATTCCCTAAACCAAGACGGCGACACTGACGGAATTTATGCGCGACGGTATGCCGCCGACGGGACGCCCCTGAGCAGCGAGTTCCGGGTCAACACCTTCACCACCGATCGACAAAATCTACCGGCCGTGTCGCTCAACGACGACGGCGACTTTGTGGTCGTGTGGCAGAGCAATGGCCAAGACGATCCGGACGGCGACTCTCGACAAGAGCTCGGCATCTTTGGTCAGCGCTACCTCGCCGACGGGACGCCCGACGGAGACGAATTCCAGGTCAACACCTTCGTCTCCGAATCACAGAACAACCCCGCTGTAGCGGCCAACGCCGACGGTGACTTCGTGGTCGCGTGGCAAAGTGGCGCGGCGGGCGGTGGACCGACCCAGGACACCGATGGCAACGGCGTCTACGCCCAGCGCTACGTTCTCCCCGACGCGCCCGTCGACCCCGCGCCCCGTGGCTTCATCGCCGGCGAGGCCACCCTTCTCGGACACCTCCGCTTCGAGGCCCAGGGTGAGCCTGCATGCCCTGACCATTTCTCCTTTGACGACGGCAGCGCCACCGTCTCCGAAGCCGGGTGCATCGGCGTCACCGCCTCCGGCTCCACCAACCCCGAAGTCAACGCCACCGCCTCCGGCATCGGTGTCTTCGAGGACGGCAAGGACGGCTTCTTCTCCGCCCTCACCATCGAGGGTGACGAGGCCCTCCGCTTCGACGCCCTCGGCGACTTCAACTTCTCCGGCGCGCGCCTCGCCCTACGCTTCGACGCCCGCCGCGGCGGCGCCGTGACCGTCCGCTACTTCCTCGACGGCGACGAGGTCGCCTCCGAGACGCGCGCCTTCCGCAAGCGCACCGGCAAGGGCCTCTTCACTGAGGCTGCCTGCTTCGACGGGCTCTCCATCGAGGCGGCCAACGCTGAGACGGCCGTGTCGGTACGCTTCGTGTCGCGCACGGTCAACTCGACTGCGTTCGAGACGGCGACGTGTGACGCGAGCGCCAACCAGAGACAGGTTGCGCAGGCAAGCTCGGAGGCCGCGTTGCCGACTGACACGGCCGCCTCAGCATCTAGCGCCA
>JBCCLD010000005.1:0-34047 GCA_039027055.1 Bacteroidota bacterium
AAAGCGGACGACCCAGTCGGCAGGGGCAGCAGCGGAGGTCTTGGACCAGATAGCCATGGGATGTTTCGTGTTGCGTGTTGCGTATTGGGCTGCCTCGGCGCTCGTCCGATACGCAACACGCAATACGCAACACCTGTCAGGAGTCGAAATACGCCGCCACAATCGCCCGGTACACCTCGACGGCGCGCTCCACCTCGGCGGCCTCGATGTGCTCCTCGGGCGTGTGCGAGAGCTCGCTGCGGCCGGGGCCGATTTTGACCGTCGGCACGTCGCCCAAAAAGATCCAGTCGGAGGCGGTGGGCGAGCCGAAGGGCGTGGCGTCGGCGACGAGGCCGGGCAGGGCGCGCTGGCAGGCCCGGGCGATGCGCGCGTCGGCGGGCGTGGCGCAGGGAATGAGGCGGCGGCTGTAGACCTCCACCTCGCTCTCGACGGCGTCGCCGATGAGGTCGATGAGGTCGCTGTGCGGATACGTCGGCGTCGAGCGGATGTCGAGCGTGATCGTGCAGCGGTCGGGCACGACGTTCTTCGCGCCGCCCGTCTCGATGAGCGTCGGCGTGACGGTTGGGAGGCCGAGGAACGGATCGGCGCGGTCGAAGGCGAGCGCCTGCAATGCAGCGAGGTCGCGCGCGGCGACGTGGATCGCGTTCGCGCCGAGGTGCGCGCGCGCGGCGTGGGCGGTGCGACCCATCGCGTGGAGGCGGAGGATGAGCAGCCCCTTCTGCGAGAGGCACGGGCGGAGCTCCGTCGGCTCGCCCACGAGCGCTGCCGACGGTTGAGGCATGGCCTGGCCAAAGAAGTCGCGGCGGAGGTGCTCGACGCCGTTGTAGTCCTTGCTCGCCTCCTCGCACGCCGTCAGCGCGACGACGAGCCGCCCGCCCGTCGGCTCGAACCCGTCGCGGGCCAGCGTGAGGAGCGCCGTCAGCATCGCCGCGCCGCTTGCCTTGGCATCGACGGCCCCGCGCCCGTAGACCTTGCCGTCCACGACCGTCGGCTCGAAGGGCGGATACGGGTGGTCCGACGACGGCGGCACCACGTCGAGGTGCGAGTTCAAGAGCAGCAGGTCGTCGCCGGTGCCAAGGCCCACGATCACATTGTCGGCGACGCGGTCCACCGTCACGCGCGGGCCGCCGTGCTCGCGGGCGTACGCCTCCACGAAGTCGGCAATGGCGCGCTCCTGGTAGCTCAGCGAGGGGAAGCGGATGAGGGCGGCGTGCAGGTCGAGGGTCGCAGGTCGAGGGTCGAGGGTCGCAGGTCGAGGGTCGAGGGTCGCAGGTCGAGGGTCGGGGGTCGCAGGTCGAGGGTCGAGGGTCGCAGGTCTACTAAACCCCTCTTTCAGCCCTCCGCCGTTTTGCTCGTCCGCTCCTTCCAGCGTAAGCCCTGTCCCTCCGCCCAGCTCAGTCGGAGCCGCAATCCGCACGGTGCCGACGCCGCGGTGCAACGCCTCGAAGCCGACGTCGAGCTTGACGCGCATCCCGGCGTTGAGCCAGCCGTCGCGCTTGCCTGCCTCCGCGTCGTCGGGGGTGATCGCGTCGAAGCGCGTCGTGGGGTCGTCGAGGTCGCGGTAAACGCCGCCCGCCTCGGCGGCGAAGACGAGCGCCTCGGCCTGCAGCGCAGCGGCGAGTTCGAGCGCGATCGTGTCGGCGTTGACGTTGTAGAGCGCCCCGTCCGCGTCCATACCGATGGGGCCGACGACCGGCACTAGCCCCGCGTCGAGGAGCGTCGTGAGGACGTGCACGTCCACGCCCTCGACATCGCCGACGTGCCCGAAGTCGACCGTCTCGCCGTCGACGGTCCACGGAGGGCGGCGGTGGACCTGCACGAGCGCGCCGTCGGCCCCCGTCAGCCCGACCGCGCGGACGCCCGCCGCCTGCGCCGCCGCGACGAGCCGCGCGTTGAGCCGCCCCGAGACTTCCCAGAGCAGCACGTCGAGGTCGAGCGCTGTCGTGACGCGCCGCCCGTGGACCATGCGGGGCGTGTGGCCGAGCCGCTTTGCCAGCGCCGTCGCCTGCGGCCCGCCGCCGTGGACGAGTACGACGCGGTCGAGGCCAGCCACCGCGCTCCAGATCGTAGCGACAGCGGCCTCGTCGGCGAGGAGCGCGCCGCCGAGTTTGAGGACGGTCGTGGGTTGTCGGTGGGTCGTGGGTCGTGGGTCGCGGGTCACAGGGCTGTGGGGGCGATGATGGAAAGGCGACCGGCTGGGCGCAAAAGCTCCTGAACGTAGCGCTGTTCGTCTGCCGGAATTGGATCGCAAACGACTACCGTGGATCCGTCGCGATGCTCCACCTGCCTCACTGGAAACTCGGCAATCGTTGTGGAAGACAACGGAACGACCAACGTGTCCATCTCCGAAAGGGTGCCTTCAGCAACCTCGCCCCGGAGTGTCATCGCTCCCTTCAACAAGGGGAACGCCCGCAGCTTGAAGACGCCCTTCAGCCTCTGCTCCCATTCGGCTTCTTCGTTGGCAAAGGACAGCGTGAACGTTTCTCCTCCGAAGCGTATCGGGATACCAAGCTCGGGCAAGGTCGCGGCAAGTGCTTTCCCGTCCTTGATGGAACGAGCAAAAACGATGGTAGACTGGCCTGCAATGGCCGTTGTGACGGCTCTCGTGGCTTCGAGAAGCGACCCTCCTGTTGCAGAGCGGACATGTTTGATGGCGTGCAACTTGAAAACCACCCGATATGCGGGCTCGAGCAGCACCGCATGCGTGTAGCTCTCCACCTTGGACTCTTGGCCTTCGACCTGCGACATGGGACCTGCGACAGCGCTAGCGAGCCCGAGTATAGACACCCTACGCGTGACGAGGCCGCGAACTTGCCGAGTAGGACATAGCCGGGTACGACGTTGCGGAATCCGCTGCGTAAGCCTGCGCATGCTTGCGAGCGTCCGCCCCTCGGGCTCCGTGCCGTACGTTCAGCATCCTACCCCCCTCGTTTCTCCTCTCTTCTCCGATCCAACCCGGCCATGCAGTTTTTCATCGACACCGCCTCCCTCGACGAGATCCAGGAAGCCGCCGACATGGGCGTCCTCGACGGCGTCACCACCAACCCCTCGCTCATGAAGAAGGAGGGGGCCGAGGACTTCCACGCGCACATCCACAAAATCTGCGAGATCGTCCAGGGCCCGGTGAGCGCCGAGTTGGTCGCCACGGAGTACGCCGCGATGGTCGCCGAGGGGCGCGAGCTGGCCAAAATCCACGAGCACGTCGTGGTGAAGGTGCCGCTCATCCTCGACGGCATCAAGGCCATCAAGACGTTCACCGAGGAGGGCATCCGCACCAACTGCACGCTGTGCTTCAGCCCCACGCAGGCCCTCATCGCGGCGAAGGCGGGCGCGAGCTACATCAGCCCCTTCATCGGCCGCCTCGACGACATCTCGACCAACGGCATGGAGCTCATCCGGCAGGTCGTGACGATCTACGAGAATTACGGCTACGCGACGGAAGTCCTCGCCGCCTCGATCCGCCACCCGATGCACGTGGTGGAGGCCGCCGAGATGGGGGCCGACGTGGGGACGATGCCGCTGGGCGTGATCAAGAAGCTCCTGAAGCACCCGCTCACCGACAGCGGCCTGGAGCGCTTCCTCGCCGACTGGCAGGCCTATCTCGACGCGACGGGGCAGGAGCGCGCGCAAGTGCCGGGCGCAAGGTGATGTAAACAAACGGCCCCACAGTTGGATAGCATCGGGTTTTCCCTTATCCTCCCGGTGGAGGGACTCGCGACGTTACTCACCCAACTGCGGTCGCCATGACCAGTACTTCGTCCGACCGCCTACGCCTTATCGCCGAGCGTGCGGGGTACTCGTTCGCGTCTACCCCCGCGCAGGCTACACCTAGACCCCGATCCAAGCGCGCGCCTCGCTGGCGGCGGTGGTTGCTCGCGGGCAGCGTGCTTTTCAGTGTGGCGCTGCCGATGAGTACACCCGCAGCCCATGCCCAGCAGTTCGGGACCTACGTGGACGCGCCACGCTCGCCGTCGCACCCGTTCCAGCCGCCGGTCCAGGGGACCTTCTGGAGTGGCGATTTCGATGGTGATGGGGACGTTGATCTCTGGGGCGGCGACCTCGTCCATGAGCAGATCGAGCCCGGCGTCTTCCAGGAGCGCGCACGGTCCAACTCCGTTTTGGCGTTCACCGAAAGCGTTTCGGGGCGGTGGCACGTCGTCGATGCCGACAGTGATGGCGACACCGACCTGCTTCTGGAGGCCGATCCCTCGTTTCTCTACCGGCAGACCGAGCCGGGCGTCTATGAGCGGGAAGCCATCGAGATTCCGCGCGGCGCCATCTATGTGGCCTATGCCGACTTCGACCAGGACGGCGACCTCGACGCGCTGGCGTTCGATCAACTGCCGGACGCGTACGACAGCGCATTCTACCTCGTCGAGCAGACCGCGCCCGGCGTCTTCCAGGAGGACCCGGCACCGGAGAACATCTTCGGCGACCTCGGGCGGTTCTCCTACTACACCTCGGGCCGCCCGACGCTCGCCGACCTCGACGACGACGGCGACCTCGACCTCGCGGTAGGCGAGTTTGCGTCGAATGGGACCTCGATCATCTTGCAAGAGCAGCCGGGTATGCTCGGCCCAGACCTGCACGACTTCCTGTTCGTAGAGGGCTACGCACAGGCAGCCCCGGTGGTGGGCGACTTCGATGGCGACGGCGACACCGACTTGGTCGCGTTCGACAATCTCACGCCGCGCACCTATGTGGCGGACGGCCCCGCTCAGTTCTCCTTGCTCTCTCCTGAAGAAGGGCCGTTTGGCTACCTCCGGCCTGAGCTTCCTGGTGCCGATGTGGTGCTCGCTCGGCGTGCTGCGACCCTCTCTGACCTGGATGCGGACGGTCAGCCAGAGGTGGTCGTGATGGTGATACGGATTACGACCTCTGAGAATACGCGGGTGCTGACCGTGTTCGAGCAGGGCGAGTCTGGGATCTACCGGGAACTCGAGCCTGAAGAAAATCCGCTTCGAGATCTCGTGTTTGACTTTGAGCGCGGGCTTGCGGCGTACGATCTCGATGTAGGCGACGTGGACGGCGACGGCGACGAGGATCTGCTGGTTCGCGGTGCGCTCCTCAACCCGCGACGCGAACGCATGATGGTAATCGAGCAAACCCCGACGGGCTTCGAGTTGCGTGCAGACGGCGTCTACCCGTTCAGCGATGCACCAGTTGGAAGGCCGGCCTTTGTGGACGTAGATGGCGACGGCGATGACGATGTGATCTTGGACGGGGAACTCGTCACGCAACCAGGAGCGCGTTACGTCTACGAACAGACGGCCCCCGGGGTGTTTCAAGAGCAGGCGATGTGGAGCGCCGCCCTTGGTGCTATCGGCGGCAACCAGATCGTGGCAGACTTCGACGGCGACGGGGATGCCGATGTGCACCGGAGAACGCCTCGTGCCGTGTTCGAGCAGGTCGTGCCTGGTGTCTTCGAGGAGCGCCCCGAGGTGGTTGGCGCGTTCCCCGACCTCACAACAAGCTTCTTCGATGTCACCACCGGCGACGTAGAAGGTGACGGCGACCTCGACATCGTCTTCCGTGCCCGCGACGGCTTTGACTACTACCGCAACGACGCCATCGTCGTGGCAGACGAGCCCACTGCCCAAGTGCCGGACACGCCTGCGCTCGAGGCCGCCTACCCCAACCCGTTCCGCGACGCAGCCACGCTCACGCTCGCGCTGCCCGAGGCACAGGCCGTCCGCGTGGCGCTCTACGACGTGCTCGGGCGCGAGGTGGCGCTACTGCATGAGGGCACGGCCCCGGCAGGCCCGCTCACGCTGCGCGTGGACGGGCGTCGTCTGGCGAGCGGCGTCTACGTGGTGCGTGCCGAGGGGGCAACGTTCGCCGCGACGCAGCGGATCACCCACCTCGACTAGCGCGGACGCTCATCGATTCATCGGTCGGAGCGCGAGATGCGTGCCAGCCTCCACCCCACTCTTGTTGTGATGACTACTACTTCGACGGATCGCCTACGCCAGGTTGCCGAGCGTGCGGGCTACTCGTTCGCGTCTACCCCGACGCCGCCTGAGGCCCGTTCCCAATCCAAGCGCGCGCCCCGGTGGCGGCGGTGGCTGCTCGCGAGCGGCGTGCTCTTCAGCGTCGCGCTCGGGGCACCAGCCTTGCAGGCACAGGACATCGGTCCGTTCGAGCGGGTGCTCCGCTCGCCGTCACACCCGCTCCAGCCGCCGTTCCAGGCACCGCTCGTCGGCGGTGACTTCGATAACGACGGGGATATGGACCTGTGGGGCGGTACCTACGCGGACACGCGTGGGCAACGCTACTACGAACAGGTGTCTCCGGGGGTCTTCGTCGAGCGTCCTCTGGGGGCGTCGCCCATTCCCTTTGTCGAGGCTGTCCAGATACGGGAGTGGACGGCCACCGATGCGGACGCGGACGGCGATGTAGACCTGCTAGACACGAGCACTCAGCCTGCCACGCTTCATCGTCAGGTGGCACCCGGCATCTACGAGTCAGAGCCTAGTCCTGTACCCACTTCCTACAGGGTTCGCGCGTATGCCGACTTCGACCAGGATGGCGACCTGGACGTGCTGGTCTACGGTGACGTCGGCCTAGGCCAGAACGAGTACTACCTCTTGGAGCAAACAGCTCCAGGCGTATTTCAAGACGAGCCTACCGACGACCACGTATTTGGCACGCTAGCATCAAGCTCATCCTACACGACGGGTCAGGCTGCCTTCGCGGATGTGGACGGGGATGGGGACCTCGATCTCACCATCGCCGAGTATGCGTACCCCAGGGTAGCCATCTTCTTGCAAGAGCAAGCAGGGCGCCTTGGGCCCGACGTCAGCATGCGCCTAAGCCTGTACAACTATCCGTCTGGTTCGCCTGTGGTGGGCGACATTGATGGCGATGGTGATGTGGACATTGTCAGTGACGGTCAAGGCGTTCCGACGACATTCCTTGCCGAGGCACCTGGACAGTTCACGCAGTTGGATTACGAAGAGGGGCCGCTAGGCTTCCTCCGGCCACAGTTTCCTGGCGTGGACTGGGTGTCTACCCAGCGAGCTTCGACGCTGTCCGATTTGGATCAAGACGGCCAGCCTGAGATCGTAGGGATTGCGGAGCGTGTCGGAAGGCGTCCCGTCATCCTGGAACGCGGCGACGACGGGCTCTACCGGGAACTGCCTCCTGAGGAGAATCCCCTCCAGGACATCGACTTCAGCTTCTCGAGTGGCATCACGGCAACGGACCTGGACACCGGCGATGTGGACGGCGATGGGGACGAGGATTTACTCGTGCGCGGCACGTTGGTCAATCCACGCACCGACAAGATGCTCGTGGTCGAGCAGACGCCGACGGGTTTCGAACTCCGGTCGGAGGGCGCGTATCCGTTCAGCGAGGCACCCGTCGGAACGCCCACCTTCGTCGACTTCGATGGCGATGGCGATCAGGATGTCGTCCTCAATACGGGGAACCCAGGACGAGAAGTCGGCGCGCAGTTCGTCTTCGAGCAGACGGCTCCCGGAGTCTTCGAGGAGCACGAGGCATGGAGTGCGTCGCTGGATGCCCTCGGTGAGTTTCAGGTCGTCGCAGACTTCGACGGGGATGGCGATGCGGACGTGTATCGGGCGCCCACCCGGGCGTTCTTCGAGCAGACGGCCCCCGGTGTGTTCGAGGAAAGGCCCGACGTGATCGACGCGTTCCCGGACCTGGCGCCCTCGCGTGACATCATGACGGGCGACGTGGAGGGCGACGGCGACCTCGACATCGTCTTCCGTGCCCGCGACGGCTTTGACTACTACCGCAACGACGCCATCGTCGTGGCCGACGAGCCGACCGCGCAGGTGCCCGACACGCCCGCGCTCGACGCCGCCTACCCCAACCCGTTCCGCGACGCCGCCACGCTCACGCTGGCGCTGCCCGAGGCGCAGGCCGTCCGCGTGGCGCTCTACGACGTGCTCGGGCGCGAGGTGGCACTGCTGCACGACGGCACGGCTCCGGCAGGCCCGCTGACGCTACGGGTGGACGGGCGCCGTCTGGCGAGCGGGGTGTACGTGGTGCGGGCCGAGGGGGCGACGTTCGCGGCGACGAGGCGGATCACGCACCTCGACTAGCGCGTCGCACGCTCGACATCAGCTTCGGACCGTCTTCCCTCTCGCATGAGTTCACCCGCGCGCGCACCGGCGCCCTTCACGTGCACCTTCTCGCGCGAGGTGCCCGACGTGCTGCGGCGGCTCGGGGCTACGCTCGCGGTGACGACCTACCAGGCGGGCAAGGTGGCGCTCATCGGCGCGCACCCCGACGACGCGGACCGGATCGTGCAGCTCACGCGCACCTTCCGGCAGCCGATGGGGATCGCCGTCGAGGGTGCAGGCGCGACGCTCCGCCTCGCCATCGCCACGCGTGATGAGGTGGTGACGCTCGCCAACGCACCGCGCCTCGCTGCGGGCTACCCGCGCAAGCCGAACACCTATGACGCGCTCCTCGTCCCGCGTAGCCGCCTCCACACGGGCACCATCGACCTGCACGACCTCGCCTGGGGGACTCACGACGGCTACACGGCGCTGTGGGGGGTCAACACGGCCTTCTCGGCGCTCTGCGTGCTCGACGATGCGGTGAGCTTCCGCCCGGTCTGGACACCGCCGTTCGTCAGCGCCGTGGTGCCAGAGGACCGCTGCCACCTCAACGGCATGGCGCTGCACAACGGCACGCCCGCCTTCGTGACTGCGCTCGGCACGACGGACACGGCGGAGGGCTGGCGCACCCGCAAGCTCGACGGCGGCGTGCTGCTCGACGTGGCGTCTGGCGAGGTCGTGCTCTCGGGCCTCGCGATGCCGCATTCGCCGCGCCTCGTGACGCAGCCCGACGGTAGCGTACGCCTCTACACGCTCGCCTCGGCACGCGGCGAGGTGCTGGCCGTAGATCCGGCCGCGGGTACGGCGACGGTCGTGGCACAGCTGCCCGGCTTCGTGCGGGGGCTGGCGGCCCACGGCGGCTACCTCTTCGTCGGGCTCTCGCGGCTCCGGCGCAACCGCACCTTCGGCGACCTCCCGCTCGCGCAGCGAGATGACGTGTTTGCAGGCCTCGTCGTCCTCCACGAAGCAACGGGGGCCGTCGTCGGGCACGTCCGCTACGAGACGTCCGTCGAGGAGATCTACGACGTGCAGGTGCTGCCGGGCGTGCGCCGCCCCGGCCTCCTCGGCGTCGAGGACGATACCTTCCGCCGCGCCCTCGTCACACCCACGTCGGCCTACTGGGCCGCTCCTGACGCGGCCCCGGCTACGCCCGACGCCGGGCAGTAGCGCGCTGCGGCGCGCGTCCGTAGTTTCGCGGGTCCGCCGTCCTTCGTTTCGCGCTCGCTCTCCGCGCTCCGCATGGCCCGCCCGTCCGACACCGCTCCGTCCGCGTCCAGCGAGCAGGACCGCACGCTCGTGGAGCAGGCGCTCGGTGGCAACCAGCGCGCCTACGAGCAACTCGTCGACAAGTACCAGGGCGCGCTGCGGCGGCATGTCGGGCGCATGGTGCGCAACCAGCGCGAAGTCGAGGACCTCGTCCAGGAGGCGTTCATCAAGGCGTTCTCGTCGCTGGAGTCGTACCTCCCGACCTACGCCTTCTCGACGTGGCTCTACAAGATTGCCACCAACCACACGATCGACTACCTCCGCAAGAAGAAGCTGCCGACGTTCTCGATCGACAAACCGCTGCAGGCGAAGGACGGCGAGATCCACTACGAGCTGCCGGACCAGACCTACCGCCCGGATCAGCACGTGGTCCAGGACCAACGCCGCGAACTGATCGAGGCGGCGATTGCGCAGCTGCCGGAGAAGTACCACCGCGTGATCGTGATGCGGCACCAGCAGGAGCTGAGCTACGAGGAGATCGCGGCCGCGCTCGACCTCCCGCTCGGGACGGTGAAAGCGCACATCTTCCGCGCCCGCGCGCAGCTCTACAAGTTCCTCAAGGACCAACGGGCGGACCTGTAGGGGCTAGCTGGCAACGATGGGCTATCGGCATGAGGAGGCTACGTCCAGCCCATGACGTGTAACCTCGAAGGCCCAGAGCCGCCAGCGAAGAGCTGACAGCTCGACCCCGTGACCGTTTCGAAGAACGTGCAGAGGACAACGAGGGCGTAACTCTGGAGCGCAGGGTCTCGTAGCGCGCAAGCTATGACCCGCATTGTACCGTTCCTCCTCCTCGTTGTCGCCGCGTTCCAGGCACTGGAAGCGCAGGCTCGTATCCAGCAGCAGCAGGCCTACACCTTCGAGGCGGGCTCGGGCGACGAACGCACGCTCGAAGCCGTGCTCGACATCGGGCTCGGGAGCGTGCGCCTCGAACGAATGGACGGCCGCACGCCCGTGTTCCGGGCCGAGGGCACGCTCCGCGATGAGGCGCTCCGCCCGTCGTTCGAGTACGATTTCGACGGCGCGCACGGCGAGATCCTGCTCGACGTGGACTCCGACGACGGCGTGTCGCTCGGTGGACTGCGCGGGGCCGACCAGAACCGCTGGGCGCTCTTCGTCTCCGACGACGTCACCCTCGACCTCGACCTGTCGCTCGGCGTGGGCGAGGCTGACCTCGACCTGACCAACCTGAGCGTAGAGCGCTTCGAGGTGTCGACCGGCATGGCCCGCACGCGCGTGCGCTTCGACCGGCCCAACGAGGTCCCGATGGCGATGCTCAGCATCGAGGCAGGTATGGCCCCCGTGGAACTACTCGGGCTGGGCAACGCGCGCTTCGAGCGACTCCAGTTCGAGGGCGGCATGGGCTCGTTCCGCCTCGACTTCTCGGGCGACGCCTTCGTGCGTGGCGCCCGCGCTCACATCGAGGTCGGCATGGCGAAGCTGCACCTGATCCTCCCGGACGACGAGCCCGTCGTGCTCATGGCACCCGACTCGTGGGTGTCGCGCGTCCGCATCCCGAATGGCTACGTGAAGCACGACGAGGGCGTCTGGCACAGCCCGTCCGTGCGCGACCCGTCGGACGCCCTTCGCATCGAGGTCGAGGCCGGGATGGGCAGCATCGAGTGCGTGCTCGCCTCGGACGCTCGGTAGCCTGCCCGGTCGCCGTCCGTAGGCAGTTCGTGCGAATCTTCAGGTCGGCGGAGGCGTAGCAGGACGCCCTATTTCGTCCTGAGCCCTCCGCCGTCAGTCCCGAGCCCCCGCCGTCATGCGCACTGTTTTCGTTGCTCTGTTTGCGCTGCTCCTGAGCGTCCCCGTCGCCGCCCCACAGGCGGCGGCACAGGACGCCGACCGTGCCTCGCTCGCCTTCGCCGAACCGCTCGGCAGCGGGGCGGTCTACGAGGTGCCCATCGAGGGCATGATCGACAACGCGCTCGCGCGCTACCTCGACCGGGCCGTCACCGACGCCGAGGAAAACGGCGCGGCGCTCATCGTGATGCACATCGACACGTTCGGCGGGCTCGTGGACGCCGCCGACGAGATCCGCAAGCTACTGCTTGACACGTCAATCCCGACGGTCGCGTTCATCGACCGCAACGCGGCGAGTGCGGGCGCGCTGATCTCGTTCGCCGCCGATAAGATCGTGATGGCCCCGGGCTCATCGATCGGCGCGGCGACGGCCGTGGACGGCACCGGGGAGAAGGCCCCCGAGAAGATCCAGAGCTACATGCGCGGGCTGATGCGCTCCACCGCCGAGGCGAACGGGCGCGACCCCGACCTCGCCGAGGCGATGGTGGACGAGCGCATCGTCGTCGAGGGCGTCGTGGCAGAGGGCGAGCTGCTCACGCTCTCGACGAGCGAAGCGGTCAGCTTGGGTCTCGCCGACGCCGAAGCGCCGACGCTCGACGATCTCCTCAAGCTCCTCGCCGTGGACGACCGGGAACTGGTCGAGCACCGCGCGAGCCGCCCCGAGCAGATCCTCCGCTTCCTCGGCTCGCCCGTCGTGGCGTCCATCCTGATGCTCATGATGATGGGCGGGCTCTACTTCGAACTGCAGACGCCCGGCGTGGGCTTCGCGGGCGCGATGGCCTTCATGGGCGCGGCCATGTTCTTCGCCCCGCACTACCTCCTCGGCCTCGTTGAGAGCTGGGAGATCGTGCTCTTCTCGGTCGGGGTGCTGCTGTTGTTCGCCGAGATCTTCGTCGTGCCCGGCTTCGGCGTGGCGGGCATCCTGGGCATCATCTGCACCGTCGGCGCGCTCTTCGCGGCGCTCGTCCCGAACGTCGGCTTCGACTTCCCCGACGGCCTCGCGATCACCCGCGCCTCGGCGACGCTCGCGGCGACGCTGGTGCTGCTCGTGGCGCTCGCGTTCTCGCTCGGGCGTATGCTACCGACCTCGAAGCGGTTCGGCGCGCTCGTGCTCGACCCCGAGCTCACCGCCGCCGAGGGCTATACCTCCGCCGCCAGCGACGACGCGCTCCTCGGCCAGACCGGCCGCACGCTCACAGGGCTCCGTCCCGCCGGGGTCGCCGAGCTCAACGGCCAGCGCGTGCAGGTCGTCTCGCAAGGCACCTTCATCGACGAAGGCGTCGAGATCGAGGTCGTGAGCGTGCGCGGCGCGCGGGTGGAGGTGAAACCCGTTGCCCGTGAGGCGACGGCCTGAGATGCCAGTCGAACCCGCCGTCGTCTTTTCCGCCCAGACTACGGCGCAGCCCGCCGAGGTGCGCGCGCTGCTCGACCAGACCGACTGGGCCGATGGGCGCACGCTCGCCGGTGTCGCCCGTCTGCTCGCCGCGGGTCCGTACGTCACGGCCCGCGTCGATGGGCAACTCGTTGGGTTTGCCCGCGCGCTTTCCGATGGCCGCTACCGCGCGCTCATCGAAGACGTGATCGTCGATGCCGCCTGGCGCGGGCGCGGTGTGGGCGATGCGCTGCTGCGGCTCCTCCTCGACACGCACCTACGCGAGGTCGACCAGGTCAACCTCGGGTGCGAGGAGGCCAACGTCGCCTTCTACGAGCGCTTCGGCTTCGAGCGCACCACCGGCCCGCGCATGATTCGGATTCGCTAGCTCACCCCAGCCGAGCAAGCCCACGGTCGCCCAATACGGCGAAGGTGCCCGTGCCCTCGGCGTGGAGCGTGCCGTCGGGGCTGACGAGCCGGACGGTGACCGCCATGCGGCCCTCGTCGTCCGGTGGTGCTGCGCTGGCTTCGGCGGTGGCGACGGTGCCGAGCGGGAGCATCGCGAGAAAGCGGCACGTGATTTCGGCGGCGACGGACGGCTTGCCACGCAGCAGCGCCGCCGTGCCCATCGCCTCGTCGAGTACGGCCGCCATCGCGCCACCGTGGGCGTGGCCAGGGGGTCCCTCCGCGCCTGGACCGAACCAGACGCGAACGAAGGTGTGCCCGTCGCCGCGGGCGGGGTCGTGGTAGTAGCGCAGCAGCAGCCGGTCGGGGTCGTCGTCTAGGAACGAGCGCGTCCCGAACATCTGGTTGAACTGCACGAGTGGGGTCCAGCCCGGCGCTCCATCGAGCGCATCGGGGGCGAGCGCGGGCGGCCACGCCCCGTTGTTAACAGTGTTCATGGGCTGTGGACAAGAGGGGCAGGGCTGCGAGCAGGTCGTGCGTTTCCAACGTACGGGCTAGACCTCGTACACCTCGCCGTGGGCGGGGATAAGTACGTCCGTATCGGGATGGAAGAACCGGATGTTGTCGGCCATCCACTCCTTCGCGGCGGCTTCGCCGTGGACGAGCAGCACGCGGGCGGGGCGCAGGTCCTCGACCACCTTCAGCAGGTCGCGGCGGTGCGCGTGGCCGCTGAACCGGTAGCGCTCCACCTCGCAGCGCAGCGGCTGCGGCCCCTCGAACGTGTCGATCACGACCTCGACGTCCTCGCCCGTGCGCGCGCGCTCCTCGGCGGCGGCGAGCATGCGGCCCCCGGGCGAGTCCTCCTTCGAGAAGCCGACGAAGTAGATGCTGTGCCTCTCGTGTCCGGCCACGAGCGTGGCGAGCTTGTTGGAGAGCGTCCGCTCGAAGAGCATCCCGCTCGACACGACGAAGATGCCGGGCTCGCTCAGCAGCTTCGGTAGGCGGCTGTCGTTGCGCGGGACGCGGCGCTGGTCCACGGCGGCCACCTCGAAGTCCTCGTCGAGGCGTGGCGAGGTGTGGCGCGTCTGGTCGTAGACGTTGGCGAGCGCCCGCATCGACCCGGCGGTGTAGACGGGGAGGTCGGCCGAGAGCAGCTTGCGGCGCTTGAAGCGGTCGACCATCGCGAGCACCTCCTGGGCGCGCCCGAGCGCGAAGACCGGGATGCGCGCCACGCCGCCGCGCTCGATGGTGCGGGCGAGCGCCTCGCCGAACGCCTTCTCCGTCGCCTTGCGCGAGCGCAGCTCAGCGTCGGGGTCGGCCCCGAGGGTGGTTTCCAGGACGAGCAGGTCGAGCGGGCCGCGCGGGAACCGGGCACCGGGCTGGATGACCTGGCTCTGGAGGCTCACGTCGCTCGTGTAGAAGATGCGCCGGAGGCCATCGGGGGTGTCCAACTCCAGGAACACACCGACCGCGCCGAGGACGTGCCCGGCGTGGTAGAGCCGCGCCGTGATGGCGTGGCCGGGCGGCGTCGCGGCGGCGTTGAGCGAGAAGTCGGTGTCGAGTGGGTGCGTCTCATAGAGGTACGACAGCGCCTCGGCGGTCTCGACGTCGAAGACGGGCGCGGCGGTGGAGGAGCCCTCGCGGAGGCGGCGCTTCTGGAGGCGCGCCGAAGACGGTAGCAGGATGTCCGCGAGGCGGGCCGTGGGGCCGGAGACGTGGATGCGCGCCTGCGGGAAACGCTGGACGAGCACCGGCAGCGCGCCGAGGTGGTCGTGGTGCGCGTGCGTCACGACCACCTGCTCCACGGGCCGCCCGTCGAGGAGCTTGAACGACGGCAGCGCGCGGAAGCCGTCCTCCTCGGGGTCCATGCCCGCGTCCAGGACGATGCCGGTGTCGGCCAGTTCGAGGTAGTGGCACGAGGCCCCGATGACGTCGTCGTCGCCGAGGTTGAGGTAGCGCACGCGGAGCGAGGCGGGGAGGGCTGGCGTGGTGCTGGGCGTGTTCGCGGGGGTCGGTTGCATTCGCCGTCCAACCGGAGGCCCCGGGGGCGGTTTCATCGCCGTCCGCCTCTGCACGACATCTGCACGCGTGGGGTTACGCAACTGCCGTCTGAAGCACGGCTAGCTGAGCGGCTAGGCTACAGCCCTTCGCGCGGAGGCTCAGGCATCGTGTCGGCCTTCTTGTAGATCGCGCCCGCCCGCGCCCTCTTTTTCGCGGCACTCCACTGCGACTTCCAGACGGCCCCGAACCCATAGGTGGGCGCAACGATGCGGTGCGGACGTGCAGGAGCTGGGCCCCGCTTCGCCCGATGCTCGCGCATCCATCGACGGCGCTGCTTGTCGGGGGACCGGACGCCACGGGGAAGCACTAGCCAGACCACGGCGCACAGCGCAGCGGCTAGGCCCATGCACACCAGCATGGACACAAGTACTGACACAGTCATAGGGGCGACTGAAATGTTTGGGAGTCGTGTCTAAGGCGACATCCTACGGCACCGCGACGTTTGCGGTTACGCCGTGACGTAGCGCGGCCTGGCTCCAGTGGAGTGTTGCGGTGAAGCGGTATCGCAGTAGGAACACGTCCGCACCGCAATAGTCCGCACCGCAATAGGGCGACACTGCGGTACGCCTCGTCACAGAAATCATCAGTGCTTAGACTCTGCTCGTCAGGGCACTATGTTGAGTCAGGGCGGCTCCGTGCCGCGCTCCAGAATAGCGAGGTAGCGCGCATAGTGGAACGTCCGGGCAGGGCGATCCGGCACCTCGCGGACAAGACCGAATTGGCTAAGCGCTTCAAGGGCAGACCGGACGGTCGCATAGTTCAGGCCGCTTTGGCGTGCAGCCTCGGCAATGGTCACGAGCGGGCGGCGTTGCATGACCTCCTGTACCTGCAACACCGATCCGGCAGAGCGCCCAGCCTCGGCACGGATATGCTCGCGATCCTGCTCAAAGAGGGCGAGGAGGTCGCGCGCCGTGTCGACCGCCTGCTTTGAGGTGGACTGGACGCCGCGCAGGAAATATCGGAGCCACCCCTCCCAATCGCCATGCGTGCGCACACGCTGAAGCCGCTCGTAGTACTCGTCGCGGTGGGTCTTGAAGAAGAGCGAGAGGTAGAGCAGCGGGTCGCTCAGCACCTCCTCAGCACAGAGGAGGAACGTGATGAGCAGGCGTCCGACACGCCCATTGCCATCCAGGAACGGGTGGATCGTCTCGAATTGGACATGGGCGAGCGCTGCCTTGACGAGGACCGGGACACCAGGCCGGTGCAGGTAGCGCTCGAAGGCGTCGAGACAGCCGTCTAACTCGTCCGGCGGGGGTGGCACGAACGCGGCGGTCCACGGACTCGTCCCACCGAGCCACACCTGGGAGCGCCGAAAGGCACCAGGCGTCATTGCGGCACCGCGCCCGCTGCTCAGCAGCACCTCGTGAATCTCGCGGATGAGTCGGAGTGAAAGTGGGAAGCCGCTCCGCAGCCGCGCTAGCCCGTGGTCGAGCGCGGCCACGTAGCGCGAGACCTCACGCACATCGTCGAGTGGGACGCCGGGCGTAATGCCGTCCTCGTGCTGGAGGAGGTCGGTCAACGACGACGGCGTCCCCTCGATCTGGGAGGAGAGCACCGCCTCTTTGCGGACGTAGAGGTAGAGGAAGAGGTCACGGTCGGGCAGCAGCGTGGCGATGCCATCAAGGCGGCCGAGGGCGCGGTTGGCGCGCTCCATCAGGTCGTAGTCGTCCTCGGCAAGCGTGAGGTCAGGCGGTAGCGGATCGGGGACGAAAGCGCGGTAGGCCGTCGTCCCACTGCCGAAGTGCCTGTAGCGTCCAGTCGGAGAGGGTGCGTCCATTGCAACGGTTGCAATCGAGTCAGGATATTTTGCAATTTGATCCTCAAATTACAAAATACAGGGCGGCCCGCCCCAGCCGAAGCCAGAGCGGGCCGCCCAGATCAGGTGTTGCCGTTCCGCCGTGGCTCCGTGTTGCCGTGAGTGCGACACGGAGAAACGGCTTCACTGCCACACGGCAACACTTCTTACTTCACGAAGAGCATCTCGCGGTAGGTGGGCAGGGGCCAGAGGTCGTAGGGGACCTCGCCTTCGAGCGTGTCGCAGGCGGCGCGGACCTTCGCCATCGCCGGGACCACCTTCGTGACCATGTAGCGCGCCTCGTCCTTCGCCTTGTGCGCGCCCGCGATGGCCTTCTTGAGCGCTACCGCCGCTTTCTGGAGCGCGTTGATGGCGGTGTTCACGTCCTTCGCGATCGCGGCCAGGCCGTCGAGCTTGAGGCCGTCGCCCGCCTCGTCCATCGTCTCCACGAGGTCCTTGAGGTAGCTGATCGCCGCCGGGAGCACCATCGTCTTGGCGATGGAGAGCGTCGTCGCGGCCTCGATGTTGAGCGTGATGGCGTATTGCTCCGAGAACACCTCGTGGCGCGAGCCGAGTTCGGCCCCCGAGAGCACGTCGTACTTCTCGAACACGGCGACGTTTTTCTCGCCCATCATCTGGTCGAGCGCGTCGGGCGTGGTGCGGAGGTTGAGCAGGCCGCGCTCCTCCTCGGCTTCGGTGTGCCACGCGTCGGAGTAGCCGTCCCCGTTGAAGACGATCGGCATGTGCTCGGCGATCGACTCGGCGATGACCGCCTGGAGCGCGGCTTCGAGGGCCTTCTTGCTCTTCTTCTTGCCGAGCTTGTCCTCCAGCTTCGTCGCGAGGTCTTCGATGGCCTCGGCGACGATGGTGTTGAGGACGGTCAGCGGGAAGCTGATCGACTGGCTCGACCCGACGGCGCGGAACTCGAACTTGTTGCCGGTGAAGGCAAACGGCGAGGTGCGGTTGCGGTCGCCGGCGTGGCGCGGGAGCTGCGGCAGCACCGGCGTGCCGAGGCCGAGGAAGCCCGACTGCTTGCTCTCGGTGGCCTTGCCGCTCTCCGCGATCTGCTCGTAGACGTCGGTGAGCTGGTCGCCGAGGAAGATCGAGATGATGGCCGGGGGCGCTTCGTTGGCGCCGAGGCGGTGGTCGTTGGCCGCCGTCGCGATCGAGATGCGGAGGAGGTCCTGGTGCGTGTGCACGGCCTGGATGACGGCGGTGCAGAAGAACAGGAAGATGGTGTTGTCGTGCGGCGTGTCGCCCGGCTCTAGGAGGTTGAGGCCGGTGTCGGTCGCCATCGAGAAGTTGCAGTGCTTGCCGGAGCCGTTGATCCCGGCGAAGGGCTTCTCGTGCAGGAGGCACGCCATGCCGAGGCGCTTGGCCGTGCGCTGCAGCGTCATCATCATGACCTGCTGGTGGTCCGCGGCCACGTTCGTGTCCTCGAAGATCGGGGCGATCTCGTACTGCCCCGGCGCAACCTCGTTGTGGCGCGTCTTGACCGGCACACCGAGGCGATAGAGTTCCTCTTCAGCAGCGTTCATGAACGTCAAGACGCGCTCCGGGATCGAGCCGAAGTAGTGATCGTCGAGCTCCTGGCCGCGCGGCGGGGGCGCACCGACGAGCGTCCGGCCCGAGGTCATCAGGTCAGGACGCTGCTCGTAGAAGCTCTCGTCGATGAGGAAGTACTCCTGCTCGGAGCCGCAGGTCGAGTAGACGCGGCCGGCCTTCTCGCCGAGGAGGCCGAGGGCGCGCGTCGCCTGCGTGTTGAGCGCCTCCATCGAGCGGAGGAGTGGGATCTTGTGGTCGAGCGCCTCGCCGGTCCACGACGTGAAGGCGGTCGGGATGCAGAGCGTGGCGACGCCGTTGTGCTCCACGATGAAGGCGAAGCTGGTCGGGTCGTAGGCCGTGTAGCCGCGCGCCTCGAAGGTGGCGCGGAGGCCGCCCGAGGGGAACGACGACGCGTCGGGCTCGCCCTGGAAGAGCTCCTTGCCCGAGAACTCGGCGATGGCACCGCCGCCCTGGTTGGGCGTCACGAACGAGTCGTGCTTCTCAGCCGTGCGGCCGGTGAGCGGCTGGAACCAGTGCGTGTAGTGCATCGCGCCGTGCTCGACGGCCCACTCCTTCATGGCGAGCGCGATGGCGTCGGCGACGGTGGCGTCGAGGGGCTCGCCCTTCTCGACGGTCGCGACGACGCGCTTGTAGACCGACTTGGGCAGGCGGGCCTTCATCTGCTTGAGGCCGAAGGAGCGCTCCCCGAAGATCGAGGGGATGTCGAGGGCGGCTTTGCCGTTTGTGGCGACGGCGGTGGAGGTGGCAGGCATGGGCTAACGTGTGAACGTGGGCAGGTGTGAACGTGTGGACGTGGAGGTCGTCTGGACGTGGAGGCAGTCAGCGAGACTGGAGGTGGGCCGTGCACATTCACACGTGCATACGTCCACACCTCCATACCTCATTCGCCGTTTTGGTAGAGGATCATCGGCTCGACGTGGAGTTGGCTCGTCTCCTTGAGCGACGTCAAGACGATGGAGGTCTGGGTGCCGCGCACGCCGGGGATGCGCTGCAGGCGCGCGAGCAGCTTCTCCAGCGTGGACGTGTTGCGGGTGCGCGCCTTGATCATGTGCGAGCCTTCGCCCGTGATCGAGTGCAGCTCGAGCACCTCCGGCATCTCGCTCACGCGGCCGATGAACGCCTCGTAGTGCTTCGAGCCGTCCACGGAGACGCGGATGAAGGCGGTGATGTCGAGGTGGAGCCGCTTGGGCGTGAGGACGGCGTGGTAGCCGGAGATGACGCCGCGCTCTTCGAGCTTGCGCATGCGCTCCGAGACGGACGGCACCGATAGCCCGACGTGCTCAGCGATTTGGTTGCGTTTGATGCGCCCGCTCGCCTGGAGCAGCGCCAGGATTTGGGCGTCGATCTCGTCGATTTTCTCTACGGACATGCGAGCCAGGGCACTGCGGGGAAGCTTTAGAGGAAAGTGGCGACGGGCAAAAACTAGGCGTCCCCCAAAGACTTTCCCAGGACCTCGCCTAAAAAACAAAGGCGATCCACGATAGGTTCACAAAGTGACCGCTGTTAATCTGCGTGAGCTGTCCTGGAAGCGCTACCGAGTGTCTACCCTTCCACACAGCGTCGTCGGAACGGGGGGGGCAGGTCGTAGCTACGGAGCCTGAGGGTTACAAACGAGCCGAGTGAACCGGGAGGACGCCCCCAGATCGGTGTCTCGCTTCTAGGGCAGCAGTGGCGCGCCGATACCAGCGGCCACTCACCACCGCGCCCTACCACCGCGCACACCACCATGCCTACTCCAACCCTCGCCGCTCCTGACGGAGAAGCGTCTCCGCGATCCGTGTTATCGGCCCCCGCCACAATCTCGCGTCGTCCTGACCGTCTCGCGGATGCCTTCCGGGCACCCGGAGACGGCGCGCCCGACGCGCATTCGTTTTTTCGCGGCGCGCTCCCGGAGGCGTCGGCGCCCAACACGTCGTGGCTGCGCCGCAAGGTCAAGCGCGCGCTCGACATCGTGCTGGCCGGCTCGGCCCTGCTCGTCCTCAGCCCGATCCTGCTTGCCACCGCGGCCGCCATCCGCCTCGAATCGCCCGGACCGGTGCTCTACGCCTCGAAGCGCGTCGGCAGCCGCTACCGCGTGTTCAAGGTCTACAAGTTCCGCTCGATGTATCAGGACGCCGACCAGCTGATCAAGGATCTGATGCACCTCAACCAGTACACCGCGCAAGACGCCGAGGCGGTGGCCCCGGTCTCGCTCGACACCTGCGCCGAGTGCCAACGCCTCGGCACGCCCTGCTCGTCGCAGATGATTGACAAGGACGGCACGCCCGTCTGCGAGCAACTGCTCCTCGTCCGCAAGAAGCAGCAGGCGAGCAACGTCTTCGTGAAGCTCCAGAACGACCCCCGGGTGACGCGCGTCGGCCGCTTCATCCGCAACACCTCCATCGACGAGCTGCCGCAGCTGCTCAACGTGGTCAAGGGCGACATGAGCCTCGTCGGCAACCGCCCGCTGCCGCTCTACGAGGCCGAGCAACTCACCGCTGACCCGAGCGTGCTCCGCTTCGACGCGCCGGCTGGGCTGACAGGCCTCTGGCAGGTCACCAAGCGCGGCAAGTCGGACATGTCGCCCGAGGAGCGCATCGCCCTCGACAACAGCTATGCAGAGGAGCACACCCTCGGCGGAGACTTCAGGATCATGTTCCAGACGATCCCCGCGATGCTTCAGAAAGAGGACGTGTAGAGAGGGAATGGCGATGGGGGGAGGCAGGTAGGCACGAATTCGTTCGTCCCTGTCGGTTTGCTTCGTCGCCGACCGCCGACATTACACATTCACCGCTTTGCTCCACGATTGGTAATCGCGGAGCGAAGCGGTTGGTGGCGACTTCTGGGAAAATTAGGCGAGGCCGGTGCCGAAAAGACGCCGAAATGTGGCCTGGCGGTGTTGCACGTTGTCAAGGACCTAGCAGAATCGCACAGTATGGCGGTGCCGGGTAGGTTGCCTTCCCCAGTCTGGTGGAGCGGAATGGGGTTTGCCGAACCACAAGGCCCCGCCATCCCGCCTTCTCCGTGCTCCATCCTGCTTTCCCGCTGCGAACGCCCTTCCGGCGCGCGGTGCTGCTCCTAAGCACCGCGCTCGCGCTATGTCTGGGTGCGCCGTCCCTGAGCGCCCTCGCCCAGCCGCTCCCAGCCCCGCCGCTCCCGGAGATGCCTAGCCCGGAGGCACCTGTGGTGGTGGACCTCGCCCCGCTGCCGTCGCTCGACGTCGTGCTCGTGGCTGCACGGTCGTACTCGCCGCGGCTGCGCATGGAGGCCGCCGCGGTCACGCAGGCGGGCGCGGACCTCCGCGGCTCGCGGGCGCTCTGGCTCCAGGGCATCACCTTCGGGGCCTCCACCAACTACGGCTCCACGGGCAACGCCACCCTCGACGAGGTCACGCTCGGCACGCAGACCACCATCGGCGTACGCCTCTCGCTCTACGATCTCTTCGGGCGGCGCTACGACGTGCGGGCGCAGGAGGCGCGCATCACCCAGGCCCGGGAGCAGGAGCAGGTGGTCCAGATCGAAGAGGACCGCTTCGTGACGCAGCTCTACCACGAGGTGGTGCTGGCAGAGCGCCTCCTGGGCGTGCGCAGCGAGGCGCTCCAGGCGGCGCGCAGTCACTATGCCGTCGCCGAGCGCGCCTTCTCGCGGGGGCACCTCTCCGTGGCTGACCTCGCGCAGGTCACGCAGACCAAGGCGGCCGCCGAGGCGACCTACGAATCGGCCAGCGCCGAATACCGCAACGCCTACGCGCAGCTCGAACTCGTCGTCGGGGCCTCGCTACGGGCCCTGGCTGAGGAGCCCGTCGTGGTGCAGCGCGGGAGCACCGAGGTGCGGGAGCATGGAGGAGGGCGGGCTCCAGCCGTACCGCACGATGAACCTGCGCGCCCTTCCACTGACGGCGAGTCGTCGGCGAAGCCCGACGACGACACCGCGGCCCCCACCCACCACGACGCGGCCCCACCCACCAAGGACGGCCGATGACACCGCGCTCGATCCTGCGGATGTTGCGGCAGCGGTGGCCCTGGCTGCTGCTCGGTCCTGTCGTAGCGGCGGCGCTGGTGCTCGTCGCGACGCGCAACGCGCTCGATACCTACGCCTCGGAGTCGGTGCTCTACACAGGCCTCGTCTCGGGCTACACGATCGAGTCGTCGGCGAACGACCGCGTGGACTACCTCACCGTGGCCAACGCGTTTGACAACCTCGTCAACCTCGTCAAGGCGCGCACGACCGTGGAGGAGGCGGCGCTCCGGTTGCTCGCCCGGCAACTGGTGACGGAGCCCGAGCGCCTCGCCGTTTTCGACTCGGAGCGTGCCCCGCATATCCTGCACCTCGTCGACGGGTCGCGCAGCGAGACGCGGGTCCTCGAACGTCTCCGCGCGGCCAAGCATCGGCCCGAGAGCCATGTCTACGAGATGCTCTTCACGGGCAGCACCCCGTTCGCCGTGGACGAGATTCAGAAGAAGCTCGCCGTCTCGCGCGTCGGCGCGTCGGACCTCATCAAGATGCGCTACACCTCCATTGACCCGCAGTTGTGCCAGTGGACGCTCGAAGTGCTCTTGGAGGTGGTCACGGCGCGGCATCAGAGCATGAAGACCCGCGAGACGGGCAACGTGGTGGCGTTCTTCGAGCGGGAGGTGGCGCGTGCCAAGGACGAACTGGCCAGCCGCGTCGAAGAACTGCGCGCGTTCGGCGTGGACAACCGCGTCATCAACTACAACGAGCAGACGAAGGCCATCGCCGGGCAGAAGGAGGCCATCGCGGCGGAACTGCAGCAGGAGCTGCAGCGCCAAGCGGCGGCCGAGGCTGTCGTGCAGGAGCTGGAGGCGCGCATGGCCCAGCAGCAGGCGCTGGCCGTCCAGAGCGACACCATGCTTGCGCTGCGCAACCAACTCACCGAGGCGACCACCGCTGTTGCGCTCGCCGAGGCGGGCGGCGTCCCGCGTCCCGACCTACGCCTCCGCGCCGACAGCCTCGAAACGGAGCTCACCCGGCAGGCCAGCGCGCTCTACGACCTCTCCAACACGCGCGAGGGCCTCAACCGCGAGAACGTCGCCGACACGTGGCTCCAGAAGCTCCTCGACGCCACCGACTCGCGCGCCCAGGTGGTGCTCCTCGAACAGCGCCTCCGGGAGTATGGCCGCTACTACGACGAGTTCTCGCCGCTCGGGGCCACGCTCACCACGCTCGAACGCGAGGTCAGCACCGCCGAGCAAGCCTACCTCGAACTGCTCAACAGCCTCAACATGGCGCGGATGCGCGAGCAGAACATCCAGATGGCCTCGCGCCTCGACGTGGTCGACGCGCCCTTCTTCCCCGAGCAGCCCGAGGGGTCGAACCGCCTCATCCTGGCCGTTGGCGCGATGGTGGGCAGCTTCGGGCTGCTGACGACGGTGTTCGTGCTGATCGAGTTCTTCCATCCCACGATCCGCTCCATCGAGCGCGCCCGCTCGATCACGAAGCTGGAAGTGGCGACGGCCTACCCGCCGATCCAGGTGGCCCCGCCGAGCCTGCTCGCCCGGCTGCGCGCGCGCCGCACAAACCGCACGTCCGTCGCGGGCGACGAAGGCGCATCGTGGGAGGAAGCATCATCGCCAGACGCGGGCGAGTTCGCCGCTGAGATCGAGACGCCGCGTGCGCGCTTCGGGTGGAAGCGACTCCTCCGCAAGACCGATCCGCTGGAGACGTCGTTGGCCGAGCCGCCGGTGCCCGTCGTGCCGCGCACGCCCAGCGACGACCTCCACGATGTCCTGCGCGTCCTTGACCTTCACCTCGTCCGGGCGGTGAAGCTCCACCTGCTTGAACGAGGCCGCCTCGATGCGCTGGGCAGGCCGCTCCGCCTCGCCGTTGTGGGGGCGCTCCCCCTGGACGGTGTCGCGCTCATCGCCACGCGCCTGGCGATGATGCTCCGCGACGACTACGAGCGGGTCCACCACGTGGCCCTCACCACGCGCACCGACCGCGACCAGGACCCCATCCCCGAGGACCTCCTCGGCCCGGGCTTCGCCACCGACGTGGCCCGCTCGGTGGTGTCCGACCTCCAGACCTACGAGGGGAGCTGGAGCCGGCCCCCTCTTTCGTTGCCAACCGCCCCGGTCTCGCGTTCAGCGGACCGCCCGGCTTCTGACCAACGCCCGGCTTCTGACCAACGCCCGGCTTCTGACCAACGCCCGGCTTCAGACGACGGCATCTGGGCCCGACGCTTCCGTCTCGAAAAGGAGGAGGTGCAGCCGCGTGTTCAGGTTGCCGGGTCGGTAGATCCTGAGGCCCCGGGTGCTCCTGCTCTGGAGGTGTCGGAGGCCGACGTGGTTGTGATCGAGCTGCCGCCGATGGTGGAGCACGCGGCCCCGCTGCAGGTCGTCCGCGACGCCGACCTCGCGCTGATGGTGCTCCGCGCCGACCGCACCTGGACCGACGCTGACCAGCATGCGCTCCAGGCACTCAAGGCCGCGCATCCACATCCGCTGCTGCTCGTGCTCACCGAGATGAACCGCGACTTCTTGAATGGACTCACGGCGCGCGGCCTCCCTATCCCGCCATTCCTCCGCCCCATTTTTGGCTAGGGCTACGAACGCCGGGACCGTTGCGCCGAGCCAACGCCATAAAAATCGCCCCTGGCTACCGCAAGCGATGCGGGCTGACACGGTTTTTGCAGAACGAGGCGTGCCGCACGTGCAGCCCTCCGCCATGCCCGTCCCACCATGCTCGATGCCTTTTCCTCCTCCGCGCCCGAAGCGGTGCGCCTGACGCGCGCACCCGGAGCGCTCGCCCCCCCCAAGCACGGCACAGACGTCCTCGACGCCGACCTCGTCTGCGTTGCCCTCCCGACGTGGGACGGGGACTACATGAAGTCGACCGTGCACCTCGTGCGGGCGCTTGCAGCTCGGCACCTCGCGCCGGGGCGGACGGCGCTCTACGTCGACTATCCCTTCACCATCAAGGACGTCGTCCAGACGCTCCGGGGGCGGCAGCGCGCCCCGCTGCGGCGGATGGCAGGCGCGCTTGTGCCAGGCGGGCAGGACCGCCTGCGCCGCCTCGACCTGAGCGAGGGGAAGGCGGTGCACGTTCTCACTCCGCCGGCGACGATGCCGGTGAACGGGCTCGCGCCGGGGGCCACCTACGACGCGCTGGTCGGTGTCAACGGCCGCGTCGTTGGCACCGCGATCCGGCAGGCCATGCGGCGGCTCAGCATGGACGCGCCCGTGGTGGTCAACGCCTTCAACCCGTTCCTCGGCGTCCCGCTCGCAGGGCGGCTCGGCGAGCGGCTCTTGGCCTACTACTGCTACGACGAGATCAGCGCCGCCGCCTGGAACCGGCGCCACGGCACCCGTCTCGAACGCCAGTTTATGGCGCAGGCCGACGTCGTCGTCGTGTCGAGCGAGGCGCTCCTGGCGAGCAAGCGCGCGCACCACGACCGCGTGCGCCTCGTCAAGAACGGCGTCGACTTTGACCTCTTCCATCGAGCCTACGACGCGGCACCGGCGACCGGCACCGAGCGCCCGTGCGTGGGCTACCTCGGCAGCCTCGACGACCGCCTCGACTACGACCTGCTCCACGCCGTCATCGCAGCGTCGCCGGATTGGCGGTTCCTCTTCGTCGGACGTATCGTTGACGAGCGGGCGCACGCGCTGGGAGACTACCCCAACGCGGACCTCGCCGGGGCGCAGCCGCCGCCCGCGCTGCCCGGCTTCCTACGACAGATGCACGTGGGCACGATCCCCTTCGCGCGCACCGACTTCACGGCAAACATCTACCCGCTCAAGATCAACGAGTACCTTGCCGCCGGACGGCCCGTCGTGATGACACCCTTCGCCGACCTGCACGAGTTCGAAGGCCTCGCCGCGGTGGCTGGAACCGCCGAGGCATTCCGCCGAGCGCTGGCTGAGTCGCTGGTGCCTGCGGCGCCCGAAGCCGTCGCTGACCGTGTCGAGGCCGCCCGGGGCAACGCCTGGCCGGGGCGCGCCGCCGCGTTCGCCGCCGTGCTCCAGCAGAGCCTCCCCGTTGCCTAGACGCTCCCACCACCTCCGCGCTCTCACCGTCCAGTTCCCTTCGTCCATGCCCACTTCGCTCACAGGTTCGTACTGCGTAGGGTGCGGTGCGCGCTGGTCCCAGACCGACCCGCGCCGTACCGTCCATGCCACGAGCCAGTGTCAGGCGCGGGTGCATGCCAGCCGGGAGGGAGCGTAGCCGATGCCGTCGCTCTCCACCCTTCTGGCTGTGGCGCGCCGCCCGCAGGTGCTCGCCGTGGGCACGCAACTCTCAGGCGCAGGGTTCGCGTTTGTGAGCTTCGTGTTGCTCGCGCGCACGCTGGCCCCTGAGGATTTCGGCGCGTGGGTGCTGTTCCTGACAGCCTCGACGTTCCTCGACATGGTGCGGCACGGGTTGGTCCAGGCAGCACTGGTGCAGCGCTCAGCAGGAGCCACGGCGAAGCAGGAGCGGGCGCTTATGGGCGGAGCCTGGGTGCTGGGCCTCGTCACCACGGCGGCGCTCGCGCTCGGGGTGTGGACGGCCAACCTCTTTGTTGAGGAGCCTGGGGCGTTCCGGCTCTTCCTCGAGTGGTACCCGCTGCTCGCGGTGACGGTGCTGCCCTACCAGATTGCCACGTGGGACGGTCTGGCCCGCGAGCGTTTCGGGCGGCTGCTGGTGCTCAAGCTGGTGCTGGCCGGCGGCTTCGCCCTGTTCGTGACGGTCCACTTCGTCGGGCCTCGCTTTGGACTGCCGCAGACCGACCTCGACGGCATCGCCCTCGCCTACATCGTGGTGCAGTGCGTGGCGAGCGGCCTCATGCTGGTCCTCGGCTGGACGCGCCTGCGCACCCTCCGCCATGCGTCGGGGCGGTCCGTAGGCTCGCTCTATCGGTTCGGGCGCTACAGTGTCGGCACGGCGCTCGGCAGCAACCTGCTGCGTAGCGCCGACCAGTTCATCCTCGGCGTGTGGCTGGGCCCGGCTGCGGTCGCGTTCTACGGCGTGCCGCAGAAGCTCATCGAGGTCGTCGAGATCCCCCTGCGCGGGTTGGCGCAGACGGCGCTACCGCCGCTCGCACGTCTGGCCCGGCGTGACGACAGGGTGTCGTTCGCGCGCTACCTCCACGCCTGGATCGGCGGACTTTCGCTCGCGTTCGTGCCGCTGCTCATGGTCGTGTTTGTGTGGGCCGAGGTCTGCTGCGTCGCGCTCGCGGGCGAGGCCTACCGAGACGCCGCGCCGCTGCTCCGGATCTTCGTGGTCTACATGGCGATGCTCCCGCTCGACCGCTACATCGGGCTGTCCCTCGACGCGCTCGGCCGCCCCGCGCTCAACATGATCAAGGTGACCGTGATGGTAGGGGTCAACATCGTCGGTGACATCGTGGTGCTGTCGACGTTCGGCTCGGTGGAGGCCGTCGCGGGGGTCACCATCGTGATGACGCTCGTGGGGGTCACCCTCGGCATCGGCTTTGCGAAGCGGTTCGTGCCGTTCAGCATCCGCGCCACGATCAAGGCTGGCCCCGCCGCGCTGATGCATCTCCTGCACGGCGAAGCTGCCGTGGACGAGCCGCGCGCGCGCGACGACTCCGACTCGAAGGTGACGGGCGAACCGGTGGGCGATGGTGCCACCGTCTACCCTGAGGCCGCGCCGCCCATGCTCAGCGATGGAGCCGTGGCCCCGTCCGTACAGGCGTCGTCGCGCCCGCCCCGCCCTCCTTCTTCCTAACCGCCGCGTCTCGCACCGTCCGCCAGCGATGCCCGCGCTTCTCCCAGCTCTCACCTCCTCGCGCCCGCGCCCGCTCGCGTGGCTCGACGCGGGCTTGCAGACGGCCTGGCTGGGTCCGCTACTGACGGTGCTCGTCACGTTTGGCGGGTCGCTGCTGACGGGGCTGCTCGTCGTCAAGGCGGGGTTTGTGATCGGGATTGTGCTCGGCGCGCTGCCTGCGGTGCTGATCGTGGTAGGTGTCGTCTACACGGTGCCCATCTCGGGGCTGTATGCGGCCGTCGCGGTGAGCTTCTTCGGGCCGGGGCTCTCGCGCTACGTCCCCGCGCCGACGGGGCTGATGCTCGATGGCTTCCTCGTGCTCACGCTCGCCGTGATCGCGGTGCGCTGGCGCCAGGGGGTCTACGACGCGTCGCGCCTCAAGAACACGTTCGTCTTCATGGCCGTCGCGTGGCTTGGGCTGACCGTGCTCCAGATCGCCAACCCGAATGCGCCGGGGCCGGTCGCGTGGTTCTACGCCGGGCGTGGGACCACCTTCTACGTGATTCAGACGGCCCTCGTGGCGCTCTTGCTCATCCAGAAGCAGACTCAACTGCAGCGGCTCATCTGGATCTGGCTGGGGCTCTCGTTCGTGGGCACGCTCTGGGGCGCAAAACAGCTCTTCGTTGGCCTCGACGCCGCCGAGCAGGCGTGGCTCAGCGTGCCGGGGAACCTCTCCACGCACGTCCTCTTCGGTAAGCTGCGCGTGTTCTCGTTCTACTCCGACGCGGGGCAATTCGGCGCGGCGCAGGGCTGCGTGGCCATCGTCGGGCTCATCCTCGCCGTGGGGCCGTACTCGTTGAGGCGGCGCATGCTCTACGGCGTGCTCGGGCTCGCGGGCGTCTACGGGCTACTCATCTCCGGCACGCGCGGCGCGATGGCCGTCCCGGCCGCGGGGGCGCTGACCTACCTCGTGCTCAGCCGCAACATCAAGATGATGGTCGCGGGCTCGCTGGCGATCGTCGCGCTCTACAGCGTGCTCATGTTCACGTCGATCGGGAGCGGCATCTATGCGGTGCAGCGCTTCCGAGCGGGGCTGAAGGAGGGCGGCGAGAATAAGTCGCTGCAGGTGCGCCACGAGAACCAGGCGCGGCTCAAGTCCTGGCTCGCCGGAAATCCACTCGGTGGGGGCGTCGGCTCGGCGGGGTCGTGGGGGCAGCGCTTCGCCCCAGGCTCCTTCCTCGCGAATCTCGCCCTCGACTCGTGGTACGTCCGCATCATGGCGGAGTATGG
Organism: Bacteroidota bacterium; assembly: GCA_039027055.1. GTDB lineage: Bacteria > Bacteroidota > Rhodothermia > Rhodothermales > Rubricoccaceae > JBCBEX01. The sequence continues at coordinate 29,297 of JBCCLD010000005.1, forward strand.
GCGCTTCGGGATGTGGCTCTACGTGATGGGGCTGCTGATCGTGCTCGCGGGCGCGGCGCGGCGGATGCTCGCGGTGAAGGACCGCGCGCTCCAGCACACGCTGCTGGCGCTCCTCGCGGGGGCGTGCGGCATCGCGGCGGCGAGCTACGGCAACCAGGTCCTCGGCCAGATGCCGACCTCGCCGTTCATCTACGTGAGCGTCGCCGCGTGCTACCTCGCGCCCTACTTTGGACAGGAGATTGAGGACGCTGCCGAAGCGGCCTAGCCGCCCGCCCCGATCAGGTCAAAGTGCCCGTCGAGGACTCGGTCGAGGCGGCCGGAGCGCCAGCCGCGGACGGCGTCGCGCACGAGCGGCGACGGGGCCTTGCGGTAGCGCCGGACGATCTCGGGGCGGCCGGGTTCGGCTCCGGCGTCGAGGGCCTCCTGGCAGACGACGGCACGTTCGGCCGGGGCCGCGGGCAGCGGCTCCGGACACGGCACCACCGCCACGCGCGCCACGGCGCGGTCGTAGCCGTTCTTGTCGCCGTCCTTCGGCGTCTCGTAGACGTGCAAGCCCGCCTCGGCGTGGAGCAGCCGCCACGCGCCGAAGCCGGAGACCGCGAACGTCCTTCGGAACGGGGGTCCGTCCGTGGAATCGGGCTCCGCGATCACGTCGAGGCGCATCCGGCGGTGAGCGGCCCAGCGCTGGTACATCCCTGCCACCTCGCCCGCCCACGCGGCATCGTCGGCCTCCGCTTCGATCCGCACGACGGCAGCACGCGGGGCCTGCTCCTCCAGCGTGGCCAACGCCTCCCTGAGCAAAAAGAGTTGGTGCGCCACGCGCTGCATCACCGAGCGCGGTAGCGTCGCGTTGCCTTTGGCGCGGGCGTCTTCGAGGCGGTCGAGCAGCGAGTCGGCGGTGTCAATCCCCGCTTCGATGCGGTCCATGAACTCGACGCGGCCCAGCGTCTCGAAGCGGTCGGGGTCGCTCCAGAACGTCCCGTCGGCCATGCGTGCATAGGCGTGGGCCTTCGTCTCTTCCCACGTGGGATCGTCCACGGCGGCAGCGAGCGCGTCGTACTGGTCGAGCACGAGCACGAGCTCGGCGGGCGTGCCTTGCGCGTCGAGCGCGACGGCTTCAAGCGTCTCGCCTACGTCCTCAGCGTTCGGGAGGGGCGTACCGTCGTCGGCATCGGGATCGACGAACTCGACCTCCAGACCGCCTCTCCCCGTGGCATCGGTGGCGCCGCGTACGAAGAGGAATTGGTCGCCTTCGGGGGCCGCGTGCGCTACGATGGTGCGCGCGAGCGGCGTGAGCAGATGGCGCTCGACCGCGCGCTTCAGGGGCCGTGCGCCGAGGTCGGGCGTGAAGCCCTCGTCGAGCAAAAACTCCAGCGCGGCAGCGTCGAACTCGACCGCCCAGCCGCGGTGGCGCAGCCCGCGCCGGTCAAGGGCCTTCGCGAGTTCGAGGTCGAGTAGCTTGCGCATGACCGGGCGGCGGAGCGGCTGGAACACCACGATCCGGTCGAGGCGGTTGAGGAACTCCTTGCGGAACGTGCCTTCGAGTCGCTGCTGGACGGTGCCCGAGGCGAACGACGCCGGCTCATTACCGAAGCCTAGGCCGGGCCGCGTCGCCACGCGGGAGCCGACGTTGGAGGTGAGGATGACGATGGTGTGGCGGAAGTCGGTCGTCGCGCCGCGGCGGTCGGTGAGGCGGCCGTCGTCGAAGACCTGCAGGAAGAGGTCCCACACGGCAGGCGCGGCCTTCTCGAACTCGTCCAGCAAAACCACCGCGAACGGCTGCTTGCGCACCTGGTCGACGAGCGCCTCGGGGCCATGCGCGCCCTCCGCCGTGCCGAGGAGCCGGTCGAGCGCGTCGGCGGTCTGGAACTCGCTCATGTCGAGCCGGATCATGCGGTCCTCCGCCCCGAAGAGGTAGGCCGCAAGCGCCTTGTCGATCTCGGTCTTGCCCGTGCCCGTCGGTCCGACGAACAGGAAGACGCCGTAGGGCCGCGTCGGGTCGGTGAGGCCCGCCTTGAGGAGCGCCACGCGGTCCACGAGCACATCGACGGCCTCTGGCTGGCCGAGCACGCGGCCCTCGAAGTGGGTGCGGAGTCCGTCGAGGTCGAGCCCCGTTCGATCGTCGAGCAGCGCGTTTGGCAGGCCCGTCAGGCTGGCAACCGCCGCGAGCACGTCTTCACGCGTGATACGGAGCTTCCTACGCGTCTTCGAGATGTCTGCGGGGGGCTTCGCCTGTCGACGCTGAAGCACGAGCTTGACGATGTCGAAGAGTGCGCCGGGTAGCACTTTGGGGAGCACCTGTTCGGCGAGGGCCCGCGCTTCGGGCAGCACGTCCGCGTTTTCGAACGCGCCCCCGCCGTAGGTGAACATTACCCATCGTGTCACGAGCCACTGGGCATCGTTGGCCGCCATCGGCTCGATCTCGACCGTGTCCATCAGCGCCCGCACCTGGGGCCGTTCGCGGATCAGTTGGCGGTAGGCCTCGGGCGTGACTTCGCTGACAATCCGGACACTCCCGCGCCGGATCGCCGGGAGCAACATATCGAGCGCGCCCGTGGGCTTCTCACGGTACTGCCCCGCGTGGACGAACTCGCCGAGGTGAGGTGCGACCCACAACACAGGCCGCCCGGCAATCTGCTTGAGGAGGTTTGTGATCCGTTCTTCGAGTTGACCGATGTACATCTGTCCGGCCATGAGGTCGGTGGCACTAGCCTCGAAGATGGTCCAGCCTTGCTTGCGGAGACGAGTCTCCAACACCCGAATCGTCGTCGTGCGACCGCTGCCGCTCTCGCCCGTGACGATGACCGAGCGCGGCGTCGGTGCCGTGAGCGAGCGCACCATCGCGTCCACGTCGGTGACCATGGTTGGGTGACTCACGTAGGGGCCGGACTCGATGATGACTCGACCGATGCCATTCAAGAAGGCGGTGTTCACCTGCTGGCGCTCCCAGTCTGTGAGCCGCTCAGCCACGCGCTTCACCATCTTGCCAAGCTTCCCAGGCGCATCGAGCCGGTCGAGCATCGGCAAGGTCTCCTCGCGCACGTCGTAAGCATTGCGACCGTCGAGTGTGCCGTCGTCCACGGTGAAGGGGTCGCCCGCCTGGTGCCGCGCATCGAGGAAGGCGAGGAGGTGCAGTCGGTCCGGCTCCGACGCCCAGCTGTCGTCGAGCCGCGCCAGGAGGTCGCCCGCCACGGGCCGCTCGGCCGCGTGCGCCGCGACGGTGTCGAGCATGAAGAGCGCGGCCACGGTGCCCTGCTGGCTCACGAGTGGGACGAGGCCTCCTGCGAGCGTGGGCGACACGTCGGGCCGGACGCGCAGCGCGTCAAGGGCGAGCAGGCCGCGGTTGCGCTCGCGGTCGCTGCTGTGGGTGCTCTCGTCGGCCATCGCGCGCAGCTTCCCAAGCGGCTCGTCGGCCAGCAGCGCCACGCCCGCGGCAAACGCCGGGTGGCTCCGCACCGCCCCAGGCGTGCTGTTGTAGGCGATGGCGTCTTCGAGGGCCTCCAGGCAGGCGTCGAGGGACGAGAGTGGTTCAGTGGTTCGGTGATCCGGTAGTTCAGTGGGGGCCAGTGCGGTCCCTGAGTGCGGTGGTGTGGCGGTGTCGCCGTGCGGCGGTGACCGCTCGTCTCGGCCTTCCGTGCTTTGGGCCTCCGTCTCGTCGTCTCCTCGACCCTCCGTCTCCCCGTCTCTTCCCCGATTCCCGATCCCCGATTCCCTCCCCCCTTCTTCCCCCGCGACGATCACCAGCGGCTCGCGGGTGGCGCTGAGGATCCAGCCGAGCACCACCCCGAGGATGAGCGCGACGACGGCGATGAGTAGGGCGACGTGGAGCGGCACGGGAGGGGAAGAAGCGAAAGCAGAACGATGCGAAAGGTGCGGTCCCGCGCGCGCCTCGTCAAGCCCTGACGGTTCAGGAGCCCGTGCCCGAGCCTGCAGCGCGCGGGTCGACGGGGCGAGCAACGAGCAGGCCCGTTTGCACCCGGTTGCTTTCGACGTACGCCGCGAGGTCGGGCGCGACCTTCACCGCGCCGGTGCTCGACGCATGCAGGAAGCCCGTGCCCCCGTCGTCGGTCTTCACCACGAAGCCGGTGTGCGTCACGTCGAGGCCGTCGATGGAGGTCGTCGTGGCGAGGAGGTCGCCCGCCTGGAGCGCGTCGTAGGCGTCGGCGATGCGGTCCTGCGGGAGGTAGACGAGGTCGAGGGCCGCGTTGAGCCGGACCTCCGTCTCGGCGATGGCAGCGAGGAGGCTGTCGGCGCGCGGCGTGCCCGGGGCGAGCTTGGCGTAGCTCTCGCGGTGCGCCGTCATAAAGTCGATGGTCTTCGGATACGCCGTGGCTCCGGGCGCCTCGTCGGTGACGAGGCGGACGTGGCTGCGCTGGTCGTTGTCGCGGAGCCAGTCCGAGAAGTAGTGCAGCCGGGACGCGTAGCCGTCGCGCTGGCCGCCCCGGTAGCGGAGCGCCTCGACGCGGGCGGCGAAGCCCGCGAACGTCGTGTCGCCGAGCGCGATGCCCTCGGCGAGCGCGAGCACGTTCTCGACGTAGAGCACGCAGTCGACCGCGCGCAGGTTGAGCACGAGCGTTTCCTCGTCGTCCACGTCGAGCAGCCCGTCCACGTAGGGCGTGCCCACGAGTGCCGTGCCGACCGTTGTGACGAGGGGGCCCATCGGGAGCGCCTGCCAGTCCTCAGCGGCGGCGTGGTCGATTACGGCGCGAAAGACCGCCCGCGTCGAGTCCTCCAGGCTGACATCGTCCGGG
>JBCCLD010000006.1:0-33736 GCA_039027055.1 Bacteroidota bacterium
CGTTTGCGTCTCCGAAAGGCGCACGAGGAGCGCGATCCCGTAGGATCGAGTGACGAGTGGACCCCCCATTCTGTAGAGGTGGGCGGAGGCCGAACGGAGGCCGTGAGCACCGATCAGACCGATTGTCCACACGCCCTAGCCCAGCCAGCCCAGTTGCCACACGAGCCATAGTTCCGTCAGCGGCAGGAGCGTACCCAACACCGCTCCCATCGTGACTTGCTGCACGGTGTGCGCTTTGGCATGGACTCGGGCCCACATGATGAGCGGCAGCATCAGGCTGCAGGCCAACACGGGGCCACTCTGGAGGAACGGAGGCTCCGGCAAACCGACCCATGGTACCCAGGTGACGAAGAGAAGCCCTGCGACGAAGCCTGCGACAGCGGTGACATGGATCGAGATCTTGAAGCGGAGCGTGATCAGCAACACCAGCGTGGTGTTGACGGGAAAGGTGAGCGCCAACGCCACCAGCAGCGGCACCGCAGTCTGCCCGGTCGTTGCGATCAGGATGACGCCAACGATATAGCCGATGATGCCTGCCGCGAGCGGGCTCGTCCGCTTGTCGCGCTCGCGGACCTCTACAGACCGAGCGCGGCCTGTTGCTACCATCCAGCCGATGTACGCGAGTGGCACGAGTCCGAAGAAGACCACGCCGATGGATACGATCCAGGCGATCTCGCCACCCGAAGCCCCGAAGTGGGCGAGCGTCAGTCCGAAGCCCGTAGGCGGGAGTACGAGCGGGTTGATGAGAAAGCCAAGCGCGGTCGCCACGCGATAACTAAGCGGCCGGCCACGGCTGAGATCCGGGGCCGCTTCGAGCGTCGGCTCCTCCTCAAGCGCTTCGAGAGCCTCCCCAGGCATAGCCAACTCGGGCCGTACGCGAGGAGGCGAAGGGCTGGGAGACAGTACAGGAGGTGTCGCGGAGTGCGGGGAACGCGGCACGTCGAGAGCAGGGGAGGCGTCGAGCAGCGAAGGCATGGCGCAGCGGCAGGGCAGAGGACAATGCAGCAAGTATGCATGCAAGCACTACGCCGGATGCAACGCCACTGTTAAAACCGAAGGCTCCAAAGCAACTTCACAAGGATTCGCGCTCCCGTGAAGCAGAGGCTCCGTGGATCGGTCACAGCGTCGTACCGAATACCCCGAGGATAGGAACACCGAACGCCTTACTCGTAGCGCAGCGCCTCGATGGGATTCAGGCGTGCGGCTTTGTAGGCGGGATAAACCCCAAACAAGAGCGCCACGCCTGTCACGCCAAGCACGGCGATACACGCCCATAACCACGGAAACGCAGGGCTCAGGTTCTCTCCAAGCAGCGACGCCGCATTGCCTCCAAGCACGCCCAGGCCGATACCGACGAGGCCGCCGATCTGACACAAAAACACAGCTTCCAGGAGAAATTGGCTGAGGATCGCACCGCGTTTCGCCCCGAGTGACTTGCGGATGCCAATCTCGCGCGTACGCTCCGTGACGCTCACGAGCATGATGTTCATCACGCCAATGCCTGCGGCCAGCAGGGCAATCAGACCGATGGCGACGCCTCCAAGAGTCAGCCCGTTGGTGAAGCTCTCAAAGGGCCCCGAGAGGGCGTCGTTGGTGATGACTTCAAAGTCATTCTCGTTCTGGGGTGGCACCCGGCGGATCGCACGCATATGGCCTACGACCTCGTCAATCGTGGCGTCGAGCATCTGCACGCTTGGCGCCCGTACGTCGATGGAGATGTTGCGGGTTGTCACGCCGCCAAACACATCGAACAAAGTGCTGATGGGTGCCAGCATCCGATTGTCCTGGTTGTCGCCGAGGATCGCGCCTTTCTCGGCGAGCAAGCCCACGATCTGGTAGCGCTGGCCTTTGATGGTGATCATCTTGCCAACGGGTTGCTCAATCGTGAACAACTCGTCGGCAACCGGACGCGAGATCACGATGACAGGGCGCCCGTATCGGACATCGTCTGACGTGAGAAAGCGGCCCACTTCGACATCGTAGCCGTTGTTGATGGCCCACTCTTCGTTGACTCCACGGAATTGGAGGTTCGGCGACGTCTCTACGGTGCCACCTGGTCCGGTGTAGCTGGCCTTGGTAGCCCATTCGAAGGTTTCGTCGGGGCTGACCGCCGCGGGCAGGCGCGCGCGCCGCTGCAGCTCCTCAAACTGCGGATACGTTATGTCCTGCCGGTTGCGAATGCTGGCGTCCGTCGGTCCGAAGTTGATGGCGGGATACTTCTGGACGAAGAACGTCGTCGAGCCAAAGCTGGAAAAGGCGTCCGTGAAGTAGTCGTCGATCACCTGCACGGCGGTGACGGAGGCGATCACCGAAAACACGCCGATCACCATGCCTAAAAGCGTGAGAGCGCTGCGGAGCTTGTTGGTCCGCAGCGACTCCAGCGCCATCCGGATCGTCTCGAAAAACATGAGGGCGACAGGTGATGAGAGAGGATGCGAGGGGGGTGAGGGGCATCGTCGCGCTCAACCCCGTCCCGTCCACGGTGGACTCACTCGTAGCGGAGTGCTTCGATGGGGCGGGCCTTGGCGGCTGTCCACGCCGGGACGAAGCCAAACCCCACGCCGATGCCCACGCAGATGGAGAACGCAAGTGCCACGGTCCCAGCGGAGAGCTGCGCGGTGAAAAACTGATCGATGGCGATGGCGGCCAGGCCAGCGAGACCTACGCCGATCACGCCGCCAATCATGCACACCACCACGGCTTCAATCAAAAACTGCATAAGGATTGCCCGACGTGGTGCACCGATCGCCTTACGGATACCTATTTCGCGAGTGCGCTCCCGCACACTCACGAACATGATGTTCATCACCCCAATGCCGCCAACCAGTAGCGAGAGCGCAGTCAAGAACAACCCGACTAGGTAGATGGCCCCTTTGACGCCAGCGGTCTGTTGCTCGAAGGCGTCAGTACTCTGAATGGCGAAGTTGTCGTCGTCGAGCGCGTCCTGGCCTCGCTGAGCGCGAGTAAGGCCGGTCAACTCATCGAGAGCCACAGGCATTAGTTCCGTGGACGCTGCTTTGGCTTGGACTTCGATGTAGGGGTCGGAGTCGTAGAGTCGCTTGAACGTGGTGAGGGGCAGCATAACCTGCTCGTCGAAAGAGATCAGGCCGAGGAACTTGCCTTGCTCCTCCAAGACTCCAATCACCTCCAAGCGTTGCCCACCGACGCGGATGCGCTTACCGATGGGGTTCTCGATAGGGAATATCTCAGTCGCTACGCCTTTTCCAATCACGACCACGGGACGCCCTCGCTGATAATCCGTGGCGTTGTAGAAGCGGCCCGACTCTAGTTCAAAGTTGTTGATGTCTGCAAGCTCAGGCGTTGAGGCGCGGACGAAGGTCCCAGAAATCCGGCGGTCCTTATACTGGATGGCGAAGCCGGCATAGCTCACCGGGACGACATGGGTCAGCACCGGCGATTTACGCTCGTCGATGTAGGTGGCTAACTCCTCCTCGATGGCTGGACGGGAGCGATAGCGCCACCAGTCGTTGTCAAAACCATCGGGAGTCCGCTCAATGGTGTAGACGTTGGTCCCCAACATGTCCATCGACCGGTCGAAGCCTTGCTCGATCCCGTTGATGACCGTGAACATCGTCGTCACGGTGGCGATGCCGATGATGATGCCTAGGGTGGTCAGCAGCGCGCGCAGCTTGTTGGCCCAGACAGCCTGCATGGCGATGCGTAACCCTTCAACTAACTCGGTAAAGAATCGCACGCGCGCGTAGGATAAGACGAGGAGGCGGAGATGAAAGGCAGGCAGGGCGCCCGTCCATAGCTCACCGACCTACGAGGCCGACGAGGCGTTGTTGCGAGCGTGGGGCGATGGTAGCTTCCCTGACCATTCACCTTCTACTGAACGAGCGCACCGCGCGCCAGCCCCTATGAGCAAGGTCAGCATCATCCGAGAGTTTTGGGAGTTCCTCAAGGTGCGCAAGAAGTTCTGGCTCGCGCCCATCGTGGTGGTCCTACTCCTGCTCGGCTTAATCCTGGTCGCTGTGCAAGGGAGCTCCTTGGCTCCGTTCATCTACGCGCTGTTTTGATAGGCGTCGTGATACGACCGCGCACCCACGGAGCGCGAGTACCCTGGAGAACACGCGGTCAGCTGACCTCCTTCTCGAAGCGCAGCCGGTAGTCGCGGTACGAGGCGTTGTAGCCTGCTGCAGTGACGCGGAAGCCTTCCGCGAGCCCGAGCACCGTCATGCCCGGGTGCATGTTCGGGAACGTGTCAAACGCGAAGACGAGGTAGCCCAGCGCCCGCGCCTCGTTCATCATCTCGGCGAGCAAGAGGCGCGCAAGACCGCGCCGCCGCCAGAGAGGCATCGTGCCGCCCTTGGCACTGTAGAACGTGGTGCGGTTCTCCCCATAGCCTACCTTGAACCCGATGGGGATGTCCTCGAATGTGGCGAGCAGCATCACCAAGTCGCGGCGGTCCAACTGGTTGATGACCCGCGCTTCGTTGAAGATGGCCTCGTTGATGGCACGGACTTCGGCAAAACGGTCCAAGCCAACGCGTTCGACGCGAAGCGAGGGAGGGAGGTCCGAGTAGCGCGTAGTGTCCAGCAGTTGCATCGAAGCCGGCAGGCAAGCAGTAGAACAAACTAGATCATCCTAGGGGATAAGCCTACCCGTGGGCTCCGGCTCTATCGCAGCTTCACGCGCGCCCCGCGCCGAGTGTGCGCGAGAGCGACCGTTGCCTCAACCCTCTACACCCTTAGCGTGCCCTCCGATGCTCCACATCACCTCCCATTTCATCGGGCCCCTGCTTGTCGCGTTGGTGCTATTCGGCCCCCGTTGGCGCGCACCCTACGTTCTGCTGATCGCCACGATGGCGGTGGATGCCGATCACCTACTAGCGGACCCGATCTACGACCCAGCCCGGTGCTCCATTGGGTATCACCCCCTGCACACGCCCTCGGCGATCGTCGCCTACGTGGTGCTTGCCGTCGTCGGTCTACTGATGACTCGGCAAGCGACGTCCGTTCGCATGGAACGTGCAGGACGATGGGGAGGGCTCGTCGGGCTTGGCCTCCTCATCCACATGGCACTCGATGCTGCGGACTGCGTCTGGTGAGCGCGCGCGCACTATCCGGCAAGGGCAGCCTTGGCAACGGACACGAAAAACGAGGCGAGCTTCTCTGCATCGAGGCGGTCAGCCGTCCGCACACCGCTGCACAGATCGACTCCAAATGGGCGAACAGCGCGGATCGCTTCCGCGACGTTGGCCGCGCTGAGGCCGCCCGCGAGAAAGACCGGGACGTCCACAGTCTCGACGATGCGGCGGCTGAGCGACCAGTCGTGGGTACGTCCGGTGCCGCCGAGTTCTGGAAGGGCTGCGGTAGGGCGCCCAGAGTCGAGGAGCAGCGCATCGACATGGGGCCCCACCCTCACGGCTTCCTCGACGTTTGCCTCCGACTCAACGTGAATCACCTGAACGAGCTTGATTGTGGGGAGGTCCGCGCGTAGGTAGGTATACGTCGTCGTTTCGACCGAATCGACAAGCTGGAGTGTGTTGACCTGGCACCGTTTCGCCTGCGCGGCGATTTTCTCGGCGTCGGTGCTCGACGTCAGCAAGAACGTAGCGACCGGCGGCGGGACGCTTGCGGCAATCTCCGCAATCAAGTCTTCGCCAATGACGCCGGGGCCACTCGGCATCGCCGATACCAAGCCTAGGGCCGAGGCCCCATGCTCAATAGCCAGTCGTGCTTCCTCAACGCTGCCGATGCAGCAGACCTTGACGCGAGGGACCGTCACCGATTCGAGCGGTTGGGCACGAGCCGGTCCTCACGCATTAGTTCAAGGACCTTCAACGCCGCGCTCTTTCCAATGCTCTCACGGCCGCCCGAACGACTAAACGATCGCCCAGAGATGGCAGACGATGTCCAGATCCGCCGCTCTTCGCTCACACCGTACAGGGTATATGCAAGCTCGAAACGCTGGGACGCCACTTGCTGCCGCGCCACAGTCGACTGGGTTTCCATGGCTGCTAGCTCTGCGACGAGTACCACATCGGCATCGACCTCCGCGCCATGCTGGGCAATGCGCTCCTGCCTTGGGTCGCGGGAGGGCCGAATGGCAATGACTTCGATATCGCTGAGGCTCAGCGATTCTCGCAGCTGTGTGACAAACCCTGAACGCATGTCGCTATCCGGCAAGTCGGCCATCACGGCGATGCGAGCGATTTCTGGTGGGCTGTCGATTAACAGCTGCGAGCGGTTTCCTGTCGAGGCGCAACCAAGAAAGAGAAGGGCCCCAAGAAGAGCGAAAACGGGTGGCTGGCCCCGTCGTAGGGTGATCTGCATGATTGCGAGAAGGGTAGAGGACACCAGAAACTCACCTATACAAACTCGGCGGCCAATTCCTCAAATTCAGTGTCAAAGAGCGCAGCGAGCGCTTCGGGGTCTTCAACAACACCGCGGTCCGTAGCGATTCCAAGGCGGACGCCACCCGCATAGCTTAGGATGCTCACGCCCATGCCAATGCTGCCGGAGCATGGCACCCAAAACATCATCCCTGTCATTTCAATGCCTTCGAAATGGAGCCGCTCGCGAGGGCCGGGCACGTTGGTCATCACGGCTGAATTCTTCGCGCTCAGGATGTCGAGCAGCTTGTCTTGCAACGCCCTCGGCGCGGCCCCCGCAGTCTGCAGCACGCCCAGCATCACCAACGCCTCCGGGGTGACCTTGATACGGTCCATCCGAGCCTTCAAGATCGCCAGACGCTTTCGTGGGTCCTCGACCCCGACGGGGAGCATGAGAAAGACGATGCCGAAGTAGTTCCCCAACTTATAGGCGTCTTCCAGCGGGCGGACGTTGACCGGCACCGCCGCGCCCAACTCGATGTCCTCGATCGGGTCTCCCTGCGCTTCGAGATAGCGCCGTAGCGCTCCGGCCACCGCGGTCAGCAGTACGTCGTTGACCTTGGCATCGTTCGCGGCGCCGATTTGCTTGACGACGTCGAGGGGGACTTCTTTGGACCACGCCACGCGTTTGAGCGAGTTCAACTCACCCTTAAAGCGGGTCATGGAGTCTTCTGGGAGCAGCGCCAACCGCGAGAGCGTGCCGCCCAGGCTCATCGCCTGCTTGGCCCGGTAGAACATGTGGCTCGGGTTGACGGCCATCTTGACCGTGTCGCCCACCAGCGACCCCGCCACCTTCGCAGTTGCGCCGACGGTTTTGACCGCGGGCTTGAACAGCGAAGCGAGTGGGGAGGCTTGTCCGTTGGACCGGTGGCTCGCCCCCCGATTCGGGTCGAAGTACTCATCCGTCATCGAGAGCAGGACGTGGATGAGTGCGATGCCGTCGCCGTAGACGTGGTGAATGCGGCCAATGATGGCGCTCGCCCCGTTCACATTCTGCACGAGGTGCATCTCCCAAGGTGGTTTGCCGAAATCCAGCGGCGTGCTGAGGAGGTCGCTAGCCAACGCCTGCAGTTCCACCTGGCCACCGGGAGCAGGTAGCGCGACTTCGTGCACGTGCTTCTCGATGTGGAAGTGTGGATCCTTCTGCCAGCTCGGCGTCGCGTGGCGCCCCTTGACCCGTTGTTTGAACCGCTCGAAGATCAGCAGGCGGTTGTTGATGATGCGACGCAGACTCTCGATCTCCATCTTCCCCTCCAGCAACAGCACCCCGGAGATCGTAAACGGGTTGGTCTGGGCTTCCATGCGGAGCCAGGTGACGTCCGCGGTGCTCATCGGATACGATTTGACGGCCATATCTGAGGAAAGCGATATATAGAGGAACAGGGAGTAAAGAGAGCAGGGTTGACGAGGCGTCGTCCTCCGATGCTCTCTCTGGACTACGCCCAACCTACGTCATCCGTCCAGAACGGCGAGTTGGCCACAGGCCGCATCAATGTCTTGACCTCGGCTTCGGCGGACCGTGACGCGCACATGCTCGTCGACCAAGGCGCGAATGAATCGGTTCAAGGCGAACTCGTCGGTGCTGGTGAATGCAGTGCCCGCGACGGGGTTGTACATGATGAGGTTGACCTTACTCGGCGCCCATCGGGCCACCCGTGCAAGGTTACGTGCATCCTCCGGTTGGTCGTTTCGGTTGGCGAACACGCAATATTCGTAGGTCACGCGTTGGCCTGTCGTACGGGTGTAGTGCTGGACAGCGTCCTTAAGCGCCGCGAGGTCGGTCTTCTCGGAGCGGTTGACCGGCATGATGGCGCTCCGCTGCGGATCAGTTGGGGCGTGCAGGCTGATGGCAAGCCGAACGGGGGGCACGGTCTCAGAGGCGATGTCGTCCGCCAGGGTCCGGATCCGACGGGCTAGCCCGACGGTCGAGATGGTGATCCGCTTGGGGCTGAGGTCGAGTGCGTCGGCGTCGGTCAGCAGGCGCGTGGCGGCAGTCACGTTCGTGTAGTTCTGGAGCGGTTCGCCCATGCCCATAAAGACTACGTTGGTGACCCCTTTGCCGAAGCGCTCGATCGCCAGCGTGTTGAGGTGGTAGACTTGATCGTAGATCTCGCCGGGCGTAAGGTTCTGGTGGAAGCCCATCAGCCCGGTCGCGCAAAAGTGGCACCCCATCGCGCAACCAACTTGGCTCGACACGCACACGGTGAGCCGCTTGGCCCTGCCCGTGGCGTCATCGACGTCGGGGATCAGCACGCTTTCGACGCGGCGCCCCGTGCTGAGGGCGTAGAGCAATTTGACCGTCCCATCCGCCGCCACTTGGCGTTGGACCTCCTCGATAGACCCAATGCGGGCGACCTCGCTGAGGCGCTCGCGCATGGCCTTCGGTAGCACCGTCATCGCGTCGAAGCCGGTAGCTCCTTTGCCGTAGAGCCAGCCGAAGAGCTGCTTCGCGCGGAACGTGGGCCACCCTTGCTCGGCAACAAACGCCGCGAGCCCTTCGCGGTCGCGGGCCTTCAAGTCGACAGGGGCGGTGTGAGTCGGTGCCATACTCACATCAACACGACGAGACGTCATCCGATCCACGTTCGCCGCTTCTTCGGGCCTAGGCTGTGAGCGTGGAGCGCCGCTGGACGGTCCATACGGCGAGGCCCACCATCGCTGTAGCAAATGCGATGGAGAGTCCAAGCGCTAGACCCGTCGGGAGCCCGGCAGCACTCGGTGCTGCTTCCGGGAGGTAGAGGCCATCGCGCAGCGCGGCCACACCGTAGAAGGCAGGGTTGACGTACATGACCCACCGCACAGCCACCGGGACGCCTTCCGGTGGAAAGAATGCACCCGACAGAAACCACATCGGCAGGAGCACCAGGTTCATGATCGCGTGGAATCCGCGCGTGGTGTCGAGCCGCCAAGCGATGGTGAAGCCAAGCGCCGTGAACGCCATCGCCATCGAAAGGCACGCGAGGACAATCACGAGCAGTCCCAGAAACGTAGGAGTGAGACCCACCAACGGGGCAAGCAGGAGGAAGAGCAGTGCCTCCGCGAGCGCGAGCGTGACACCGCCTGCCAGATTGCCTAGCACCAAGGAGAGGCGAGAGACCGGAGCCACAAGCGCGGCCTGCAGCAACCCGGTCTGTCTCTCGTCGACGATGTAGATCGTGGAGAAGATGGCCGTGAAGAGCAGGATCAAGGCGACGATCCCGGGAAAGAGGTATTCGAGGTACGACACGTTCTCGCTGCCGGGCATCTGGAACGAGTCGTAGAAGCCAAATCCGAGCAGTAGCCAAAACACAAGCGGCTGCACGAGCGCGCCTACGAGGCGGGCTCGATCGCGGAGGAATTTCAGAATCTCACGCTGCCACAGCGCTCGGACGACACGGAGCATAATCAGGGGTGAGGCTCAAGGGGGCGATGAGCAGATCGATCGGCCTTCAGGCTTGCGACATCGAGAAGGTGGCCCGCTGACCCGTGCGCGCGGCGAAGACGTCCTCAAGCGTGGGACGGCGCACCGTGGCGGCAACGATGAGGTCGCCGGCGGCGTCGTACATGCGGCCCAGCACGGAAGCGGGGTCGTCGTGGGACACAAGGACGCGGCGGCCAAGCACCTGAGCGTCGAGGCCGAGCCGATCAGACAGGAGGTCCGCTAGCGCGTCGGGGGAGTCTGAGTCAAGCCAGAGGGCGTCCGCACCAAGCGCATCGCGAAGGCTGCCTGGTGAACCTTGAGCCACGAGTTGCCCTCGGTCTAAAATCAAGACTTCATCACACCGCTCAGCCTCGTCCATGAGATGGGTGGCTACGAGCAGCGTGGTGCCCTCCAGCCGTTGGAGGCGGGCCAACGATTCCCATAGATCACGCCGGGCGATGGGGTCTAGCCCAGTCGTCGGCTCGTCCAGGAGCAACAGCTTGGGACGGTGAAGAAAGCCCCGGGCGAGGTCAGCCTGGCGCGTGAGGCCCCCGGAGAGTGTCTTGACCCGCTCGTTAGCCCGACTCACGAGGTCAAACTGGTCTAGAATGGCGTGGATGCGCCCATCGGCCTCGTCGCGGGGGATGCCTACGAGGGCAGCATGAACGCGTAGGTTCTCAGTAATAGACAATTCTGCATCGAGAGCGGGTTGCTGGAAGATCACGCCCAGCATGCGACGCACCGCTCCAGGGCGGTCCACACAGTTGTCGCCCAAGACCGTCGCCTGCCCTGCGTCGGGGCGTAGGAGCGTCGAGATGATGCGGAACAGGGTCGTCTTCCCGCTTCCATTGGGACCGAGCAGGCCAAAGGTCACACCGACCGGAACCTCGAAGGTCAAGCCGTCGAGTGCCGTGTGGTCGCCGTAGCGGTACACGAGCTGATCAACGGATAGGGCAGCGAGGCGGTCAGTCATACGAGGACCTGTGGGGCCAACCACGAGAGGCGAACGCTAGAGGTAGAGCCGGAGCAGGTAGTCCACCACCACAAACGTGAAGAAGACCGGCACGTATAGGATCGAGGCAAGGAGGAGTCGCTTCGCACTGCGATTGGAGGGCTCGCGAAAGAATGCGAACGCCGGGAGCGTGAACCACACGCCCAGGACGAGCATGCCGAAAAAGTACAGGAGGCCTGTCAACCCGAGCGCTGTGGGTACCACGCCAGCCACGAGCAGCAGGAGGGTGGCCCCCAAGGCCGTCGTGGCCGTGGTCGAGCCTGTCGGGTCGAGGCCGGGAAGCATCCGGAAGCCGCCCCGCTCGTAGTCGTCACGGTACATCCACGCGAGGGCGTAGAAGTGCGGAAGCTGCCACAAGAAAATCACTGCGAAGAGCGCCCACCCGCCCGCACCGATGCTATTCGTGGCGGCAGCGAACCCACCGAGTGCCGGGAGCGCGCCGGGGACCGCGCCGACGAGCGTGTTCCATGCGGATACCCGCTTGAGTGGCGTGTAGACAAACAAGTACCCCAGCGACGTGAGTAGGGCGAGGCCCGCCGTGAGGTGATTAACCCAGACGCAGAGGATACTCAGGCCCACGAGGTCGAGCGCGGTGCCGTAGACGGCGACGAAGCCTAGCCCGAGCCGCTCGCCGGGGAGTGGGCGCGACTGCGTACGACGCATCTTCGCGTCGTGCTTGCGCTCGATGAGGTGGTTGAGCGCGCCGCTGCCCCCTGCCGTGAGAAACACACCCACGAGGAGGGCTGCGAGTGTGCTAAGGTCGATCGGGGCCGCCCCCAAGCCGACGAGGTAGCCCGCCGCAGCCACAACGACAACGAACAGGGAGATGCCAGGCTTGAGCAGCTCTTTGAGGTCCATCAGCGTCGTCCGGGCATCGGACAGGCTGGTAGCAGGAGCAGGTAGGACCTTCGCGCGAACGCTCATGTACGGGGCCGAATGGGGTGGGTATGAACCGTGCAATCAAACGCCCTGCGCCGACCTCGTTCCGTCAAGAAACAGGGAGAACGCTGCGTGGGAAATGCGAAGACGCACAGAGGCTCTCTCAGATCTGATGAGAAGGGCAGGGCCTCGCTGCATTTAACCTCACGCTACAACCGAGGCCCGATCGGCTCCAAGGGGGAAGAGGGGCGGCGCTTGCAGGCCCCAATACGTGTGTCATGTCTGGTGTACGAAAACCCTTGAGGAGGTACTTGCCTACACTCAGCCAGGGGTATTTCATCTGGTACAGTCCTCGCCCTGTCATCCTCCTTCAGTTCATGCGCCCCCTTCTCTATCTCTGCGTTCTCGTCCTCCTTGCCCGTCCAGGAATTGCGCAGCAAGCCTCACCACTAGGGTCTTCTTCGGCTGCGGTCACCGCTGCCGACCTGCCTTCCGATACTACGTTCACGGAAGTCACCCTCGTTCGCGACGGAGCCTATGCGCTCGTGCCCGTGCGCATAGGCGCGCTCGACTCGCTTCTGTTCATTCTCGATACGGCGGCTAGTGCCAGTGTGCTCTCGCCCGATACGCGCGACGCGCTCGGATTTACCGAGGACGACGGCGGGATCGCACAGGTCCTCGGGGCGAGTGGGCCCACGGAGTACCAGCTGCTCGAACTCGACGCACTCACCGTGGGCACCCGCACCGTACGGACGCTCCGGGTGGCGGTGATCGATCTTGAACGCTTTAGACAGTCGGAGATTCCCTACGCAGGGATCTTGGGCAACGACGTGCTTCGCCAGTTTGACGTCGAGTACAACTGGCCTGAGTCACGCCTCGGACTCTACGAGAAGGGTACGCTCCCAGAGGTGCGGCTCAACGACTTCACCCCTGTACCGTTCGCGGGGGGGGGCTTCGGAGGCTTTGTCAGCTTCGACGCCGCGCTTGCCGATGCGTCGGCGCGGGTGATCGTGGACACGGGTGCGGGAACGAGCGTCTTCAACGCGGCAGCTGCTGCGCTCGAAGGAGCTATACCCGGTACGGAAGGCGTACAACGTCAGGATGAAGCCACGCGAGGACTCGGCGACGAGGAGACTGAGACGTACCGCTACACCTTCTCTGACTTCGGCGTCGGCGACGTGATGTTTGAACCACGCGAGGTGCGCATCGCCGACTTGCCCGTCTTTCGAGTGCTTGGATTGTCTGACCAACCCGCCGTCATCCTGGGGAACGATGTCCTAGGCCAACGCCCTCTGTTTCTGCTCTACAGTACCGGGACGGCGTACTTCGGACCGCTTGACCCGTAAAGCAGTCGCGTGGCCGCTCGGCGCGCGGGGCGGCCGCTAGTCACTATGCCCGCGTGATCTTCCAAGTGTGCTCGGTACGCAGGGGCTGCGTGAAGGCGACTAGACGGACGAAGTAGTTGCCCGCCGCGAGGCTCGAGCCTTCAACGATGAGTTGGTGGCGGCCTAGGTCCAGGAGTCCGCTCTTCAATGTCTGCAGCCGGCGCCCCGTCGTGTCATAAAGCGCAACATCGACGTCGGCCTCTTCTGAGAGGGTAAACCCAAGCGTTGTTTGTTGCCGGAACGGATTCGGGAACGCCGCCTCGTAGCGCGGCACCTCCGGCGTCGGGTCCGGTGGTGTCGGATCGGGCGGGTCCGTGGGGTTGTCCGGGGGCGGGGAGGCGCTGGCATCGAGGAAGCCGAGGGCATCGTAGGTGCCGCCGAGGACGTCTGCGGTAGCCTCCGTGCTGAGGCCGAGCCAGCGTTCGAGTAGGGTGGCGTAGAGCGCGCGAAAGTCAGTCGTGTTGGTCGGGTTGCCCTTGTCGTCGAGCGCGGTGAGGTCGGGGAATTCGCCGAAGAACCCGCCGTTCACCGAGTCCCCCACGACCATCGTCGGAGCGGCCGTACCGTGGTCTGTCCCGGCAGAACCGTTCTCGGCCAAGCGTCGGCCAAACTCGGAGAAGGTCATCACGACGACGCGCTCCGCATCGCCCGATGCGCGGAGGTCGGTCATGAAGGCGTCGATGGCCTGGCCGAGCGCACGCAGCAAGAAGGTGTGCATGTTGGCTTGACGGGCGTGTGTGTCGAAGCCGTCAAGCGAGACGAGGTAGACGCGCGCGCCAAGCCGCCCTTTGATGAGCCGTGCTGTCGCAGCCAGCGACTTCGGCATCTCGTAGAGCGGGCCGTACTCGGGCGTGGTTGCCGAGTCGCCAGCTTCATAGGCTTCGCGGATCACCTCCCGGTAGACGACAGACGCGTTTGCGAGAGCCCGGACGAACGCCAGTTCCTCGCCATAGCGAGTTGCCGGCACGTCGGTCGGGTCGTAGGCCGCCGCGCCAGAGGCCACGCGCTCTACGGCCTGGGCGTTGGCGAACGTCATCGCCATGTTGGTGCTCTCAGTCTGAAACAACACCGGCACCGACGCGCCGATCTGGACGGCAGGGGGGACGGGCGGCGGGTTGGTCTCGTAGTCTGGGAATTCTTCCAGCAGCCCCCGACCCATCCAACCCGTCGTCCCAGATACGGTGTCAGCAGTCGCTACAATGTCGGTTGAGCGAAAGTGCGAGAGGTTGTGGTCCGGGTAGCCGACGCCCTGCACAATCGCCATCCGGCCGTCGCCCCAAAGGCGTTCGAGCGCGCCCAGCTCCGCGTTCAGCCCAAAATCGTCTGAGAGTCGGAGCGTGTCAGCTTGGGAAATCGCCAGCGTGGGGCGAGCCTGGTAGTAGAGGTCGTTCCGGACAGGGATGATCGTGTTGAGGCCGTCGTTGCCGCCGTTGAGCTGAATCAGCACGAGGACACGATCGGTCTCCAGTCTGGCAAGGTGATGCAGGAACGGGGTCTGCGCGAGCGTGCGCACAGGGGTGCCTCCAAGTAGCATGCCGCCCGCGGTTGCCGCAAGGCCCGACCGCACCAGAAAGTCGCGCCGGGTCCAGATTCGGTGGTCATCGTCGTGAGCGTGACCGTCCTCCAAGGCGATAGCGCGGGAGCGATGGATCGAATGGGAGTCGCACATGGGCACGTAGCTGGTCGCTGCCAGCAATCGGTGGGCGAGTGAATGGGCGCACGGGGTCGGTGGCAGACCCCGACGGCCCGGTCACGTCAGTTGGAATTCCGGAAGCTCAGCGAGAAAGGAAAGGAGCGCGAGGTAGCGAGGCCGGACGCCCATGTCGGCAGGGTCCCACTCGTAGTCTGGCAGCCCGCCCAAGAGCACGCCGCCGAGTCCGGCTTCGTCCTCCTCGTCCAAGGGAACGGCAAGCAAGTGGCGGGCCAGGTCGACGGCCAAAGTCTGCGCGTCGAACGGATCGGGAAAGGTGAGGGCGAGGGCTTGGACGCTGGCCAGAACGCCGCTCAGGTTCTGTCCGGTCAGCGTCCATCGGCGCGGGAGCGAGTCCGTGGTGAGCCAGCCACGGCCACGCGGCCAACCGCCCACGTTCGGGGGCTGAAAGTAGGGCTGCTCCAACCGCTCTAGCTGAAGGCTCAGCTTGCCCAGCTGCGACTCGGGGAGCGCCTCGGTGCCCGTTTCGCGGTAGCGGCCCACGAGGCACGAGAGGGCGTCGGCCACCTGCGCTCCGATGACGCCGTCTGCGAAGAAGGCCTCGCTGCGTAGGATTCGCTCGATGATTGGGTCGATCGCCCAGTCAATCTGAAATTGCGCGGCTAATGTAGCGACGTGGTCAGGGTCGGCAGGCGAAACGACGAACGCCTCGTAGAGCCGGGTGCACACGAAGCGGGCGATGGCGTCGGCCCGGGCCTCGAAGAGCCAGTCGAGCGCGCCCGCATAGTCGAATCGGTCCGTCCGGCCGAAGAGTGTCTTTTCGCCGTCATCGTGGCGAGCGGGATCGAACTCGGCGACTAGCGATCTTGGGTTGACGGTCCACCCCGTGAGTGCCCGCGCAAGCTCCCTGACGTCCTCTTGGGTGTAGTTCGGCGATCCGTCGGCGCCGTCAAGACCCATCGTGAACAGCTCCATCAGTTCCCGAGCATAGTTCTCGTTGGGTGTGCCGACGGCGTTGGAGACGCCGTCCAAGAAAATCAGCATCGCGGGCGTGATACCCATGTCATAGACGAACTGCTTGAAGTCGCCCACGGCATGCGTGCGGATCGTCTGCACGTAGTCGAAGGCGTACTTCGCTAGGTCGTAGCGGAAGATGGATGCCACGAAGTGGTTCTGCCAGACCACGGTGAGCTTGTCCCGCAGGGTGGGTGCGAAGTAGCTGTTGAGCAGGTCGAGTTCAAATTCGCGTCGCCACGTGCGGTTGTTGGACGTGTACGCGCTGTATTCAGCCGTGCCACGCTCTGGGCGAGACAGGGACACCCACTCAGGCGGAGTCAAGAGGGGTGCGCCTCTTCCATCGTCTAACACCTGCGAGACGGCTTCCTGAGGGGAGGCGAGGGTGAGCCGCTCCACGTCGGCGATTGTCGCACCGAAGCCCGTCCGTCGAAGAAGGTGCCGTACGCGACGCGCGTCCCACGGGGCCTCTGCAGATGCAGCGTAGGGATTCATAGACCCACGGCGTCCGCGCGACAAGGCCGGGGTCGGTACGGACGGTACGGGTTCCAACGAGTCCGTGGTCGCCCTGGCAGGGCGGCGGAGAAGGAAGGAGCGGCGGTCCATGTCACGTGGTGAGGAAAGCGAGGGCGGTACGCCAGTTCAAACCTCCCACCGTCTTCAGCCCCAGAGGTTTGGGCCATCCAGATGGAACGCCTCCGTGACGTTCTCGGCGTGCAAAGGCCGTATATTTGCAGCATCGGCGAGCGCCCATCGGCGCGCTATGCCCCGATGGTGGCAAATCCGGTATAGGGGTGCAAGACCGAGGGCAGGCGGACGGAGCCATCGGGCTGCTGGCCATTCTCTAGGAGCGCCGCGACGATGCGCGGCAACGCCAACCCAGAGCCGTTCAGCGTATGAATCGGTTGGGGCTTAGCCCCGGGTTCCGGACGATAGCGAATCATAGCGCGGCGTGCCTGGAACGCCTCGAAGTTGGATACCGAGGACACTTCGAGCCAGCGTTGCTGACCGGCGCTCCACACTTCGAGGTCGTACTTCTTCGACTGGGTGAAGCCCATGTCGCCCGTGCACATGAGGAGTCGGCGAAACGGAAGCTCAAGCAAGTCGAGCACACGCTCAGCGTCCTGCCGGAGCGCTTCGAGCGCCTCGTAGCTGTCAGCGGGATGCACGAACTGCACCAACTCCACCTTGTCGAATTGGTGCAGCCGGTTGAGACCACGCACGTCTTTGCCGTGAGAGCCGGCCTCGCGGCGGAAGCACGGGGTGTAGGCGGCATACTTGATGGGCAGGGTGTCCGCGTCAAGAATCTCATCCCGGTAGAAGTTGGTAACGGGGACTTCAGCCGTTGGAATCAAGAAGAGGCCATCGCGCTCGGCCTCGTACATCATAGCCTCTTTGTCCGGGATTTGGCCCGTGCCGATGCCCGAGGCCTCGTTGACGACAAGGGGAGGCTGCATCTCGACATAGCCATGCGAGGTCGCCTGGTCCAAGAAGAAATGGATCAGGGCACGCTGTAGCCGTGCCCCTCGTCCGAGGTAAAACGGGAATCCGGCGCCTGCTACCTTCGAGCCCCGCTCGAAGTCTACGAGCCGGTGCCGCTCAAGCAATTCCCAATGAGGAAGGGGCTCAAAATCGTCCCCATATGCCTCGAATGATGGCTTTTGGCCAACCTCGACGAGGACCACGTTGTCTTCGTCGGTGGCACCGATGGGGACGCTTTCATGAGGAAGGTTGGGGAGTTCAAGCATCAGGCGATGCTGGGCCTCCTCGGCAACTCGGGCGGCCTCTTCGAGCGTTTTCTTTTGGGCTTTTAGCGCGTTTGACTCGGCGAGTAGGGGCGCTGCCTCCTCACGCCGCCCTGCCTTCATCAGCGGCCCGATCTGGCGGCTCGCCGCGTTGAGTTGCTGCTGAACCTCCTGAAGTACGGTCTGGGATTCACGCCGTTCGGCGTCACGTTCTAGGAAGGCATCAACCAGGGCAGGGTCTCCGGCCCGCTTGTCGCGAAGTGCCGCGCGGACGCGGTCTGGATGCGTACGGACGAAGGTGGGATCGAGCATGCGTGGCGGGGTCGACGTGAGGAGCCGCCAAGATACTCTGGACGCGCTATATGCGCGCTAAAGCCCACCATCACCAAGGACGATAAAAGGGACGTACCTCCATCCACCCCGACCCGTTCGGAGGATCTCGCCCACCCCACCGCATTTCTGGTATGCTCCCCGAGTTTGCCGACGCAGCCCGGTTCGCTCCGCCCGGTGTGGCGTCGCCGCCCACGGACGAATTGCGCCAACTACGCAGCGAAGTCGCCTGGCTTCGCCAAGAGCGCGCCCGCTACCGGGCAGTGTCAGAATTGACCCCTGGGCTCGCCTTCGACCTCAGAATCAGGGAGCAGCAAGCGCCAGAGCTCGCCTGGGCCAACCCGGCGCTTCAACGCTTGCTCGAAGTGGAAGGCGACGCCACGGACGTGTGCAGCTTCGTCTTCGCGGAAGACGAAGGACGGGCACGAGGATTTCTGCGAGACCTCAGCGACGGGCAGCGCGTCGAGGGTGAACTCCGGGTGGTCACGCCCAGCCGGGGAGTACGGTGGCTCCGCTTCTGGGCCCAGCCTGTGCGGCGTGACGGCGAGGTCGAGCGGATCTACGGCGCCGCGGAAGACGTCACCGCGCTGCATCACGCCACCGACGACCTCCGGCGCACCCACGACCGCCTGCGGTCGCTCATGAACGGGCTGCCCGGCACGATTTCCCGGGTGAGCAAAGATCTACGCTACCTCGAGGTCAACGACCATCTTGCCCATCTCTTTGGGCTCGAGCCTTCGGAGTTCGTCAACCAACCGATCGACTTTCTCGGAGCAGGGCGCTCGCTGGAGTCGTTTCTCCGTGAGTTTTTTGCTGGTGATAGCGAGCAAGCCTCGTGCGACTTGACCCCGTCCATCGAAGGGACGGCGAGGCATCTGATGGTCGTCGCGCACAAGTACGATCGAGGCCAGGCGGCCTACCTCATCGGGTTGGATCTGACGGCACAGCGCTCGGCCGAGGTCGAAGCTCGAGCCAAAGATCAACTCCACCGAGCCCTCGTGGAGACCGCACCAGAGGCTATCCTGGTCGTAGACCTCGACCGCGGGTGCATCGTGCAGGCCAACCAGAACGCAGGCACCTTGCTGAGCCGGGCGACAGCTGCGCTCGTCGGGCAACCGCTCGATATCATCAGCCCGCCCTGGCAGCCTGGTGGTGTCGTGTCGGCGGATCGTCTAACGATGCTGCTGCACCAGGCGAGCCAGCACACGCTCACTGAGGAGTGGACCTGCCGTGATGCCGAAGGTGGCGACCTCGTGTGTGAACTACAGCTGAGCCCCCTGAGCGCTGCGCCACCGCTTGTCCGGTGCAGTCTCCGCGACCTCACCGACCAGCACCGCCGCGAGCGCGAACTGGTAGCAGCGCGTGAGCAGGCCGAGGCCATGATGCAGATCCGGGCGAGCTTCCTGGCAAACATGAGTCACGAGTTCCGGACACCGCTCACCGGCATCATCGGGTTTTCAGCCGTCCTGTCCGAGACGGCGCAGGATGAGCAGCGCGAGATGGTAAGCGTAATCGAGCGCAGTGGGACCCGCCTCCTACGCCTCCTCAATGGCATCCTGGACCTCGCCACGCTCGAAGCCGGGACGATGGAGGTCCGAGCGGCCGACCTCGATGTGGGGCGCGAGATCCGAGAAGCCGTACGGCTGCATGCTGCCGCGGCCGATGAGAAAGGGCTCCGGCTTCACATGGAGTTTCCCGATCGTCCACTGCGCGCCATCCTCGATCCCACACTGCTACAGCGTGTTCTTGCCAGCCTCTTGGACAACGCGATCCGCTTTACACAGGTGGGCGGGGTCACCGTGTCGCTGTCGCAGAGCATAGCGGGCGTACACATCGTTGTGGAGGACTCTGGGATTGGTATCAGCCCAAGCTTTGTGCCGTTTGTATTCGAAGGATTCTCACAGGAGTCTACGGGTATCGCCCGCACCCACGAGGGGAGCGGCCTCGGGCTTGCCATCACACGCGGCCTCGTCGAACTGATGGAAGGCACCATCGAGGTGGAGAGCGAGCGCGGCGTAGGTGCCGCCTTCACGGTGACGTTCCCCAGTGTGGACGCTGAGCCCGGTACCCCAAGCGTGCTGCCCGTCTACGCAGCACAGGGCGGAACGCCTGGCACCGACGAGGAGGCCTCCGACGCGCGCGTGCTTGCCGTTGAGGACAGTGCCGACGCGCAGCGCATGCTCCACTATGCCCTCGGGCCGCACTACCGCCTCGACGCCGTCGCAAGTGAGACGGAGGCCCTACGCCTGGCGCAACTGCACCCCTACGACCTCGTGCTGATGGACGTGAACCTTGGCACGAAGCGGGACGGCGTCGATGTGCTCCATGCCATGCGGGAACTCGAAGGCTATGAAGCGACGCCCATCCTTGCCGTGACGGCCTATGCGATGCCTGGCGACCGTGAGCGCTTCCTCCGCTGCGGCTTCGACGGCTACCTCGGCAAGCCGTTCACGACCGCGCGCGTCCAAGAGGTCGTCCAGGAGACGCTGGCGACCTGGCCCGCGTGACGGTCGGCCCTGGGTAAACGCGAGCGAAGCACAAAGGCACGTAGATTGCCAGCGGACCACCTCGACGACGCCCAGCGCGCCGTCTTCGCACGCCCGACTCTGGCCCTCTCGCCCCCGCTTCGCTCCCATGGAATCGACTTCGACTTTCGACCTCGCCGCTGCCCTCGACCGCCTCGACCCCGACGGCATGCTTGGGGCCATCTGCGCGTTCCCTGACCACTTCCGCGAGGGGTGGACCCGCGCCGCCTCCATCGAGAGCCTGGGTTGGTCAGCCACCGACTTCGACGCGGTCGTAGTCTGTGGTATGGGCGGCTCGGCCATCGGTGGCGACCTTACGCGCACCTACTGCGAAGCGACCTGCCCTGTCCCCATGACCGTCGTGCGGGGCTACGACCTGCCCGCGTTCGTCGGTCCAAAAACGCTCGTGGTGGCATCCAGCTACTCCGGCGGGACCGAGGAGACCCTTTCGGCCTTCGGGCAAGCCCTGGACCGCGGCGCGACCGTGCTCTGTGTCACGACCGGCGGCACGCTCCTCGACGAGGCCAAGAAGCACAACCTGGCTCACGTGGTCGTGCCCGGCGGCCTGCAGCCGCGTGCCGCGCTCGGCTACTCGTTCTCTGTGCTACTCCGTCTTGCTCGCGCCCTGGGCATGACAGCCCTGCCGGATGCTGACCTAGATGCCGCGCTCGACGAGGCTGCAGCACGTGCTGCCCGTATGTCGACCTCCGAGGGCAACGAGGCCTTGGATCTCGCTGAGGCGCTCTATGGCAAGCTGTCGGTGATCTATAGCGGCACGGGCTTCCTCGAAGCAGTCAACATGCGCTGGCGGACGCAGATTCACGAGAACGCGAAGGCTCCGGCCGTTGGCAACCTGTTCGCCGAGCTGAACCACAACGAAATCATGGGGTTCGAGGCCGCACCGGTTTCGATCTCGCAGCAGATGGCCGTGGTCGTGCTACGCGACGAGAGTGACCACGCGCAGATCCAAAAGCGTATGACGATCACACAGGGTCTCCTCGAAGACGACGTGGCGTCCTGGAGCGAAGCGCCCGCCGAAGGCTCGACGCGCCTTGGGCGCATGCTGTCGCTCCTCCAACTCGGCGACTTTGTCTCGTTCTGGCTCGCCATGCTCCAGGGTGTGGACCCCACTCCCGTCGACACGATCCAGCAGCTAAAGAAAACGCTCGCAGCGCAGTAGGGGGGCCAAGCGTGCCGCGATGCGCGACGTGTCGCCTGACGCTACGGTTTGCTCCGGTTGGTTCCTTCGTGGGCAGCATTCAGCCGCTACAGCATATTCCGGCTCCGGAGGGCTTCAGCGACAGGGTGAACGAGAAGCGGATGGATGCGGTAGCGGTCGCCAAGTCGGACCGACATCGGGGCCCCGGGAGCCGTAGCGTTTGTAGTGCCGTTGGCCCGCGTGATGAGCAATTCGTTGGCCAGCGATTCGAAGAGGAGGTAGCCCTCCCGCGGCGTAGAGCGGAAGACGCGTTGATATTCGCCTAAGGTGAGCGTGCCATGCTGCAAGAGGGCCTTGAGTGCAAAAGCGCGCGGCAGGTCGTAGCTCGCCAGGAAGCCGAAGTCGAGGGCCGGCAGGGAGCGCACCGTGAGCCGATCGCCGGCCGCCTCGAAGTCCAGGCTGCGGAGCCAATAGAAGAGCGCAAGCGCGATGGAGCGGCCGGAGGCGCGGGCAAGGCGGTCGAAGAAGTCGGCGCGGAGTAAGTCCTGTCGGGCGGCCTCGTTCTTTGCGTTTTTGAGGCGGCGCACGAGGAGCGGGGCAGGGGCTTGGGGCTCGTCGAAGGTGAGGGGGAGGCCGCTCCGGGCGTGCCGCTTGAGGATGAGCGTCTCCAGGGCGGTGCGGTCGAGCGGTGGGAGCGAGAGCGGAGTCACGAGGCCGGTGAGGGCGGGAGCGGTGCGGGCCATGAAGCGCCACGCCGATTCGTTCATCGTGGCGAACCAGAGCACGCGATGGTCGGTGCGGCTCAGAAACGTGAGCGTCGTTTCCAGCGGGGCCAGTCCGCCGCCAGTGCGGAGCATCAGGTGCTCCAGATGCTCAAGCAGGCACACGCGCTGCGGTTGGTCGGGCCCGGCGAGTAGGTGGCGTTCGAGCCGCGCCAGCCGCGACAGGCCCGTGTCGTCGTCGTGCGCCAAGTCGACATCGAAGGCTTGGGCGAGGGCGTCTGCGAGCACTTCCGGGTCGGCCAAGCGCTCTGTCAGGTCTACCCGGTGCAACGGCAACCCCGTGAGCAGCGTCCCCGCTGCCACGCGCAGGAACGACGTAGCTCCGCCCCCCATGGGGGCGGTGACCACGAGCGCACTCGATGGTTGTTGCGCCTGCCAGCGGTTCAGCACCGTGCTGAGCGAGTCGAGCTGTGCGTCGCGACCTTGCAGCAAGAGCGGATCAGCGATGGGGTCGAACGAAAAAAGGCGTCGGTAGACTAGGGGCAGGCGTTGGCGGATGACCGAGATTTCGCCGAGCGCGTCGAGCGTTGCTTGCCGGGCAGCCACGTTCTGTGTGAGGCCTGCAGCGCTCCGGCCACGCCGGATGAGCGAGAGGGCCCGCTTCCACCACCGCCGGGCTTCTTTCGCGAGACGTTGGCCCGCGACGCGCACCTGGTTCTGGGCCTCACGCCCCATCCGAGCGCCCTCATCGGCCATCCGCAGCTTCACGTCCATAAACTGCCCCTCGACCCCCGCGGCCTCGATGCGCTGGTGCAGCATGCCCCAGCGTCGTTCAAAGACCTGGGTCGCCTCGGCGAGGAAGGTCGTCCACGGATCATGCAGCGGCTCAACGATGCCTGCAAGACGCTCAGCCGCCCGGGCAAGCCCCGTGACGGTGAGTTCGCGCGCCGAGGCGATCCTCTCGGCCGCTGAAACGCCCGGCTGGTCCGAATCGTCCCCTCCCGTCTCGGTTGCGATCGCGGCGGGAGTAGGTGTCGAGTCGCCCGAGGAGGGCGACGCTTCAGCGGCTGAAGCCGTAGGAGGGGGGACTTCGGTTTCGGACGAGGCGTCTACCTCGGCGGCTGCCTCCTCCGAATAGGACGCGTCCATCGAGAGGAGATCAAGGTCGTTGTCCGGGCTCGGACTTGGCTCGATCGAGGTTGCGACCGTCGTTGTGTCGTCGGGCAGCGCGCTACCCAACTCTTCCAGGGCGGCGTCGAGGTTGTAGTGCACCGCCGACTGCACCTCCTCGGCCTTCGCCAGCACGCGGAAGAGGGGTTGCTTGAGGGCCTCGCCGCCTTCGCCGAGACGCGCTAGAAAGCTTTGGTCCAAGACGGTCCGCGCCATGGGCTGCACGACGGCCCGTTCTGCCTTTTTTGTGGGGTCGAGGGGGCGATCCGTCAGGTCGGCGGCAACCGAGAGGTGGTCTGGTAGGTCGTCTACGGCCGTAGTGATGCGCGACTCGGCTGCCGACAGGCCGCGTTCGAGCGCGGCAGAGAGGCTGCTCGATTGGAGGCGGCGCACCAGTTGTCCCGCGGTCTTGGTCACGGCTTCGCTCAACAGGCCACGCAGCGCCACCGTCAATCCGGCCACATCGTCGTTGGCAGCGGCAGCCTGGCACGCTCGTTCGGCCTCCTCGCTGAGCCCAAGGAGGTCGTCTACCACATCCTGGACCCCGCGCAGCACCGGGCGAAGCCCGCTCTGGCCTACGCGGCCGACGAGCGTGTCTAGCTCGGTGAGGAGCAGTGCGCGCAGGTCGAGCAGTGTGCGCATGAGGGTCAGGCGAGCTTCGAGTTTCGGATGCCACGAGTGCCACGCCTTAGCACGCGAGCGAGCGTGGGCCTCAGGCCGCTGTGGTTCAGGGGGCAGGGCTCGGGCGGGCCGCAGCTGGTAGGGCGAGCTTCGATCCACATCGTCGTGTAGCACCGCGTGGGCTGCATCGAGGGCTGCCTCCGCCTCGGCGAAGGGCGTCGCCGCATCGAATACGTAGGCGTCGTCGAGTGCGCGCTGAAGGACTAGCGCTGCGTCCAACGCCGCCCGCACGAGGGCGCGCTCGTCTGCGGAGAGCGGATCGCTCGGCACATCAGTCGCGGCGCTTAGAGAGGCCGCTACGGTCCCCTCGGTTTCAGGTGCCGTCTTGAGGGCAATCACCTCGTCGGGCCAGGCGAGGTCGAGATCATGGAGCACGGCTCGGTCGAGTGCCGCCTCGGCTCGGAGCAGCGCATGCATCCAAACGTTGAGAGCCTCCGTGGTATCGGCCAAGGTGGCGGCGACGGCCTGCTGCGCCGTCTCGTGAAGCGTCCCGAAGAGGACGCCGAGTCGCACCTGTGCGTGATAGTCGAGGAGCGCTCGTAGGCGAACGGTCTGGATCAGCACTGGGGCTGGTGTCGGTTCGCTACGTACGAGGCTGCGCAGACCGTTCGCAAGCCCGCGCCGGCGTTCGCCAAGCGCACGGCGGCTCCGGGCAACCCGTTTCCGGAGGCGGGTTCGCGACGTGTCGCCTGGTGTCGCAACCAACAAGTCCCCGGGTTCGATGCGCGCGTGGCGCTCGGGGGCTTCGTGCGCCAACAGTGCAAGGTACTCGAACGGGGCAAGTGTAGCCTCTTCGATTCGGTCCGGGAGGTCCCAGCGTTCGAGAGCATCATGCAGGCGAGCGAGGATCCGGTCCTCGACCGCCAAGCGGTAGGTGGTCAGAAGGCCCCAGAGTGCGCTGCGGTCCGGTAGGGCGAGGTCAGGACCCGTCGGGAGCTGGTCCAGATACGTGCGGTGCTCACGAGCGAGTTCAGCCAGGAGGGTGGTGAGCGGCCCAGCCACTTCGGAGCGAAGCCGCGTACGTACCTGAACGAGGTGAGCGCGGGCGAAGCCATCTGCAGCGTCGAGCCACGAGCCGAGCGAGTCGGCGTCATGCGGTAGGGGCTCTGGAGCAGAGAGGGCGTCGTCCATCGAGGCGAGGGTTAGGCTAGATGACTAGGCAGTACCAGGGGTGCTCGGGGCACGACGCGCACCGTCGCCCGGTGACGGCTGCGTAGAAGGGGCGTCGGCAGGCGGAGAGCTAGCACCCGGCGTGGCGGGGGGCGAAGGCTCGACGAGATACGAGCGGACGGGCATAGGTTCGAGGAGGCCAGCCTTCCGGAACGCCGCCTTTGCCGCTTCGGTGACGTCGCTCATGAGTAAGAACTCGTAGCGCGTGTCTAGCACATAGGCCTTGACCTTAAGGTGGAGCAGAAACGTCTCTTTAAACTCGTCTTTACAAATCACCACAATGGGCTTGTCGAGGTAGACGTACTTCGACGTCGACGCGGCTTCGTAGGCGATCTGCTTGGCTTGATGGACGTCGACCCAGCCGGGGAGGTAGAGGTCCGTGACCACCTGGCAGTCGAGCGCGCCAGCGTTTGCGTTCGAGACCTGCCCGTCGGCCACCTGGGCATTGGGCACCGAGACGAGATTGTCGTCTGGCGTGACGATGCGCGTCGAGCGGAGCCCGATCTCGATGACTTCGCCGTAGGTGCCGCCCACCGCGATCTTGTCGCCAACTTGGAAGGGCTGGTCGAAGACGATGATGAGGCCGCCAAAGACGTTCTTGAGCGCATCTTGCGCCGCGAAGCCGATGGCGACACCGAGGGCAGCCCCCGCTGCGACGAGTTCGTTGGTGCCCAGGCCGAAGATGGACTTGATGATGATGTAGGCGGTGAAGAGCCAGATTCCGATACGGAGGATGGGAATGAGGCGCTTGTAGAACAGCCGCCGTTCGGCCGTGCGCGCAGCGAGCGTGTCGAGGACGTAGGTCGTCAGCCGGATCAGGTAGAACGACGAGATGCCGACGATGAGCGCGAAGAAGATCTTCCAGCCGAGCCGACCCGCCGTGTTGCGAACGTCCTCGACGGTCTCTCTCGCCCGCTCTGCACGCCCCAGCGAATCCGCAGGGGTGCTGTCGGTTTCGGTAGGCTGCGTCGCGGCGAGCGACGCGGCGAGGACCTCTGTCAGTGCTTCGATCTGGCCTTCGAGCGCTGCGATCCTCGCGTTCAGATCAGCACTCGCCTGCATTGAGTCTGCTAGGGCGGACGGGGGTAGGAGAAGGCTGTCGGCTTGCTGTTCTGCAGCGTCTTGCGAGGCTGCGTTTGGGGGTGTTGCGTCCGGGGTCCTCGCATCCAGATCAAGGGCGGTGAGCATTGAGTCGAGGTCCGTTTCTGCCAGCGAGTCGCTCGTGGCGGCGGCGGCCCTGAGCGCATCGAGGCGGGCAGCCGCAGCGGAATCCACGGGAGCGGAATCCACGGCGGCTAAATCCACAGCAGCAGCGTCTAGGGCGGCCTCAGCCGGGCTCGTGGCGGACGCGTCAGCTGTCGAGTCGGGTGCCGTCTCGCAGGCGTTTAGGAATAGCGCGCAGCACATCGCGAAGCTGAGCCTCGACGCGAAGTAGAGGCGTAGCTGAACGAGTCGAAGCGGACGGGAGCGCACAGGCGTGGTGGAAACGTCGCGCCAAGATAGGGGGGCGGCGCAATGACACGCAGGATCTACACCATCAGTCCGCTTGATCCGACCGTCTATTCCTGTACATTGACGCCGCGCGTGTCCGACGTGTTGGTTACGAAACCTGCACAGGCGGCGGCAGACTCGCCAGCGACTCCTCCGTCCCCGCGCCAGCCACCTCGCCCCGGCATGCTGCGGCGAGGCCGTACTGCCCTTCTCTGTTCGCCCACGTCTCTCATGCCTGTCTCCCGTGCGCTGCTCGCGCTGACCTTCGTTCTCAGCGTGTTCGGCCCGCTCGGCCTCATCCCGGTCGGCCTCGTTCCCGTCAGCCTGGCACAGAGCGCACCCGAGCGCGCCACCGTCAATGGGTACGTCCGAGACGCCGCTTCCGGCGAGACGCTGATCCAAGCCACGATCACGATTGCCGGGACCACGCGCGGGACGACGACCAACACCTCCGGGTTCTACACGCTCTCGGGGCTCACGCCTGGCGAGGTCACGCTGCGCTTTTCCTACATCGGCTACGCCGACCAGACGCAGCGCCTCACGCTTGAGGCGGGGACGCGCCGCCTCGACATCGAACTGGAGCCGGAGGCTTCCATCGTCGGCGAGGTGACTGTCGAGGCCGAGCTGCCCATTGAGGAGGAGCGCGCCGTGGGCGTGCAGCAGGTGCCCATCGCCCTCGTCCAGCGGATCCCGTCGGCGTTTGAGAACGACCTGTTCCGCTCCATCCAACTGCTCCCCGGGGTGAAAGCGGCCAACGACTTCTCCTCGAAGCTCTACATCCGAGGCGGCTCGCCTGACCAGACGCTCATCCTCCTGGACAACACGACGGTCTACAACCCGACCCATTTCTTCGGCTTCTTCTCGATATTCAACACCGACGCCATCAAGGACGTGCGCCTCTACAAGGGAGCCTACCCGTCGCCCTACGGCGGGCGCCTTGGCTCGGTGATTGACATCTTCAACCGCGAGGGCAACCGCAACGAGTTCGACGCGAGCTTGGGCATCGGCCTGCTCGCCTCGCGCGTCGGGTTGGAGGGCCCGCTCAAGGTGGGCAACGCGCGCGGCTCGTGGCTCGTCGCCGCTCGGCGCTCGACGGTGGAGCCGCTCCTGGCCGCGCTACGCTCGGCAGACCTCAACGGCATCCCGGACAGCTACTACTTCTACGATGTCAACGCACGCGTCGCGCTCGACCTCACGCCGCGCGACAAGCTCTCCATCTCGACCTACCTCGGCCAGGATCGGGTCGACGTGCCCATCTTCGACGACGCGCGCTTCATCCTCGACTATGGCAACCGCACGCTCAGCCTTGGCTACACGCGCATCCTCTCGGAGAACGTGTTCATCCGCACGAACGCGACCGCCTCGCAGTATTTCAACTTCCCCGTCGGCCAGTTTGCGGGCACCGAGTTCACACGCGACAACACCGCGACCGACTTCTCGTTGCGCGCCGACGTCGAATGGCTGCCCAGTGCGCGCTTCGAGACGATGGTGGGTGTGTGGGCTGGTAACCTGGCCCTCTATCTCGAAGACACGTTCGACAACCAGCCCTCGTTTCTCTCAGACTTGCAGGCGAACTACCTCCAAGCATACGGGCAGACCGTGTACCGCCCAACCGCTAGCTGGAAACTGACCACGGGGCTGCGGATGAGCTACCACGGCTCGGGCGAATACGTCCGCCTCGAACCGCGCGCTCAGCTAGAGCGCAAGTTCGGCGATAACGCTGTGCTCCAGTTCGCCTATGGGCGCTACTCGCAGTTCCTCTCGCTCATTTCCAACGAGTCGTTCTCCGGCTTCGACGTGTGGGTGATGACGGACACGGGGCTGGGGCCGCAGTCGTCCGATCAGGTCGTCGTCGGGCTCAAGACGAAGCCCGCGCGGGGCTATGCGCTCGACGTGGAAGTCTACTATCGCACGATGGACGACCTCTTCGAGATCAACCCCGTGCTGCAGGACGCGGCGGGCTTCAGCTACCGCGACCTCTTCCGGGTGGGCGACGGCTACGCCTACGGCCTCGAACTGCTCGCCGAGAAACAGGTCGGCCGGATCACCGGCCTCGCGAGCTATACGCTGAGCACGACACGTCGCCGCTTCCCCGCCGACGGCCTCTTTCCCGGCGTGAACGAGGACCCCGATACCGGCGAGTTCCTCTTTTATCCGCCGAAGTACGACCGCTTGCACGACGTGACCCTCGTGCTCGACGTCGACATCGGCCGTGACTGGACGTTCACGACGGCGGGCATCTACCAGACCGGGCAGGCCTACACGCTCCCGCAGGCGCGCTTCAGCCTCCAGAACAATCCGTTTTCGAGCAACGACCTCAACGGCCTCTACTCGCCGCTGCTCAACACGGAGCGCCTGCCGCCTTATCACCGCATCGATGTGGGCTTCACGAAGGCGGGCCGCTTCTTCGGCGTCGCCGACTACGAACTCACGCTGCAGGTGCTCAACATTTACAACCGGCGCAACATCTGGTTTTACACCTACAGCTTCGATACGAACCCTGTTGAGGAGTCGGCCGTGGAGCAGTTGCCCATCCTGCCCAACATCGCCCTCTCCTTGGACTTTTGATGGCAGCGCGACGTGCACCCCGCGAGGAAAACATCGCCACCGAGGCGTGTGCCCCCTCTCCGAAGCATGACAGCACTCACGTCGACAGCCGACAGCCCTATCCTATGCGCTATCTCGTTTTCGCCCTGTGCGCCACGCTCGCGGTAAGCCTGGTCTCCTGCGATACCTACGGCAACGATCCGTACGAAGAACTCATCGTGGTGGAATCCATCTTGGAGGCCCTTGCGCCGTTGCCGCCGGTCCTCCTCTCGACTACCGCCCCCATCGACGCGGTGTTTGACGAGGCGGACGCGCGCAACGTCAACGACGCCACCATCGTCCTGCAGCGCCTAGACGAGAATGGAGGCGTTGTCGAGACGGTGGACTACCGCAACTCGACCCGAGTCGGTCGCTACGACCCCGCGAGTGCGTTTGGAGGAGGCACCGTCCCGTTGGTACAGCCGCGCGCGCGCTATCGCCTCCTGGTAGACGTACCCGGCTTCGACCCAATCCGGGCGGAGACGGTGGTGCCCGACACCTTCACCACCGTCGCGGCTCCGTTTAGTCCGGCGACCTATCAGTCTGACGAGGAGCAGCCGACGGTCCGCGTGACGCCGAGCGTGTTCCCGGAGCGCCAGACGATCTACATCTTTTCGATCCTGGCGGTCGATCAGGTTGGGAGCCCAAATCCCGACAACTTGACGCCGTTGTCGCGCGCGATCTACGACGAGTTTGACGAGGAAGACCCGGAGGAGTTGAACGACCGGCGCCAGTTCATCGAGGAGGCGGTCTTCGGGGCATCGCCGCTGCTCAACGAGGAGCGCTACATCGAGAATGCCGACGGCACGCTGGACGTCTCCGTGCCGTGGCTGGCGTTCAGCTTCTACGGCTTTCACGAACTCACCGCGAGCGCCGTGGACGACGCGCTCAACAATTTCCTCTCCACCCAGGCCGTGCAGTTCCAGCCGACGACGCTCTCCCCGGGCGAGATTCCCAACATCGCCACCAACATCGAGGGTGGGTTGGGCGTCTTCGGTTCCTATGCGCGCTCCGTGACTACCGTAGAGATTACGCGCGAGTAGAACTTGCCACGCCATGATTACCTACGTGAAGCACATCACGTAATCACGGTAAGAAGATAGATTACATTGATTGTCAGCGCAAGACGACAAGTATTCAGTCGTGCATATAGTATCGTATGTATCCGCTGGGTGATTCGTGTTTTTGCGATACGTCCAGAACGTTATCATTGTGCCTATCAACCAAAACAGCGATGAAAAATAATGAATATATCCAAGTTGTTAAAAACTTGGTATTAATTTGCGCCTTCAATTTGTTACTTTGTTACTCTGTTAGTGCCCAGGCTGTGCCTGGTGACGACTGTGGTCCATTTCGATTAGATGAAATAACTGTAGAGCTGGTAGATGGGGCTGAGGATTTGACGCTACGAATAGAGGTGTATAATGAATTAAGTGAAAAGTTTTACGAATTCGATGTTGTGTCTAGAAGCAATTGTGATTGGAGGGCTGATACTGGAAGTAGCAATGACAATAGACCTGGCACGGACGTTTTTCTTCTCGATGAAGCCGGTGGAGAAATATTGTGGACGATTATCTTCTCTCGTGTAGAGAGTAAATTTGAGGAGAATATATTTTTTATTGCAGGTTTTACATATAGCCTATGTAATACAGGTAATTCGGCTGGTGGATATGGATTTTATTGTATGAATGATAATGTAGGACCATTAAATCAGAATGGAAATGTCTCAAATAATATTAATAGTGATGTGAAATTTATATACGATGGTAATGATATATATACAAGGCCAGAACCGATATCATTTAATCTTGCAAGTGAGAATTTTCTAGGAGTTGAGAATCTTTTTGATGATGTAGATAGGGAGAGGTGGATATTTCCGCTGAATGGAAGTGATATATGTGATAGATTATCGACAAATAACTGCGATATAGACGAATCAATAATTTCATGGAGGGTATTCTTGACAAGACAATTTGGGAATCCGATTACAGGTGAATTGGGAACTCCTCGATCGCGTTCGTATGATATTATTGATGAAGATGTGGAGGTGAAGGTTTTGTCAGGGCGAACTTGGGATTTGGGCGGCGAAAGCTTGAAATTTCAACCTGGTAGAGAATTGCGTGTTGAAGGGGCGATTGGGGTGGGAGATATATCATTGATTTCAGCCACGGCCGGAAATGAGTGGGGAGGTGTGAACGTACCCACAGGTGGTGAGGTCGTCATCCGCGATGATATCCGAATAGTTGATAATCAAACCCTGCGTTTGCGAGGGGCTGGTGCCTACGAGTTCACAAACGGTGCTCAGATCGTAGTAGAGGGTGGTCTCGATGCCGAAGGTGTGGCGTTCCAAGCGCAGAATAGTACTGGCTGGGGCGGCATTCGCTTTGAGTCGGGGAGCAGTGGCATCCTCTCCGGTGGCAGTATCACGGGCGTAAGCAATCCATGCGGGACGGGTGCGTGTCTTGACGCCTATGCCGTGTCGCTCAACAACGCTAGCGTGGTTATGAACGACTTGCGTATCACGACTCCTATTGGATCCGGTGTTGGAGGGATCTACGCCTACGGACAGAACACACTGCTTGACATGGAGCGCGTCGAGGTGCGCGATATGACTGGACGAGGACTAGGCCTAGTCAACCGGGCAACGGCGCGTGTGCGAAGCAGTCGGTTCATCAACAACCTCGGTGACGGCATTTCTGTGCTCAACCGCGCTACCGCGTTCATTCGCCAAGCTGAGGAGAATTTCCCCGCGGAGACATCAGATAACGGGCTGCGCGGGATATTGGCGGCCTCGCGTGGTACAGCCATCCTGGGAGAGCAGGGCGGTTGCAGCGCGCCTTTCTGCGCCAACGCTGCTACTGATGGCTATGTGCTCGTCGAAGACAATGACCGCGAGGGCTTGCGCATCAACAGCAATTCGACCATCAACGCAGGAGGAACTAACGCGTACCGTTTCAACACGATTCAGCTCAACGCCAGCTCTCAAGTACGGGTCTCTGGAAGCGGGGCCGACCTCTTCATGAACGCCGACTTCTGGGGCGGCGGGGAGCCCGTTCCCATCGCGTCGAACGGCGGCGCTTTCTTCTACACGTCATATTGTCTGGACGAGCCCACCTTCGGGCAGGGCTGTACGATTGAGGATGTGGACAGCGTCCCTACACGTCAGGGGGGAACGTCGGCAGAAGCCTTCTACGCGCTCGCGGGGGCTGACGCGCTCCGCGCGCAGGGCCACACGAAGGAGGCGGCGCTCGCGTTCGCAGACCTTGCCCGCCGCTACCCTGGTACCCCCGAGGCTACGAGCAGCCTCGCGCGGTTGGGGCGGCTTACGTCCGAGCTCGACACGCCAGCCCAGCGCCAGACATTGCGGTTCCTTGACGGGGAGACGCGACAGCGCGGGGCGGTACACGAGCACGCGGCGCTGGCAGCACTCGCCGGGGCGCTCGCCGACCTCGGTCAGACCGAAGCGGCCGTGACGGTGGCAGCAGACCTCACCGCACGAGCGGCCTCGCTCAGTGCGGCCGATTTTGGCGGCTCAGCCTTCGATGCCGCCGACTCCGGGGACGAAGACCCGGTCCTTGAGGCGCAAATCGTAGGGCCGGAGACCGCGTTTTATGCCTGGATGGACGTTGAGGATTTCGCCGCGGCTGAGGCGTCGTGGGCGGAGCTGGTTGCGCTAGCCCCGGATCACGAGGCGACGGCTGCAGCACGCGAGGCGTTCGCGTTTGTGGTGGGACGCGTTCCAGCAGGTGCCGCGCGCGTTGGCGGTGCAACGGCACGGGCGACGCCAGCGCAAGAAAGCGTGACGGTGTGGCCGAACCCAGCCGATGCGCGGGCGACGGTGGGCGTGGCGCTCGCCGAGGAGACCGCCGTGCGTGTGACGGTGGTGGACGTACTCGGGCGCGAGGTGGCCGTGGTGCACGCCGGGCGGCTCGCCGCAGGCCGCCACACGCTCACGTTCGACACGCGTAGACTCGCTGCGGGCGTCTACGTGGTGCGCGCTGAGCAGCCCAACGGCGCGACGACCACGCGGCTGACGGTGGTGCGATGAGGCGCACCGGACCGCTCGCAATCGCCTGCGCGCTGCTGCTCCTGGTGGGCGGCCGCGCGCACGCGCAGGGCCTCCCCGTGGTCTGGGACTCGCTCGGTGCCGGAGCCAACCGCTCCAACGGCTTCACCCGGACCGATGCCATCGCGCTTCGTCAAGACAGCGACACCCTCTGGATGTCTGCAGGAGTCAACATCTTCCGCCTCGCGCCGGATCAGCCCTTCTTCGGCCCCGCCTACAACGAGACCATCAACCCGGGGCCCGATGATCAACTTTCCGTATCGCCGGAAGGCGTCTTCGCCACGACGGGGATGAGCTACTCCACCGACGGCGGCGTGACGTGGCTGCGCGCCGAGGAGGACACCGACGGCGACGGCCTCGGCGACGAGCCGCTGCGGGCGGGGGTGAACGAC
>JBCCLD010000007.1:0-30024 GCA_039027055.1 Bacteroidota bacterium
GAGCAACAGCCCAAGCGCTGATCTCCACGATTCACCGAGCGGGGCTGGATTCGACGGTCTTGGCCTATCAGCAGCTCGTTGCGGAGGGCAGCGTGAATCTACGCGGACACCAGGATGGGCTGATTCAAGACTACCAGACCTACACCACGACGATCGACAGCCTCTATGCCATTCAGGTCGATCTGGCCCAGTACACCTACGGCCTTGCGGAATTGTACAAGGAGTGGCTGACCGAAAATCGGCCGGTAGGCATCGGCCTGCTCCAACCCGGTGAGTCGCGTGTGATGGGAGGCAGCGAGACCACGTTGGATGGGCAGATCTATGGCCTCGTCCGCGCCGAGCTTCCCCGCTACACGTACTACCGGACCGGGCACGAGCGCTACATCGAAGAGTTGGTGGCTCCCACCGGGTATGGGGTCGACATCTACCAGAACAACCTCCAAAGTGTGTCGGCCTATCAGGTGTCGGTAGGGGCATCGAATTACGCGGAGAGCTACCCCTATCAGTTCATGAACCGATATGGGAGTCCAACCTCCAAGGTGGCGGCGGCCGTGTCGTTGTTCGCTGAGAGCCCGCTTGTGAGCATCGGCCCCTACACCTCCTTCTACGCGGTGCCGTACCTCGTGGCTGATGCCGAGCCGTTCGACATTTTTCAGTCGCCTCCGGAAGTGTGCGCGGCGGTCCGCCTACGGGGTGCTGGCGGCGTGAGCGGTTCCGTTGAGCGTGCGTGCAAGCAACTCAATTCCAACGTCTTCTCCCTCGACGCTGAATAGACGCCATGCTGTTCCTCCATCGGTTTGCTCTGTCGCTCTCCGTCGTTGCGATGCTGGGGCACAGCGCTGCGCTGGCGCAGGAGATCCAGGTCCAGGTGCTCACGCGCGAGGACGGCCAGGTCTTCGTCTACCACGACGCGCGCGTCGGCCCCGGCTTCGGCGTCCACGTCGAGCGCCGCGACCCAGGCGCGTCGGACTTCGTACGGCTTACCGACGTGCCTCTCGGCCCGGCCCGCGATGAGGCTGAGGCCGCCGCTCGCTTCGGCGAGGACCTCGCGCCGATCCAGGCCGAACTCGGCACCTCGACCGCATTCCTCACGCTCTTTCGCATCCGCGCCGAACGCGACCGCACCAACCTGATGACGGGCCTCTTCCCCGGCGCGGCCCGCGCTCTCGGTCGGCTCTACGTGGATGCGACGGCCCCCGTCGGCCAGCGGGTGACGTACCGCGTAGTGCTCATCGGCGAGGGCGGCCAGCCACTGGGCCGCACGGGGGAGACGACGCTCACGCTCACGCCCGTCGCCCTAGGTGTCGCCACGAGCCTACGTGCCGAGCACACCGGCACCCGCGTGACGCTCCACTGGAGCGCGCCTGCCCGCACCGATGCCCCCCTCGTAGGCTATCACGTCTATCGCGAGGACAGCGGTACTCCCACGCGCCTCACGGATGCTGTCGTCGCAGCGTTCGAGGGGACGCTCGACGGCGAAGCGATCACCGAGTGGACGCACGCCTACACGGCTCCGGCCACCGGTATCACGGAGCGGCTCACCGTGCGCGCCGTGGACATGACCGGCCAGGAAGGGCCGCCGAGTGACGTGCTCGCGTACACGGTCACGGACAACGTCGCCCCAGGCTTTGTCGAGAATGTCGCCGTCTACGTGGGGAACGACGGACGCGTGGAAGTGACGTGGCCGCTCAGCCCAGAGCCTGATGTGGCGGGCTACCACGTCGAGCGCGCGACCCGCACGGGCGAGGACTACCTCTACGCGCGCCTCACTGACACGCCTCTTGCCGCACTCGACACCCGCTTCGTAGACGAGGTGGGCGCAGGCGCAGGCGCTCAAGCGTATTTCTACCGCGTCATCGTCGTGGATCAGGCGGGCAATGAGAGCCTGCCGAGCGCCTCCGCCACGGCCCAGGTCGAAGACCACAAGGCCCCGCCAGCCCCGACCGCGCTCGCAGCCACCTTCCGCGACGACGCGGTCATGCTCACCTGGACGGACGCCACGCCCGCCTCCGACCTGTTGACCTACATCCTGGAGCGCCGCCGCCTCAACGCAGGCCGCGCCGACGAGCGCACGCGCATCAACCAGGACGACGTGACGGCCACGACCTACACCGATATCGGCGAGGCCGACCTCGGCTTCGTGGAGGGCGCCACCTACCGCTTCTATGTGACGGCTCGCGACAGCGCGCGCAACTTCAGCCCAGCCGACTCGCTCGACCTCACGATCCCCAACGTCACGCCGCCCGCGCCGCCGGAGAACGTCCGTGCCCTCTCTAGCCAGGGCCACCGGGTGCGCGTCGCCTGGACGCCCTCGCCCTCGCTCGACGTCGTGGCGTACCGCGTGCGCCGCGTCGCACCAGACACGGCGGCCACCGTGGAGACGCAGGCCACCGACCACCGCGATGACGCGGTGCAGGCCGGGCAGACCTATACCTACGAGGTGGCGGCGCTGGACTCAGGCGGGTTGACGAGCGCGCCTGTGGTCACCACCGTCCGCTTCCTCGACGCCTCGACGCCGCCCGCCGTGCGCAACGTTCGCGCTCGCGTCACAGAATCCGGCGTCGAAGTCATGTGGGAGGCATCGCCTGCACCCGACGTGGTAGCCTACCGCATCGAGCAAGCTGACATTGCGACAGGCCGCTACGTGCCGGTTTCGACGGAGGCGCTATCGGGGGACTCTGCACGGCTGCGGTGGACCCATGCGGCTGGGACCGAGGGCACCTGGTACCGTATCCTCGCGCTCGATGCTTCCGACAATGCCAGCCCGCCCAGTGACGCTGCCCAAGCCCTCGTGGACCCGTTCTAGCCGCGTGGCCCGGCGGGTCGCGTGCGCTGTGCTGCTCGTGCTGAGCCTGGGAGGGGGAGCGTTGGTTGCTCAGCCCGCGTCGCCTGCGCTGGTGGAAGGCGTCCAGGCCTTCAACGAGGGTCGATTCGACGAGGCGATTCTTTTGCTGCGGACGGCCCGCGCGGCCGATCCCGCTCGGCCGGAGGTCTATGCTCCGCTTGCGGCCGCGCTCTTGGAACGCGGCAACCTGCATGAAGCCGAAGCCGTGGCCGACGACGGCCTCGCCCGGTTCCCAGAGCTGCCCGCGCTGCGGCTGATCAAGGCCGAGTTGCTGCTACAACGGCAGGCGTTTCGAGAGGCACTCCCGCTCTACCGCGCCTTGCTTGACGAGGGCGAGGCCCCCGGTGTCGAGCGGAGTGCGCTCGTGCAACGCCTCGGCCTCATCCATCGGAATCTGGCGAGCACTGCCGCCAACGAGGGGCGGTACGCCGACGCCATCGCGGCGCTCCACGCGGCGCTCCGCTACACGCCCGCCGATGCCGACCTGCGGTACAACCTCATCGCGCTACAGCTACAGGAAGGCGACCTCGACGGAGCCAACGCATCCGTGGGCGCGGGGCTCGCGCTCGCGCCAAACCACCCCGACTTGCTGCGCGCGCAGACGACATTGCTCGTCAACCTGGGCGATGCCGAGACGCTCCAGCGCGTTCTCGCTCAGCGCTACGAGCAAACCCCAGGCGATGTCGAGGTTGGCTTGGCCTACGGTCAGGTCCTCCTGGCGAACCGCGAAGCGCGCCGCGCTGCCGAGGTATTCGAAGCGCTCCTCAACCAGCACCCGCGCGACCCCCGAATCTATACGCTGCTCATCGCCGTGAATGAGCGGGCGTTCAATCTCCCGGGGGTGATTGCGACGCTTCGGCGCCAGATGGCAGCCTTTCCCAACGACCCCGCCGTTCGCCAAGCCCTAGGACAGGTCCACGAGCGCCAGGAAGACTGGAGCGCGGCCAGGGGCGTGTATGACTCGCTGGCGGTGCTGGACGGGCAGGCGTTTCGGGCTCGCGTGCTCCATACACGTACGTATGAGGCGGAGGAGCTATGGCCCCAGGCTCAATCTGGGTATGAAGCGCTTGCCCAGGTGCACCCTGATAGTAGCGTGGCGTTGCTCGGCCTCGGACGGGTCCTGGAAGTACGGAGTGACTGGCCAGCGGCAGAGTCGGTCTATACGCAACTCCTCACCCTACAACCCACGTCCGACGCCTGGATTCGCCTCGGCTGGGTGGCTGAGCAACGGGGGCGCGTCACCCAGGCCGAACGTGCCTACCGCTACGCCCTTGAAGCAGGCGGCGCGTCGGCGTTTCTGCACGACCGGCTTGCGCGTCTCGTCTACGCGCGAGGAGACGCCCCAGACGCGCTCGATCACGCCACAGAAGCCCTCCGGCAAGGGCTAGCAACGACGAGCCAACTCCAGCGCGTGATCGAAGCGGAACTGTCCACGTCCGGCGCGCCGAGACGCGAGACACAGCCCGACGGATCGATGCAGCCCGACCAATCCGTTTCGGGAGGGGCATGGGCGGTGTCTCCGCAGGACACGCCAGCACGGCGCCTCGCCGAAGCGGATGCGCTCATCGAGAGCGCGGTCCTGTTTCTGGTGGAAGGGTATGCAGAAGCTGAAGCTCGGTCTGTACTTGCAAGCCAGATGGCCACCTACGAGGCGTCGGGGCGCTGGAGCTATCTCCTCGCGCACGCCGCCGAGCATTGGGGAGAGCCGGACCAGGCCGCCGCACACTACCGCGATGCGATCCGGCTCGCTCCCCGGTACCGGCCGGCGCACCTCGCCCTCGGAGCCAACCGGGAAGGGGTCGGGGATAATGCCGAGGCTGCCCTGGCCTACAGCCGAGCCCGGGCTCTGGACGAAGCCGAGCCGGATGCGTACGAGGCGCTGCTTCGTGTCACATCTGCAGACGCCCTGCCCGCGCTCGCTGACCGATGGCATGCCCGCTACCGAACGACGCCCCACAACACCGTGCTGCGTGCGTTCGTCATCGAAGCCCTCACGCGCGTCGGTCGCTACGACGAAGCTGCCGCAATCGCCCATCACTGAGAGCGACTACAGTGACATGCCGGCGTAGACGGGCCGAGCTAGGCGCACTTGGCGTCTTCCTCGGCTGCGCCCACGTACTTGGCAAGGGGTAGTTTGAAGCAGAACCGCGTGTCGCGTTCTGGGATGCCGAATAGTACACGACAGTTCTGCTAGGCAGTAGTGATAGGCGAGCCGACCGAGCCCCGCCGGAACAGCACCAAGAGCGTCTGCCACGCCTCCTCTTCGCCCCGCAACAGCACGTGCCACAGCCTGCCCAAGCCTACCCGGAATACGCTGCGTACCCGGCGACCGTGCCGCTTGAGTACAATCGGCACCTGCTCGCTCACGTACCGCCCTGCCGCGTGCGCTAAGCTGTAGGCCACCGCCAGTACTCCCACCAGCGTCGAGAGCCGGCTCTGCACGTTCAGGTGCGTCGACTCCAAGTCGAACCCCCGCGACTTCAGCCCGCCGAAGAGCACCTCGATGCCCCATCGCAACCGGTACACCCGCAACAGACGGCGCACGGTCCCTGCTACAAGCAGCGAGCGGCGCTCCCCTCGCTTGCCGTCGGGTAGCCGCAGCCCGTAGAGCCACACCGTTTGTCCGTAGACCTCGCGGCGGGCACGCAGGCGCCGATGGCCCCCCACGGCCAGATCGGCAAAGAGCGCCTCGGCGCGCTGCGTGCGGCCCCGGTAGCCCACTCGGGCGTCCTTGCGGATGCGCACGCCGTAGCCCACCTCGCGCGTGGTGAGGTAGCCCATCAGCGGGGCTCAGATCGCGGATCTCGCATCCGCGTGCTCCCGGTCGGCCAGCACTACGCTAATCTGCTCTGGAGGCACCACCAACAAGAGCTTGCG
Source organism: Bacteroidota bacterium (assembly GCA_039027055.1). Lineage (GTDB taxonomy): Bacteria > Bacteroidota > Rhodothermia > Rhodothermales > Rubricoccaceae > JBCBEX01. The sequence continues at coordinate 5,723 of JBCCLD010000007.1, forward strand.
CATGAGTGCGCACTGCTCGGCTCCGGAGGTCGAGCCCGCCTTGCCGAGCATGATCCAGACGAGCGGAAACGCAGTACCGTCGTGGACGACGGAGGCCATGAAGATGTTGATGGGCGTACGGCCGAAGTGCCACTCGGTGCGGTCGGTGGCAATGACAAGGCGCTCAGTCGTGGGCAGCAGGTAGAGGACGAAGGCAGCGACGGCGCGCTGAGGCAGGGTGGCCTCGGCGAAGAAGCGCTGGATGAGCGCGGGCAGAAAGGCGGCGAGGAAGCGGAGGCGCTGGTTGTGCCAGCGGACATGGGGGGCGAGGTGGTCTTGGAGGAGGTGCAAGAGCGGCGTATCGTCGAGCATGGACCCGGTAGTGGTGGGAAGCGGGGAAGCGTGAAGCACTTCCAAGCTATCTCGGGCTACCGGGTCTACTCAGTTCTGTCGTGTACTATGCGCTGTGGCTGTATCAACGCTGCGGGCAGAACAATGCGCGGCGTGCTGACTCCCGGGCCGCGGCCCACACGAAGCGACGAGGCCCCGGTACAGCAGCGGGAGCCGTAAACGCGCACCACGCGCCAGCCCCTGCTCGGCCAGATGGGAGCGTACCTTCCGCTCCTTGTCTCCCCCTGAACGTCCCTGCGCTCCTTGACTGTGATCCCGCCCGCCAGACTGAGCATCGGGTTGCTGTGCCTCCCGCTCCTTGCGGCCTGCGGGGAGCACGCCGAAGTCCCGCCGCCCGCCGCGACGCCCGCGATCACAGGTACGTTCGTGACGATCACGGAGGAGGCCGGGCTGGGCGCGTTCCGGCATGCGACCGGCGCCCGCGGCGACGTGTGGTTTCCCGAGACGATGGGGTCCGGGCTGCTCGTAGCCGACCTCGATGGTGATGGCTGGCTCGACCTCGTGCTGGCCGGCGGAGGTGTTTGGGAAGCCACCCCGTCTGAGGAAGCCGAGTCTGAGGAAGCCGAGCCCGAGGAAGCCGACGTCCGTCCGCTCTGGGCGTATCGCAACGACCGGGACGGCACCTTCACCGACGTCACAGACGCCTGGGGCCTGCGCAACTTAGGCACCGGTAGCGACGCCTACACGTTCGGGTTGGCCGCAGCGGACGCGGACGGGGACGGCGACCTCGACCTCTACGTCACCACGCTCGGGCGCGACCACCTCTTCAGGAACGACCTCGATGCAGGCCAAGGCTTCGCGAACGTGACCGCGCAGGCCGGTCTGCGCGGAGCCTCGGGCTGGAGCTCGTCCGCGCTTTTCTTCGACGCGGAGGGCGATGGCGACGCCGACCTCTACGTCGGTGACTACGTGGACTGGACCCGTGCCGACGACCTCTTCTGCTCCACCGACGGCACGACCAAAGGCTACTGCACGCCCGAACTCTACGAGGGCGTCGCGGGCCGCTTCTACCGCAACGACGGCACGGGCGTGTTCACCGAGGCGACCGACGCCGCGGGCTTCGACGCTGCGCACGGCAAGACGCTCGGCGTGCTCGCCTTCGACTACGACCGCGACGGGGACACCGACCTCGTCCTCGCCAACGACACCGACCCCGACCAACTCTTCCAGAACCGAGGCGACGGCACCTTCGCCGAGATCGGGGTGCCGAGCGGGATCGCCTTCGACGAGCGCGGCCGCGCCCGCGCTGGGATGGGCATCGATGCGGGCGTCGTGGACCCCACCGGCGAGGAGACGCTCTTCGTCGGCAACTTCTCGAACCAGATGATCGGCGTGTACCGCCACCTCGGCGGCGACGTGTTCCTAGACCGCGCGGCGGTGTCGAAAGTGGGGCGGTCTAGCCTACTCACGCTCACCTTCGGCCTCTTTCTGCTCGACGCAGACCTCGACGGGGACCTCGACCTGTTCGCCGCCAACGGCCACGTCCAGCCCGACATCGAGACGGTCAAAGACAACGTCGCCTTCCGCCAGCCCGCTCACCTGTTCCTGAACGACGGGGCCGGGACCTTTGCCGACGGTGCCCCCGAGATGGGCGGGGCGCTGGTGACGCCGCTCGTGGCGCGCGGCGCGGCCTACGGCGACCTCGACCGCGACGGCGACCTCGACATCGTCGTGACCGAAAACGGCGGCGGGGTCCACGTCTGGCGCAACGACCTCGTGTCCGATCCCCGCAGCCTACGCGTCGATCTCGTCGGGACGACCGCGCAGCGCGACGGCTTGGGCGCAACCGTGGAGGCCGTGACGCCGAGCGGGCGCCAGGCGCGCGTGGTGCGAACGGGCAGCACCTACCTCTCCCAGTCGGAGTTGACCGTCACCTTTGGCCTCGCCGGGACCGCCCAGGTCGATTCGCTCGTGGTCACCTGGCCCAGCGGCACCGTCGATCGCTTCGCGAACGTCGAGGCAGGGGCGGTGCAGGTCGTAGAAGGCGGTGTGCTCCAGCAGGCACCGGTCGAACGGTCGCCCGTCGAGTCTGGCGAGTCTGGCGAGGGCGTGTGATGCGGGTGCTGTGCCTCCTCTTGGTGCTCGTGGCGATCGGCTGTAGCCAGGACGCTACGCGGGACGCCGAGCCACCAGCCTCGCAGGACCGCCTGGCAGGCCTCCCCGCGGCAGCGCGCGCGGCGCTCGCCGAGGGCCAGGCATCGCTCGATGCAGGGAACTACGCTGAGGGCCTCGCTACGATCAGCCGCCTCGACACGCTCGCCCCAGCGCTGCCCGAGGCGGCTCTGCTCCATGGCCGCCTCCTCGACGCGATGGGGCGGCGCTCGGACGCCGTGTTCGCCTACGAGCAAGCCCTCACCCGTGACTCGACGCTCGAAGGCGTGCGCCATAACCTCGGCAACCTGGCCTTCGAGGACCAGCGCTACGCCGATGCCGCCGGGTGGTACCGCGCCGAGGCGGCGCGCTTCGACTCGCCGCGACCGTGGCACGGCCTCGGGGGGACGCTGAACGCGCTCGGGCAGGCCGACAGCGCGCGTATCGCCTTCGAGCGGGCCCTCGCCGTGGATCCGGCCTACGACCCCGCGCGGCGCAGCCTCGCCGAGTGGCACGAGACGGAGGGCGACCTCGCGACCGCGCTCGAGGTCCTCCGGCCCGCCTACGAACGCCAGCCCGCCGACCTCGACCTGGCGTATCGGATGGGCACGCTGCTGGCCCGGACGGGCCAGACCGCCGAGGCCACGCCGCTGCTGCGTCGCGTCGCCATCGCGGAGCCGTGGAACTACGCCGCCCTCCTCGCCCTAGGCCAAGCCCTCCAGCAGCAAGGCGACGCCGCAGCCGACTCGCTGTTCGTGCGCGCGTCCACCGTCCGCGAAGAGCAGACGCTGGTGGAGCGCCTGGAGCGGCAGGTGCGCGCCGTCCCCAGCGATATCCGCCGCCGCGTCGCCCTGGCTGACGCCTACCGGCAAACGGGCCGCCTTGACGACGCGCTCGCAGCCTACCGCGCGGCTCTCGGCCAGCGGCCGGACAACGCGTCGCTGCTCACCAACGTGGGGGTTGTGTTGCTGCAACTCAACGCCGCGCAGGGGGGCGTCGATCACCTCGCGCGGGCGGTGGCGGCGGACTCCACGTTCGGCCCGGCGTGGGTGAACCTGTGGCTGCACTTCGGGCGCGCAGGGGACCTCCGGAACGCCGAGGCTGCGTTCCAGCGGGCGCAGCGCTACGCCCCCGAGCATCCCGCTGTGCAGGCCTTCTTGGCGCAGCGGTCACAGCTGGGGATGGAGTAGGGGCCGCACGTCCAGCGTGGAGAGGAGAAAGGCCAACCAGGTCGAAAACCTTTTCCTACCTTCAGCGTCAACCTACTGGTTTCCCCTAGTCTGCCTTCCTCCATCTGGTCTCCCCCATGCCTACGCTGCCGCTGCTCGCCCGCCTTCCGCTCTGGATCACGGTCCTACTCCTCGTGGCCGTTCCGGCCTGGAGCCAGGACGATGGCGAGGGCTTCTATCGCGTCAGCGGCACCGAAATCCTCGGGCCGGACGGCGAGCCGGTGATCCTGAAGGGCCTCGGCCTGGGCGGGTGGCTCGTGCCTGAAGGCTACATGATCCAGTCGTTCAGCGAGGTCAACTCGCCGACGCGCATCCGGGAGGCCATCGTGGACCTCGTGGGCGAGGCCAACGCCGAGGAGTTCTACCGCCGCTACGAAGCCAACTACGTCGCCGAAGCGGACATCGCCCTGATCGCTGACTGGGGCTTCGACCACATCCGGCTGCCCTTCCACTGGAACAAGCTCTTCGACGCCGAGACGGAGACGCTCGTTCAGGGCGGCTTCGAGCAGATCGACACGTTTGTCGAGTGGTGCCGGACGTACGGCCTGGGCGTCATCCTCGACATGCACGCCGCGCCGGGCGCGCAGAGCGCCGACAACATCTCCGACAGCGACGGCGTGGCGCGCCTCTGGACCGAGCCCGACCCTTACTGGGACTGGACCGTGGCGATCTGGACCGAGCTCGCCCGCCGCTATGCTGACGACCCGATCATCATCGGCTATGACCTCATCAACGAGCCGGTCTTGCCCGACGGCATCCCCGCTTCGGACCTGCGCGAGCTCTACGTGCTCATCACCGACGCCATCCGCGCGGTCGACACCAACCACATCCTGTTCATCGAGGGCAACTTCTACGCCCGCGACTTCGGCGCACTCGAAGAGCCCTGGGACGCGCAGATGGTCTACGCCTTCCACTACTACTGGGGCGGGCCCAACCTCGACGCGATCAACTACCTGCTCGCCCTGCGCGAGAACAGCCAGCGCCCGCTCTGGCTCGGCGAGACCGGCGAAAACTCGAATTCGTGGTACTACACCATGTCCCGCCTCGCCGAGGAACAGGGGATCGGGTGGAACTGGTGGACGCACAAGAAGCTCGACACAGTGACGAGCCCCCTCTCGGCGCCCTTCCCCAACGGCTACCAAGCGGTGCTCGACTACTGGAACGGCAACGGCCCCGAGCCCACGCCGCTGGCGGCCCGTGCTGCGCTCTTCGAACTGGCCGACAACCTGGCGCTTGACCGCAGTGTCCTGCGCCCGGGCGTCCTTGCCTCGCTGCTCGATCCCGACTACGCCACGCTGCGCCTCCCCTTCAAGGAGCACACCATCCCCGGCACGATCGACTTCGTGGACTACGACCTCGGCAACGAGGGGACGACCTACCGCGACTCGGAGTCGCTCAACACGTCGGGCATGCCGCGCAATGCCAACAACGGCGGAGCCTATCGCAACGACGGCGTGGACATGGAACGGTCCACCGACCCCCTAGGCGGGCCGTACAACATCGGCTGGACGGAGACGCTGGAGATGACGAGCTACACCGTGACCGTCGAGCAGAGCGGCCGCTACACGGTCGAGTTCAGGGTAGCGAGCAACGTAGGCGGAGGACAGTTCAGCCTGTTCCTGGACGGCCAGCAACGCACGCCGCTTATCGATGTGGGCAACACGGGCGGCTGGCAGAGCTGGCAGACCGTCACGGTGGAGGACGTCATCCTGCCCGCGGGCGAGCACATCCTGGAAGTCGTTTCGCGGCGGCCAGGCCACAACCTCAACCGGATGACGTTCACGTTCGTGGAGCCGGTCGCCACCGAGGACGACGCGCAGCCTGCTGAGGCGGCCCTCCTGGGCGTCTACCCCAACCCGACGGTCGGCGAGGCCACGCTCGCGTTCCGCACGCCGACCGATGCCGAGGCCCGCACCGAGGTGTTCGACCTGATCGGGCGTCTGGTCTGGACGTCGGAGACGAGCCGCGTTGCGTCTGGGACCCACCGCATCACCGTGCCGGACACGCTGACCGCAGGCGTCTACGTCGTGCGCCTCAGCCTGGACGACGGGCGCGCTGTGCAGACCTTCGAGCGCCGCGTTTCCGTGCTGCGGTAGCTATCCGTTCCGGTAGGGTGAGCGGTAGTCGAGCATCGGAGCGGGTGGATAGCGGTGACGTGGGAGGTGCTGGCGTCGCTCTCGGCGATGGCTCGGCAGCGTGGTAGCTCGCTGGCGGAGTGGATCGTGCACGAGTTGTGTCGGTCACCACTCGCCACCACAGCGCGCTAAACACATACGGGCTTCCAGCCCAAAGTGGTTCTGTTGAGCCGATGCCGCTCACCGCCCGCTTTGCTTCCCCGTGCAGGATCGAAGAGGGGCGCTCCTCATGCTTGACAGCCCAAGGAGGAGCGCGTGCTAGCAACGAGGCGACGCTGGGCGGGGCGTGCTGTCAGGATGCAGCGGGTCCGGCGAGCCACGCGACGAGGCGTTGCGTCACCGCCGCATCGCGGAGGAGCGCGAAGTGGTCATGGCCATAGGCGACGTGGGTGTGCGCGGGCGCGAAGCTCAGCGCTCGGTGCGGGTCGGCGTGCTGGCCGAGGGCGCTCCGAAGCGGCACGAGGCCATCGCCGACGAGGTGGTCCGCAAGCGCCGTGCGCCGGCCGGCGAGCGTGGCCGCGATGGCGTAGCACGCCACATCCGACGGTAGTGGCGGCGGCGTGTCGCCGTCAGTCACGCGGCCGTGGCGCAGGTCCGTGATGCCCGCGCTCCGCATGGACCCAATAGCAGCGAACGGAGCCGAGAAGCGCGAGGCACCCAGCGCGATGTCCACCCAGCGGCCCGCCCGCTCCAGCGGCGCCCCGTGATGCGGCGTTCCGAGAAAGACGACCCGCGTGAGCGCCTGGCGCCAGCCTTCGCCGGTTGCTTCGCCGGTTGCCTCGGCGTGATGGACAGCACTGCGGGCGACCAGCCCGCCCATGCTGTGCGCCACCACGGCAATCTCGTCTAGAGGCACCGGCCAGCGATCATGCAGGGCCGAGAGCAGCACCGCCAGACTCCGCCCGTTTTCTGCGATGGGCATGCCTGTGTTATAGCGTACGGCGACAGGCGTGTAGCCGAGCGCGGCCAGCGCGGTGGCGTGCGAGGGTCCGCTCAGTTCGGTGGCTTCCCAGGCGCGATCATCCATGCAGAGGCCATGCACCAGGAGCACTACGCGCCTCGTCGTGGCCGGCACATCAAACGGGCCAACCTCAACTGGGATGGCCTCGGCAGGCGCTTCGCACAGCGTCTGCCTGCCGAGGCGCAGCGCCATCGGGGTCGCGAGCGGGTTGCCCGTCGCCGCGAGGTGATCGCCGAGGACGCCGTTGAGCGCCGCACGCCATGCCGCGTAGTCAGGGGCGCGCTGCATCGTCTCAGGGAGCTGCGCCAGCCCGCGTTCGACGCTGCCACCGACGAGGCGTGTGACGCCCCGCACCGCCGCGTAGACGTGCCCTGCGAGGCCCCGGGTATGGCCCGGCACCACGGCAGGGACGCCCAGCGTCTGCCACACGGCTTGGTGCACGCCCTCGGCCACGCGCGCCACGCCGACGGCAGCCTCGGTGGCGAGGCGCGCGGCCCCGCGCAGGTCGGCAGCGGAAACAGAGGGCAGCATGTGTAGGGCGAGGGGGCCGTGAAGAACGCGCCCGGTGCACGTCGCGACAACCTAGAAGGTTCAGTCGGACGCTCTTCGCTAAGTCGTCATGCCCCGGGCGCATCCCTGGCGAGGGTCGTCGGTTGATATCTGCTGCAATCACGGATAGAACGACGGCGCAGGGTGCGACGATGGTTCTCTCTACTTCGCACCTTGCATGAAAATGCCTTCGACTCCCGAACTGACCGTAGCTGACGCTCCCGAAACGGACGTGGCTACGCTCGACACGCCTTCGGGTGTGACGCCGACCGACTCCACCCCCGAAGCGACTACCAACGTGGGCGCACCTACGCCTACCGAAGCGATGGCGACGCCCCAGAACCGCACCACTCCAGAAGACACTGTCACCGCGGAGGACACCGCAAAGCTCGAACCGACACCCGCTGTAGAACCCACCACCGAGCCTGACGCTCAGAGCGTCGAGGCTCAGAGCGTCGCAACCCGGCCCGACGCTACCCGGCACCCGTTTGCGGCGCTCGGCCTCGCCGACGACCTCGTCGCGAGCCTGACCTACACCGAGCCGACGCCCATCCAGGACGCGCTCATCCCCGTCCTCCTCGACGGCCGCGACGCCATCGGGCAGGCGCAAACGGGCACCGGCAAGACGGCGGCCTTCACGCTGCCCACGCTCCAGCGCATCGACCCGGCGACCAATGATGGGGCGGGCGGCGTGCAGGTGCTCGTGCTCGTCCCGACGCGCGAGCTCGCCACGCAGGTCGCGGGGGCCGTCTTCGCCTACGGCAAGCCACTCGGGCTCTCGGTGCTGCCCATCTTCGGCGGCGCGCCGTACCACCGCCAGGTAAAGCGCCTCCGTCGCGGCGTCGAGGTGGTCGTCGGCACGCCGGGCCGCCTGCTCGACCTCATCGGCCAGGGCGCGCTCGACCTCAGCGCCGTACAAACGGTCGTGCTCGACGAGGCCGACGAGATGCTCTCGATGGGCTTCGCCGAAGACCTCGCCGCCATCCTCGACGCCACGCCCGCCGAGCGGCAGACGATCCTCATCTCAGCGACCATGCCGACGGGCATCCGCCGCCTCGCCGACCAGTACCTCAACGACCCCGAGGTCTGCCAGGTCGCGCACTCCGCCGAGACGGCCTCGAACATCGAGCACCGGCACTACCTCGTCCACGCCCGCGACAAGCAGGCCGCACTCGTGCGGCTCTTGGAGACGGAGGACGTCGAGAGCGCGCTCGTCTTCGTGCGCACGCGCGCCGAGACGACGCAGGTGGCGCGCCTGCTCCAGAGCTACGGCTGGGCCGCCGAGGCGCTCTCGGGCGAGATGACGCAGCCCGCTCGCACCGAGGTGCTCCGCCGCTTCCGCGCGCAGGACCTCCGCGTGCTCGTCGGCACCGACGTCGCCGCGCGCGGCCTCGACATCGACCACATTTCGCACGTCGTCAACGTGGACCTCCCCTTCGACGCGGAGGTGTTCGTGCACCGCGTGGGTCGTACGGGCCGCGCCGGGCGCACGGGCGTCGCCCTCTCGCTCGTCACGCCGAGCCAGCAGCGGTCGCTGCGTGCCATCGAGCACACGCTGCGCCACGACATCCCCCGCGCCGAGGTGCCGGGCGACGCCGAGGTGGACGCGCACCGCCGCGCCCGCACCGCGAACCGCCTCCGCGCCCACCTCGACGCCGTCGGCGCCGAGGGCAAGACCAGCCGCGCGCTCGTGCTCGACCTCGTCGCGGAGGGCCACGACCCGATGGACCTCGCCGCCGCCGCCCTCGCGCTCGCCGGGGCTGACGACAACCGCTCGATCCCGGAGGTCGCACTCGTGAAGCCGCGCGGCCATCGCGATAAGCGCAACGGCCGTCGTGATGACCGACGCGACGACCGTCGGTCAAAAGGCTACGGCCCGAAGGGCTTTCGCTCAAAGGATGGGCGCTCGAACGGCCCACGTCGCAACACCCCGTCCGACTCGCACGAGGACGGCATGGTTCGGCTCCAGATCAGCGCGGGCAAGATGAACGGCGTGCGTCCCGGCCAAGTCGTGAGCGCGCTCGCGCGGACGGCCAACATCCCCGGCAAGGCGCTCGGCCGCATCGTGATCGACTACAAGACGACGTTCGTGGACGTGCCGCAGGAGCACGTCGGCGCGGTGCTTGCGCAGGACAGCTACCGGTTCGGCAAGCGCACGGCGCAGGTCGAGCGGGCGTAGCCCAACGCGCCGCTATGACGACAGGCCTGGAATGGGGTCGCGAGGACTACCTTGCGGCTCCATTCTCAATGTCGACGCCTACCGACTACGTCCTGTGCCTGCCTCCGAGAACGCCATCCTCGATCACATCGGCATCGCTACGCTGAACGCTCCGGCACTGACAGCGCACCTCAACGCGGTGCTCGGCCTGCCGACGCTCGGCCATGACACCGCACCGGCCGACGGCGTTGCGGCAACGCTGCTCAGCACGTCGTCTCAGGCGTCGTCCATCGTGGCCCCGCGCCTGGAGCTGCTCTCGCCGACGAGCACGGCGTCGCCCGTGGCAAAGTTCTTGGACCGACGCGGGCCTGGCCTGCACCACCTCGCCTTCCGTGTGCCGGACCTCGACGCGGCCCTCGCTCGGCTGCAGGCCGAGGGCGTACCGCTGATCGACCACGCACCGCGCGCGGGCCTCGGCGGCAAGCGCATCGCGTTTCTCCACCCGAAGGCCTGCGGCGGCGTCCTCGTGGAGTTGGTTGAATCGTCCTGACCGGCGTGTGCGTCACGCAGGCTCGCGCGCGGCGACCGCGCCGCCTGCGCCGTCGCCACCGACCCCGTCGTCTCGAAACCCGCCGTGGACGACCTCGACGTTGCCCGCTTCGCGGCCGAGGATTCTCGTCTTGAAGCCTGTCTCGGCGTTGTACTGCACCATCGCGAGCGCCGGGACGAGGAGCATCAGCACGCCCGTCGCGAAGACGATCCCGAAACCCAGGCTCGCGGCCATCGGGATGAGGAACTGCGCCTGGAGGCTCTGCTCGAACGTGATCGGGGCGACGCCGAGGAACGTCGTCACCGTCGTGAGCAGGATCGGGCGGAAGCGCTCCTTCGCGCCCTCGATGATCGCCTCGCGCATCTCGGCGCCGTTGCGCCTTCGCTCGTTGATGAAGTCGATCATGACGAGCGAGTCGTTGACGACGACGCCGGAGAGGCCGATGATGCCGAAGAGGCTCAGGATGCCCACCGAGATGCCGAGGAAGAGGTGCCCGAGGAACGCGCCGATGATGCCGAACGGGATCGCCGCCATGATGACGAGCGGCTGGATGTAGCTGCGGAATGGGATCGCGATGAGCGCGAAGATGACCAGCAGCGCTAGCCCGAAGCCGCGCCCGAGCGCCGCGCCAGACTCGGCCTGCTCCTGCTGCTCGCCGCCGAAGTCGAAGACCAGCTGCGGGTAGTCGCGCTGGACCGCCGGGAGGATCTGGCCGCGCAGCTGCGCCGTGACTTCCTGGCCCGTCACGATGGCGGCGTTGACGTCGGCGGTGACGGTCACGACGCGCCGCCCGTCCTTGCGGTTGATCGACGAGGGGGCCATGCCGAAGCTGGCCTCGGCGACTTCGCGCAGCGGCACCTGGCCGCCGGGCCGCCCATTCTGCTCGGGCACCTGGATGCGGTACTGCTCCACGTCGGAGATGGCGTCACGCTCGTCCTCGGGGAGGCGGACATAGACGCGGACGTCCTCCTGGCCGCGCTGGACGCGCAGCGCCTCGTCACCGAAGAACGCCGCGCGGACCTGCCCGGCCACGTCCTGGAGCGTGAGCCCGAGCGTGCGCGCGGCGGGCTTGAGCCGCACCTGCACCTCCTGGAGCCCTGCGTCGGCGTCGCTCTGGATGTCGAACACGCCAGAGAACTGCGCGAGCTCGCCCTGGACGCGCGCGGAGATCTGGTCGAGCGTCGCCGCGTCGGGGTGCGAGAGCTCGACGGCCACGGGGTCGCCCACCGACAGCAGGTTCGACGAGATCGTGAACGAGCGGGCCTCGGGGAGCGAGCCGACCTCGTCGCGCCAGAGCTGCTCGAAGCGGACGGCCGAGATGTCACGCTCCTCGGCGGTGAGCAACCGCAGGTTGATCGTGGCGAGGTTCGACTGAGGCGTGGAGCTGGTCTGTCCGCCCGGCCCGCCGTCCTGCGGCCCCTCGCCCACGGAGGTGTAGAGCGCCTCAAAGAGCGGCGGGGCGTCGTCCGCGCGGTCGGCCTCTAGGCGCTCGGCCACGCGTCGCCCGGCCTCCTCGATGCGCAGCGCCACCGCCTCCGTCTCCTCGATGGTCGTCCCGACTGGCATCTCCAGGCTCGCGATCACCACGTCGCCCTCGACGGCCGGGAAGAACTGCACCTTGAGAAGGCCCGCCGGGATGAGCGAGAACGCGACGATCAAAACCGCGACGGCCCCCGCGATGATGACGACCGGGGCGTCCGTGGCTAGCTGCAGCGCCCGATCGAGCGGGCCGTTGATGAAGCGCCGCAGCAGCCGGTCGGTGCCAGTGCGCAGCCGCTCGAAGAAGCGGGCCACCGGATTCGTCGCCGGCGTGTTGGGGTCGGGAAGGTTCGAGAGGTGATGCGGGAGCACGAAGAGCGACTCGATGAGCGAGAGCGCGAGCACCGAGATCACCACCACGGGGATCGCGCCGAGGATCTTGCCGAGCGTCCCCGGCACGAACAGGAGCGGCGAGAACGCCGCCACGGTCGTGAGGACCGCGAACGTGACCGGGACCACGATCCGCCGCGCGCCCCGGATCGCGGCGGTCATCCCCGAGAGCCCCTTCTCGCGCTCCGCGAAGATGTTCTCCCCCACCACGATCGCGTCGTCCACGACGATGCCGATGGCGAGGATGAAGCCGAAGAGCGAGAGCAGGTTGATCGAGATGCCAAGCAGGTACATCACGAAGAGCGTCCCCACGAACGAGACGCCGATGCCCACCGCCGTCCAGAAGGCGAGGCGTAGGTTGAGGAACAGCGTGAGCGCGAGCAGCACGAGCGTGAGGCCGATCCCGGCGTTCTTCAGCAGCAGGCTCAGGCGGTCCTGCAGGACGGTCGAGTTGTCGTCCCAGACCTCCATCTCGACGCCCGCCGGGAGTGCGGGGCGGAGGTCCGTTTCGAGGTAGGCGTTGACGGCCTCGGCAATTTCGAGGACGCGCTCGTCGGACGTGCGGAAGACCTCGACGAAGGCGGCGGGCTGGCCGTTGTAGCGCGTGATGAGGTCAGCGTCCTGGAAGGCGTCGCGTACGGTGGCGACCTGCCCGAGCCGCAGCACGGTCCCGTTGGGGCGGCTCACGAGGACGATGTCCTCGAAGTCCTGCTGGGTGTAGTTCTGGCCGAGCGTGCGGACGCGCACCGTCTGGTCGCGCGTGTCGATGGTGCCGGCGGGGAGGTCGAGGCTGCTCGCGGCGACCGTGCGGGCGATCTGCGGGAGGCTCAGCCCGTAGGCGCGCAGTTGCGCCTGCGGCACCTCGATCGAGATCTCGTAGTCGCGGATTGACGACGCCTGGACAAACGAGACGACGTCGAGCTGGGCGAGCTCGTCCTCGGCGCGGTAGGCGAGCTCCTTGAGCGTCCGCTCGGAGGCGTCGCCGTAGATGGCGAGGCGGATGACCGACTGCCGGTTGGTGAGCTCGCGCACGGCGGGCTCCTCGGCCTGGACGGGGAACGTCGTGATCTGGTCGACCTCGGACTTGATCTCGTCGAGCACCTCGCTGACGTCGGTGCCGAGCTTGAGCTCCGCCGTGACGACGCCGAAGCCCTCGGCGGCGGTGCCCCGGATCTCCTTGATGCCCTCGACGGCCTCGATGGCCTCCTCGATCTTCTGCACGATCGACTCCTCGACCTCCTCGGGCGTCGCGCCGGGGTAGATCACCGTCGTCTGGATCGAGTCGAGGGAGAACTCGGGGAAGACCTCCTGCACGATGCTGCGCCCCGCGAAGACGCCGAGCGCGATGATGGCGAGCATGAGCAGGTTGGCCGCGACGCCGTTGCGGGCCATGTAGGCAATCGGCCCCGTGGCCGCGCGCGCCTCCGCCTCGTAGGCCTCGATCTGCTCGTCGCTGTAGCGCGGGATGTGGGAGTCGGACATGAGGATGGGGTGTCGGGAGTCGGGGGGAGGGAGTGGGGGGTGCGGAAGCGTCAACCACGCCCTACCCTCTCCTCCCTACCCCCGCCAATTCATTCTTGCGCCGAGGCGTCGCCCTGCGTCTGGGCGTCCTGGCGGGCGGCGGAGGCGAGGCGGACGGCCATGCCGTCGGTGACGGCCTGGAGGTCGCTCGTGACGATGGGCTGCCCGGGCACGAGGCGGTCGGCGACCACGAACACGTCGCTGTCGGTCTGCTGGAGCACCCGCACCGGCACGATGCGCAGCAGGCTATCCTGCTCGATCACCCACACCTCGTTGCCCCGCCGGAGCGAGCGGCGCGGGACGACGGCGTAGGCCTCGACCTCGGCCCCCTGGAACTGCACGTCCACGAACGAGCCGACCAGGAGCGGCGGCGCGCTGCTGCCTGCCGTCGCCCCGTCTAGGCGCTCACCGCCGCGGAATGGCGCGGGCACGCGGACGACGGCGTTGATAGTACGCGTCGTCTCGTCGAGGGCCGACTCGGCGCGGTCGACGTAGCCGTCCCAGGCGTAGCGCACCTCGCCGTAGGTGGCCACGACGCGCGCCGGGATACGACGGTCGGCCACGCCTGCCCGCAACTGGAAGAGCCCGGGCAGGAGCGCCGCGTCGTCCTGCGAGAGCGGCACGACGACCTCGAACACGTCGGAGGCGTAGAGTTGGGCGAGCGCCTGGCCCGGCGCGACGTACGAGCCGCGATCGACCGTCTCGGAGCGCACCACGGCGGCGAATGGTGCCGTGAGGCTCGTCCGGCCCAGCGCGAGGCGGGCATCGGCGAGGGCGGCCTCGGCGCGGCCCAGCGCGGCCTCGGCGGCTTGCCGCTGCGGCTCGCGGAAGACGAGCGCCAGCCGCGCGGAATCCGGCGGGGCCTCAGCGGACGACGAAGCCTCGCCTCCGGGCGGTGGGTCCGCGGGGCCGGTCGTCGCCTCCGACGCGACGATGCGGGCGGCGTAGTCGTCGCCGTCGATGCCGGCGTAGGGGTCGGCGGCGCGGCGCTGCTGGCGGGCCTGGAAGCGGTCGTACTCGGCGCGCGCCACGCGGCTCTCCTCCTCGGCCTGGCGGACGGTGACCCGCTGCTGCTCGACGTCGGCCTGCGCTTGCTGGACGCGGTTCTCGTAGTCGGCGGGGTCGATGCGGACGAGCGTCTCACCCTGACGCACGCGCCCACCGCTCACGAGCGCGGGGGCCACGTAGACGACGCGCCCGGCGATCTGCGGCGCGAGCGCGACCTCGGCGCGGGGCCGCACCGTCCCGCTCCCGCCCACTGCCAGCGTACCGCCGCCCAGAGCGATCTCCGTCGTCTGCACGAGCGGTGTCTGGGGCGGCGGCGGCTGCTTCGGCGGCTCCGCGCGCCGGCTCACAAGCACGGCGGCGATGAGCACACCGAGCACCAGGATGCCGCCCGCGATGAGAAGAGATTTGAGGGTGGACATGGCGACTCGTGGTGGGTGAGGCGTGGTAGCGCGTCGGCGTTCGTGGGGCAGCTCAGTCGTTCGGCAGCGCCACCGGCGCATCGACCAGCTCTACGGCAGGCTCGGGCGGCTCAGCCACCCAGGTGCCGCCGAGGGCGCGGTAGACCCCGAGGCGGGCCAGCGCGACGGAGCGGCGCGCGCTCGAGAGGCTCGTCAACACCTGGAGGCGGTTGCGCTGCGCGTCGAGGACGGCGGTGTAGTCGCCGATGCCCTGCTCGAAGCGCACCGTCTGGACCTCGTCTTGTGCGCGTGCGTCGGTGAGCTGGTCGCGGAGGAAGTCGAGGCGCTGGCGCTCCTCCTCGTAGCGTTCGAGGGCGCTCTCGACCTCCTGGAACGCAGTCAGCACGGTGCGCCCGTAGGCGGCAGCCTGCTGGGCATAGGCGGCCTCGGCGGCGCTCACGTTGGCCCGTAGCCGCCCCCCTTGGAAGAGCGGCACCGTGAGGTTGGCCGTGAGGCTAGAAAACCAGTTGTCGAGGTCCGTGAGGTCGTCTGGTTGGAGGCCCTGGACGCCAAGCTGGCCCGTGAGCGACACCGACGGCAGCAGCTCCGCCTTGCGCGCCCCGACGGTGTAGCGCGCCGACTCGAAGCGGTACGCCGCCGCGCGGACATCGGGGCGCTGGAGGAGCAGGTCGGCGGGCTGCCCTGCTGGAACCGTGTCGAGCGCGAGCGCTGGGGCGAGGGTGTCAGGGAGGAGAGGGCCGAGGCGGCCGGCATAGCGCCCCACAAGCACGGCGAGGCGTCCCTCGGCATCGGTGAGGTCGGCTTCGAGGACGGGGAGGCTGGCCTGCGTCGTGCGGTAGTCCTGGAGGATGCGGTAGAGCTCGAACGAGCCGACGAGGCCGCGCGTGTAGCGCTCCTCCGTCAGGTCGACGCGCTCGGCGAGCAGGTCCACGGTGGCGAGCGTGAGGACGATGCGCTGGCGGAGGTCGACCACCTCGAAGTAGGTCGAGACAACGCCCGCGATCACGCTGAGACGGGCTGTCTGGAGGTCGGCGGCCGTCGCGGCAGCGCTCGCGTAGGCGGCCCGCGTCTCGTTGCGGACACGGCCCCAGAAGTCGAGCTCATACGACGCCGCGAGGGCCGCCGAGTACTGCTCGAATTCGAGGCGGTCGGGGGCCGCGCCGCCTACGGTCGCTCCGCTCGTGTCCGATGGAGCGTCCCCGCCCTGGAACGCGCTGAACTGGTTGTTCGACGCCGACTGGTTTTGGTAGGACGCGCTGCCGCTACCGCTGAGACTCGGAACAAGCGCAGCCCGGGCGACCCGCGCCTGCGCCGCCGCTTGGTCCACGCGCGCCACGGCCTCGGCGAGGTCGAGGTTGCCCGTGAGCGTCGAGTCGACGAGGCGGTTGAGAACGGGGTCCTCGAAGCCCGTCCACCACGCCTGCGGATCGTAGACAGCAAGCGACTCGGCCACCGCGGGGCCAGCTTGCGCAAAGGTATCCGGCAGGGCGGCGACCGGCTCGGGCGCACGCGTGGCGGGAGCGAACGAGCAGCCTGCCCCTAGTAGAAGCAGAAGAGCGAGCACCCAGGCAGGTGGGCACGACCGGAGCCGAGGCAAACGAGGCACGGAGAGAGGTAGAGCGCAAGAGAAGTGCGTGGTTCTCTACAGCGGCTCGGCCAGAATGTTCGGCGCACCAAGCAATTCCGCAGATCCCCTACCCCACCACCGGCAGCGCCAGGAAGTTGCTGCTAGCCTGCGCAGCTTCGCCGACGGTGTCGATCCAGCCACCCGCGAGCACGTCGTCTCCCGCGACAACGCCGCTGGGCGAGCCGTCGCCGTGGACGTCGTAGAGCACGAGCGACTGGCCCGGCGTGATCGCGTCGCGCGGCTCCTCGAAGACGACCTCCAGCGTGTCGTCGCCGGTCTGCCGGACGAGACAAGGAGCTCCGGCATCCTTGTAGCGAATCTTGCCCCAGGCGCGGCGCTCGCCTCGGAGGTCGGGGAGCTTTACGAAGTTGAGCTGCCGCGCCGTGAGCGTGCGCCCCGCGAGCGCCTCGCGGGGTCCGACAAAGACCGTGTTGGTCGCCGCGTCGATGCGGGTGACGTAGACCGGCTCGCCGAGCGCGAGGTGGAGGCCGCGCCGCTGCCCGACGGTGTAGAATGGGAAGCCCTGGTGCGTGCCGACGACCTCGCCGGTCGCTTCGAGGACAAACGATCCGCCTGCGACGTCGTCGGCGAGGCCATCCACGCGGCGCTTGAGGAAGCCGCGGTAGTCGTTGTCGGGGATGAAGCAGATCTCGTAGGAGTCGGGCTTGCCCGCGACCTCGGTGAGGCCGAAGTCAGCGGCCATCTGGCGGATCTGTGGCTTGGTGTAGTGCCCGAGCGGGAAGATCGAGCGCGCGAGGTGTGCCTGCGGGAGGCCCCAGAGGGCGTAGCTCTGGTCCTTGTTGGTGTCGAGGCCGCGCTGGATGACGTAGCGCCCGGTGTCGGAATCCTGGCTCACACGGGCATAGTGCCCGGTGGCGATGAAGTCGCAGCCGAGGTCGTCGGCGCGGCGCAGGAGCGCGGCCCACTTGATGTGGGTGTTGCAGAGCACGCACGGGTTGGGCGTGCGCCCGGCGAGGTAGTCCGACGTGAAGCGGTCGATCACCCAGCTGCCGAACTCCGAGCGGATGTCGACGACGAAGTGGTGGAAGCCACGCTTGAGTGCCACCGAGCGCGCGTCGTTCATCGACTCCAGCGAGCAGCAGCCGACCTCCTTGCCCGACGCCTTGTTGGCCGCCCGAGCCGCCCTCTCACGCGCCCGTGCCTCCGCCTTGCCGCCCGTCGTGGCGAAGTCCCACGTCTTCATCGTGATGCCCACGACCTCGTAGCCCTCCTCGGCGAGCAGCGCCGCCGTGACGGACGAGTCCACGCCGCCGCTCATGGCGACGAGGACTCGGGGCTTGGTGGAGGTCTGAGGCATCGGAGTCACTTGTGACACAGAAACAAGACGATGTGTGACGGTGTGGAGGTATGGACGTGTGAACGCGGAATTCGTTCATACCTGCACACGTCCATACGTCCACACCGCGAAGCGTTCCCTTGCCGCAGTGCGGCGCATACCCCTTCCCCTTTTTTTCGCTTGGGGGCGGCTGCGAACCGGCGTAGCGTCGGGCGTTTGCGATCACCCAAACCACCCCGCCGCCATGGCCATCGCCCCGCCCTCCCGTCGCGACCGCATCAAGTGCAAGGATGCCCCCGCTGCCATCGGCCCGTACAGCCAGGCCGTGCTCGCGGGCGGCACGCTCTACTGCTCCGGCCAGATCGCCCTGCACCCTCAGACCGGTGCGATGGTCAACAGCGACATCGAGGAGGAGACGACGCAGGTGCTCGACAACCTCGGGGCCGTGCTCCGCGAGGCGGGCATGGACTTCCGGCACGTGGTCCAGTGCACGGTCTACCTGCGCGACATGAACGACTACGCCCGCGTCAACGAGGTCTACGCACGCTACTTCAGCGCCGCGCCGCCCGCCCGCGAGGCCATCGAAGTCGGCATGCTCCCGCGCGGGGCCTGCGTAGAGATCGCCTGCATCGCGGTGAAGTAGAGCCGAGCGCAGTGTGAGCGCTAGGGCTGCACCTCGAACCGGAGCGTGATGCGTGCTTCGAGCGTGTAGTCCTGCGGAGCTCCCGGGTCGGAGAGCACGACGTTCAGCGAGGTGTCGAAGCCTGGTGCATTGCTGAGCGGGGTCAGGTCGGTGGTGGCCACGGTGAGGTCCTCATCGTCATCCATCATGGTCACCTGCGCAGTACCGGCAAGCAAACCGCCGAGGCGCAACTCAACTCGGTTTATCTCGTCGATTACGGCCAGCGGAGGGTCGATGATCAGAAGCTCTCCACTCCCCGGCAGGCCGCTGATCGACACGATATCGCCCCGGTCAAACCCGGACCCTGCCAGTAGTAGGTCGATGGAGGGCGAAGAATTTCCCTGAGCCGTCGCCTCTCCGTTGGCGTTGAAATCGCCCGCGTCAAAATCGAATTGGATTTCGATCGCCTCGTCCACGAAGACGGTGTCGTCTTGAAACATCATATCCTCGGCCGTATCGCAGCCGAGAACAAATAGGGGAAGCGCGACGAGCAGGAGGACGATGCGGAGCAGCGCGGAGCGGCGGAGCGGGGTCATGGTGCGGGGTCAGGAGGTGCAGAGAAGAAGTGTTCAGACAGCCGCACGACGCGTCAAGGGCGTCACACGGGGCTGGAATCAGTCGTAGTGCAAAATAGCGTGGACGGGCGCGCCGTCGGGCAGCTTGCTCCGCCCGCCCAGGAAGTCGAGTTCGACGAGGAACGCGAAGCCTGCGAGCGTGCCGCCAGCCCGTTCTACGAGCCGCGCCGTCGCAGCGGCGGTCCCGCCCGTGGCGATCACGTCGTCGTGGACGAGCACCCGCGCGCCCTCGCCCGCGTCGATCGTGGCTGCGAAGGCGTCGAGGTGGATGTCGAGCGCGTCGGAGCCGTATTCGAGCGCGTAGGACTCGCGGGCCGTCGCGCCGGGCAGCTTACCGGGCTTGCGCACGGGCACGAAGCCTGCCCCGAGCCGGTCGGCCATCATCGCCCCGAGGATGAACCCCCGCGACTCGATCCCGACGACGTGCGTGATGCCCTGCCCGGCAAACGGCGCAACGAGCTTGTCGACCGCGCGGACGAGCAGCGCCGGGTCTGCCAGGATCGGCGTGATGTCTTTGAACTGGATGCCCGGCTTCGGGAAGTCGGGGACGGTGCGGACAGCCTCGGCGAGGGTCATCGGCGGAGTGGTGCGGTGCGGCAGTGGTGCGGTGTCGCAGTGAGTTGCGGTGTCGCAGTGACCCCAGAAGGTACACCTCCGTGTTTTCTGTCGCGGTCACTCCATGCAGCTACTCACGTTCTGCATGCCTTCTATCCACGCGGGTTGCATCACCGCTGCACTGCTTCACCGCCAAACCGCGACACCAAAAAAATACCGGGAGGGGTCCTTGGTCGATGGAGGGTTTCGACGAAGAGACCACCTCCCGGCATTCACTCACCCACCATACAGCAGTCACATTCATGTACCACCATCAGTGACTGCTGAGGCCAGACCCTCTCGGGCCTGTTGCTTGTCCCTGGCTTACGGGCCGGGGACAACCGGGTCGCGCCTTACGGGGCGCGAGAATCGGAAAGAACGTCAGGTCGGAAGCGCGGAGGCTTGGTTGCGGGCGAACTCAGTCGCGGGCGGCGACGTGGTTGGGCGCGGTCGGGTCGAGGCCGAGACCTGCTTCGTAGCGCTCCTTGTAGTCGCGGATGGCGCGGTAGATACCGCTGGCGAGCAAGTCTTGCCCCTCGTCGGAGGCGAGGAAGCGCGCTTCGTTGCGGTTGCTCAGGAAGCCAAGCTCGACGAGGACGGCGGGCATCGAGGCGCGCCAGAGGACGAGGAAGCCCGCCTGCTTGACGCCGCGGCTCCTGCGCCGGGCGCGCTCGGAGAACTGCCCTTCGATCAGCGCAGCGAGATGCTCGCTCTCGGTCTGGTAGGCACTCGACGCCATCGACTGGAGGACGATCGACATATCACCGAGGCCCTCGTAGTGCGACTGGTCCGCTTCGAGGTCGACCACGCTGTTCTCGCGTTCCATGACCTCGCGGGCATCATCGGCTTTGTGTTGGCCGATGAAAAACGTCTCCGTGCCGCGGGCGCGGGCGCTGCCCGCTGCGTTGGCATGGATCGAGACGAAGAGCTTGCCGCACTGCTCGTTGGCAATCCGGCCGCGCTCGTGGAGTTCCACGAAGCGGTCGGTGGTGCGGGTGTAGACGACGTTCATGCCGAGGCGCTCCTCGACATACTGGCCGACCTTGAGGGCAACCGAAAGCGTGACATCCTTCTCGCGGATGCCGTGGCCGTGGGTGCCGGGGTCGTGCCCGCCGTGCCCCGCGTCGATCACCACACAGTCGAGGCGCCAGTTCTCGCCGGTCTCTTCTGCGAAGAAGGGACTGGTCGAGGTCGTGGCAACCGGTTCGGTGTAGGCAAGGCCGAGCAGCAGGTCATCGGTGTCGCGGTCCGGATAGGGCGTGGCTGCAGCGGGCACCGACAGCTGGAAGCTGAGCACCACGCTGCCGTCGCGGTTGCGCGCAGAGTAATCTTGCACGATCCCGCTGGCTTCATCGAGTTGGACGCCCTCAACGAGGTGCGCGTCCTGCACGACGAGCTCGACCAATTCGGGGGCGACCTGACGTACTTCAAACTGGGAAAGAACTCCCACCGCGTGCAGGCGCACCACGTAGCCTTGTCCGTCGGAGCGCTCGGTGATGGAGACCCGCTGGATGTCGGCGCTGAGGGCCGGCAGTGCCGCGAACGCGGCGAGCGCGAGCAAGATCAGGGAACGCAAGGAAGGAAGGTGGGCAGTGAGCTTGCAGAACATGGTCCCGTTTGCTGGGTGGACGAGCGGCCAGAGTGCGGACCGGGCGTCGCCATGCTCTTCAGTAGGCACGACCGGACCGCTTACGAACACCGTGCCGGTTTTTTGCCCTTCGAGCGATACTTGAAGGACCGGCGCCCAAATATATAGCATTTCGGCGCGGAAACCTCTGTTTCCACCCCTTGCGCGTTATTGCCGCCGCGCCAAAGCGTGCTGGGTGCACCGAGACAAGAGGTAAAAACGTAACCTGACAGGCTCGATTCTACCGATTTACGTCGGCATGGTGATGCTCGACAGCCTCAGCGTACAGCGCGTCTATCGCCGCGACGTGCTCGCTCCAGCGAAAACCGTGCGCGACACGCTCCCGCCCTGCTTTTCCGAGCCGAACCGCGAAATCGTAGTCGTTTGCGAGTTGATCGAGCGCCGAGGCAAGCGCTGCGTCATCCCCTGGGGGAACGAGGAGGCCCGTTTCGCCATCCGCGACGGAATCGAGGAACCCGCCGGCGGCGCTCGCGACGAACGCGCGCCCGTTGGCTCCGGCTTCGAGCGCTGTCAGCCCCGCCGGCTCGGGCCACAGCGACGGTCCCAGCACCGCGCGGGCCTGCGCCACGATGCCTGCCACATCACCCGGCTCGACCCAGCCGTGGAACGTGACCCGGTCCGTGATGCCCAGTTCCTCGGCCAGCGTCGGGAGCACTCCCGAGAGTTCGCCATCGCCCACGACATCGAGGTGCAGCGGAGCCGTCGTGTGGGCAAGGGCGCGCAGGAGCCAGTCCGCCCCCTTCACCTTGCTGAGGCGTCCCACGAAGGCGAAGCGCGGAAGTCCCTCGGCGGGCGGCGGCGTCACGTCGCGCGGCGCAGGACCGGCGTGGAGGATGAGCCGGGTGCGGGCCTCGGGATAGCCCGTGCGCCGCAGCCAGTCGACTTGGAAGGTGCTGATGGCGTGCCAGTAGGCGCGGTCGCGCGCGTCGTAGTCGTGGCGCGTCTGCCCGAAGAGGCGGCGTAGGTTGGCGCGCTTCAGCGAGCCGCATCGCTGCGTGACGTGGCTGGCGAGGCAAGTCAGCCGGTTGTACGGCCGGTCGCAGGGCCGCCCGGCGCGCGCGAGGAATTTCTTGCCCGAGGGGCAGTACGACGTGTGGACGTGGAGCGTGCGGATGCCGGGCACGACGTCGTAGACCTCGGGTGCCACGGCGTAGTGGAGGTGCAGCACGTCGAGACCCTGAGCGGCCGCCGCGAGGGCCGGACCATCGTCCGCCACCGCCACCTCCCCTGCCCCGTCGATGCCCGGCGTGCCCGAGAGCTTCAGCATCCGCACCGTGTGCCCGGCCTCCACGTGCGTGCTGGCCAGGCGGCGGACGTAGTTCTCCAGCCCGCCCTTCGACCAGTGCGCGACGTAGTGGCCAATGATCATCGCACCCTTGAGGTTGTCGATGCTTCAAGCCAGAGGATGTGTTGCGTGCTGCGTGTTACGTGTTCAGGCAGCCTAATACGCAATACGCAACACGCAATACGGTCGTGCGCCGTCATCTCGCGTCTTCCTCGATTTCCTGGTCCAACCGGTGCGTCGCGGCGAGCGGAGACGTGTGCAAGTTCTGGAGGCGATCCACGAGGGCATCGACGCTGCCGGTGGGCACGACGTAGCCGTTCTCGCCGTCGCGGACGATCTCGGCCATGCCGGTGTCCTCGGTAACGATGGTCGGGACGCCGCAGGCGAGCGCTTCGGCGGGCGCGTAGGCCCAGCCGTCCTCGTAGGTCGGGTGCACGTGCGCGTCGGCGCGGTGGAGGTGCGGGAGCGGGTCGCCCGGCGCGAGGCGGATGCGCGGGTCGGCGGCGATCTGCTGGTCGAGGTACTGCCGCATCCCGCGTGTGGCGGGACCACCGATCAGGATCAGCTCGGCACGCTCGACGGGCAGCGCGCGGAACGCCTCGATGAGCAGCGGCACGCCTTTGCCGACGTTCACGCTGCCGCAGTAGGTCACGCGGAAGACGCCGTCGTCGAGCCGCTCGGTGGGCGGCTGGTAGCGCGGGTCGGTTTCGAGGACGACGCGGCGCAGCTTCGACGCGGGAAAGCCGCGCTCGGTGAACGAGCGCCAGGAATAATCCGACGCGACCCAGATTACGTCAGCCTCGGCGTATTCGCGGAGCGTCTTCTTGCGCTGCGCCTCGCCGAGCCAGGAGTGGTCGAAGCCGTAGCGCGCGTGCGCCTCGGCGTGACGCGCCCTGAGGTTGTCGACGTGCGAGTTGGCCGCGTGCAGGTGCGTCTCGGCCCCGTGCGCCTTCGCCGCCTGCATCGAGCGGAGTGCCTTGCCCACGAAGCCGACGAACCGCTCGGTCGGCGGCATCGCACGCGCCACGCCGCGGTCGAAGAGGTCGCCGCCGACGTAGTCGCGCAGCCGCCGGTTGAAGCGCAGCGGCGTGTAGCGGTAGAGCGCCCGCTCGTAGGGCACCGCGACGGCGTGGCCCTCGGCGTCGCCGTCGGGCACAGCCGAGGCGAAGTAGCGGACGCTATGCCCGGCCGCGCGCTCGGCGGTGATGAGCTGCGCCAGGTGCTGGCTCAGCCCACCGCGTTGAAACGGTTTCGCAGCACAGCTCAGGACGACATCGACACGCGTAGCCATCGTCACACCCGGTCGTAGCCCCAGCGCTGCACAGCGTCGAGGCCGGTGAGCGCGGCGAAGGCCTCCACGTCCGGCTTGACGTCGCGCTTCAGCCGCGTCACAAGCCCATCGTCGAGCCGCTCGGCGTCGCGGAGCACCACTTTCTGGTAGGCTCCCTTCACCATCCGCTTGCGCACCGACTTCGGCAACACGGCTTTCGCCACCGCTTTCACTGCGGCAAACGGCCCGGCCCCATGCTCCAGCTTGTGCACGAGCCCCTGCGCCCGCCGCGACGTGACGACCTTGCCGCCGGTGTTGTGCTGCTCAAACTCCGGTGCGAAGCCGGCATCGACGCCGAGGTGCTCGAACACGCGGCGCACCGTGCCGGGGTTGTCGGCCTTGAACTCGTCGAAGAGGAGCACGAGGACCTGCTCCTTCGGGACA
>JBCCLD010000008.1:0-28573 GCA_039027055.1 Bacteroidota bacterium
CGTCGCCGAGAAGCAGATCGTCGTCGGACCGCTTGCGCCCGGCGAGGCCGGCTCCGTCGTCTTCACCTTCACCGATGCGGAGGAAGGCGCGACGATCAAGCTGCGCGGGCAGGACCTCACCGTCCAGGGCGGCGAGGACGACTTCACCAATAACCTCGTCACCCTCACGCTCGACCCGCCCGACCTGATCGTGCTGCTCACGCCCGACGACGTGGCCCCGATCACGGTGCCGAGCACGGGCGGCAGCGTGTGGTTCACCGGCACGGCGAGCAACACCACCGCCTCGCCGTTAGAGCAGGAGACGTGGGTGCTGCTGCAAGGCCCCGGCGACGACGCGGGCCAACTCTTCGGCCCGCAGACGGTGCGGCTCGGCGCGGGTCAGACGGTAGACCGTCGCTTCGAGGCGATCGTCGGCCCAGGTGACGCGGCAGGGACCTACACCGTGATCGCGCGGCTCGGCACGTTCCCGGACGGCATCGACGCGGAGGACCGGTTCACGTTCGAGAAGCAGGGCGGCCCGATGGTCGCGGGGCCGACGAACATCCCGTCGCTCTACGCGCCGAGCGTGGGCGGCCCGATCTGGGGCGTGACGGACAATGCGGAATGGGCGCGGATGCTTGCCGCCGACTCTGCTCGGAAGGCAGCCCTCGCTGAGGAGGAAGCCGCCCTGGCTGAGGCCGCGGAGTCGGAGCCGCTGCCGGAGGTGTTCGCGCTCGTGGAGCCCTACCCCAACCCGATGTCCGGGCTGTCGTCGGTGCGCTTCGAGCTACCGGAAGAGGCCGAGGTCACCGTCACGCTCTACGATGTGCTCGGCCGCACCGTCGCGGTGCTCGCGCAGGGCACGTTTGAGGCGGGCCGTCACGAGGCGGTGCTCGACGGGCGAACGCTCGCGAGCGGGGCCTACGTGGTGCGCTTCGAGGCAGGCGCGCACACGCTGGCCAAGCCCGTGACGGTGATCCGGTAAGCGGCGCAAACGCCTGGGCAATCGCGGGCGGGGTGGCGTAGGCTACCTCGCCCGCGCTCGTTGGGTCACAGGACGAGGTCCGTGCGACGGAGCGTAGCGCGGTCCGGGCAGGCGGCGAGCAGGTCGGCGACGCTCGCGTTCCAGCGGGGCACCACGCGGTCTGGGCCGAGGTCAGCGAGTGGCTGCAGCACGAAGCGACGCTCGGTGAGGCGCGGGTGGGGGACCGTGAGCCGCGCCGTGTCGAGGTGCAGGTCGTCGTAGAGCGCGAGGTCGAGGTCGAGCGTGCGCGAGGCCCAGCGGTACCGCCGCGTGCGTCCTGCCTCGTGCTCGATCGCGAGCAGCACGTCGAGCAGGGCCTCGGGGGCGAGCGTTGTCGCGACCGTTACGACGGCGTTGAGGTAAGCCGGTTGCGCCGTGCCGTCGAGCGTGTGCGCCTCGGACTCGTAGACGGGCGAGCGGGCCGTCACGGTCACGTCCGGGTGCGCGTCGAGGGCGATCACGGCCGCGCGCAGCTGCCCGATCCGGTCGCCGAGGTTGGCCCCGAGGGCGATGGCGGCGGGTCGCGGGTCGCGGGTCGCGAGTCGCGGGTCGTAGGTCTCGGATCGAGGTAGGCCGAAGACACCGGGGTCGTGTCGCGCCGCGCCGGGTTGCGCCGATGTGCCGCCGCCCCGTCTCGCCGTTTCCTCGTCTCGCCGCTTCCCCGTCTCGCGTTTCGCCGCGCTCATCACGGGGTGCGTTCGGCGCGGTAGACGGCCTCGGCGGCGTCGCACGGGCCGCCGACGGGCGGGTTCGGCTTGCGCACCAGCACCTCCACGCGCGCCACCTGCGGGTGGTCGCCCAGGACGGCCTCGGCGATCAGGTAGGCCAGCCGCTCGATGAGGTAGACCTTTTCGCCTGCGATCACGCCGCGGATGCGCTCGTAGACGCGCTCGTAGTTGACCGTCCGGTCGAGGTCGTCGCGCTGCGCCGCGTCGGTCACGTCGAGGTCCATCGCCACATCCACCTCGAAGCGCCCGCCGATGCGGTGCTCCTCGGGCATGACGCCGTGGTGCGCGAAGAAGACGGCGTTGGTCAGCCGCACGGTGGCCAGCCCAGCCGCACGGATCGAAACAGGTGGAGACACAGCAGACGGGGACACAGCAGGCGGGGACACAGCAGGCGGGGTCGCTGAAACAGGAGAGAGGTCGGTGGTGCCGCCAAGCTACTGGCCGAGAGCGCGCCGCTGCGCAGAAAAGGAACGGAATGAGGCGAGATCGCTTGCGTCCGGCGCGCCAGCCCGTTTGCTTCTGCGACCTGCGACCTGCGACCTGCGACCTGCGACCTCAATACCCCAACGCAGCCAGCACCGCCTCGTCCTCCGCGTCGAGCGCCCGTCCGGCGCGGCGGTCCGCGAGCAGGTCGGCGACGAAGAGCGTGGCGTAGAGGCCAAGCACCGAGTCCGAGCGCGTGCGATGCTCGGCGAGGCGTTCCGTGACGGCGCGCGTCTCGGGGTGGTCGCGCACGGCGTCGTCGAGGTAGATCCCACGCGGGCCGTGCGGGCCGTCGGGGGCGCGGGCGGGGAAGCTCTTCTCGGGCTCGTAGAGCTTCGTGCCGAGGTGGCAGCCCACGCACTGCGTCGGGGCCGCGAGGGCGCGCGGGGGCGTCGCGGTGCCCGTGGCAAGCGCGCCCGCCGCGTCGTAGACGAGGAAGTCCCAGAAACCGTCGGCGCGCTTCTGCTTGACGGTCACCTCGGCGCGGGCGCTGTCGAGCCAGTGCTCGCCGATGAGGGCCGTGCCAACGGGGTAGATCACCTGCTCGCCGTTGGCGTAGGTGCGGAGCGCCTGCCGGAGCGCCGCCTTCGGGACGTAGAGCCGTCGCCGCGCGTGTGTCATCACGCCGTCGATCTCGACCGAGAACCAGCCGGGCGCGGCGCGGCCCGCATCGTCGAGGTAGGCGATCCCGCGCTGGAAGTCGGCCAGGGTGGGGGGGAAGGGGCGCGCCTCGGCATAGGTCGACTGGAAGGCCGCCTTGGCCTCGTCCCAGTCGATGCGCCCGTCTTCGGCTACCTCTGCGAACGCGGCGCGGACAGGCGCCGTCAGCGCGTCGACGTTCAGCGTCACCGCATCGCCGTCGCGCCCGAGCACGCCCGCCTCGAAGGGGTTGCCGCCGTCCGGTCCGGCGTAGCTGCCAAAATAGAAGCCCAGCAGCACGTCCTCGTTGGACTTGTCGAGGTCTACCACCACCCCATCACCGCCGCCGCCGCACCCCACAAGAAGCGCCAGCACAACGACCGACAGCCGATGGCCGATAGCCGATGGCCGACCGCCCAGAGCCCACCGCCTAGTTGAGTTGTTGGAGGTAGGCACGGGCGCGTTGGTCGTTGGGGTTGAGGGCGAGCAGGCGCTCGAACAGCTGGCGGGCCTCGGCGGTGCGGCCTTGCTGCGCGCGGATCACGCCGAGGTTGCCCAGCGCGGGGGCGTAGGCCGGGTCGGCGGTGAGGGCGCGCTCGAACTGCTCCGCGGCGGCGTCGATGCGCGTCGGGTCCTCCTGAGCGGCGACGAGGTACGCCGTGCCGAGGTTGACGCGCGCTGCGACGAGGTCCGGATCGAGCGTGACGGCGTGGGTGAGCGCCGCCTCGGCACCGGCGAGGTCGCTCTGTTGGAGGAGCGCAAAGCCGAGGTTGTTCCAGCCGTCGGGATGGTGCTCAGGGTCGAGGTCCAGGCCGGCCCGCCACGCCGCGACAGCCTCGGCGGTGCGGCCGACAGCGTTGAGGGCCTCCGCGCGCTTCAGGTGGGCCTCGACGAGCTTGGGCGCGAGCGCAATGGCCTGGCTGAGCGGTGAGAGGGCCTCCTGCGACCGCCCCACGGCGTGCAGCGTGTAGCCGAGCCAGAAGTGCGCCCAGCCATAGGAAGGCGTGGCCGTGGTGGCGTCGTGAAGGGCGGCGAGCGCGGCCTCCGTGGAGTCCATCGCGGCGAGGGCGCGGCCCAGGGTGACGCGCGCGTCGGGGTGGGTGCCCCCGAGCGCCAGCCCTCGACGCAGCCGGTCCACGATGCCCGGGAGGTAGGCCGGGAGCCCGTGCGTCGTCTCGTAGAACTGGAAGGTGGCGAGGCCGCTGTCAATTAGCCGCGGCGCTTCGGCTTCGGGGACCTCGCCGATCTGGGCGCCTTGGTCCGCCGCCGTGACATCCACGAGGCGGAACGGCGTCGTCCGCGTCGGGCGCAAGAGCGCCGACTCGACGCTCGCGCGTGCCTCGGGCAGCTCGCGGCGGATCCAGTGGTCGGTGAACGTGACGTGCGGGATATCGGACGTGCCGGCTTTCTGGAGGTGGCAGCTCACGCAGTCGCCCTGCGCGGCCATCACGCGGGCGTCGGGCGCGTCCCCGTCCAGGCCCGGGCGGGAACAAGCCGCCTCGTGGGCCTCGGCACCGTGGCAGGAGCGGCAGGTCACGTTGAAGTGGTCGACGGGCAGCGCCTCCTCGGGGCGGTGCGGGTCGTGGCACGTCGTGCACGTCATCGCCTCGGGCGTCCCTTGCGTCTCCTCGAAGCAGGCACTCAATCGCATCCGCACCACGTGCGACGCCACGCCAAACGACTCCGGCTCGGCGAGGCTGCTCGCCGTCGCGAAGACCGTCCGGTGGGCGCGCAGCGGCGTGCCGGGGCGGTAGGACAGCGGCGTCTCGCCCGGTTGAAAGACCGTCGTCCCTTCGAGGTGGCACTGCTGGCACACGTCGAGTTGGAGGTCGATGCTCAGGTGCGCGGGGTTGACGATGGTTGGGTCCGGCCCGTCGGCCTGGCCGCTTGGGTCGTCCTGCCACGCGGCGACGTGCGCCGAGGCGGGGCCGTGGCAGCGCTCGCACGAGATGCCGCCGTCGGTGTCGACGAAGTGGTTGACGGAGAACGGGGTCGCGTCGGGGACGCCCGCGTGGCAGGCGATGCACTCCTCGGTGATGGCGCGGCTGAAGCGGTTGTTGATGTTGGTGTAGCCCGGGCTCATCGCCCAGAGTTCGCGCTCGACATACCAGGTGAGGGGCATCTCCGTGAGGTAGCCGCCCGCGTCGGTCTCGACGGTCATGAGGTAGGACCGCGTCGCGTGGCCAGAGCCGATGACGTGGCTCGCGGCGTAGGTGAGGGCGTGGGTGATCGTGCCGTCGGGGTCGCGGCGGAACTCGCGCTGGTAGAGCGTGTCGCCGCGCACGAAGGCCTCGTAGGAGAGGTCGAACGCCGCGTTGTAGACCACGGGGCTACGGCCGTCCGCGTCGAAGCGCTCCGGCGCGGTCGCGGGGTCGAAGCGCGTGAGCGCGTGCGCCTTGTTGGTCTCGGCGTAGGGGGCCGAGATGTCGCCGTGGCACGACGCGCACGTGGCATCGCCGACGTAGGTGGCCGAGACCAGCTCCGCTCCACCCGTGTGCTCGCTGCCAGACGACGTGCTCGGGGAGCCACAGCCGAGGCCTAGCAGGGCTGTGCAGACCAGCAGCGCGCCCATCCACGCGGGGCCGCCGACCCCACGCGCCGTGCGCGGCCCGGCGCCGGGCCGCGTCGTGCGGCGAGCAGACCCTACCGGGCAGCGCATAGCGAGGTGGTAGCTAACGAACGGTGGGCGAGGTGGGGTAGCCGGCTACGGCTGCCGACGAAGCCTCACGTGGGGGCTCCGGCGGGGGCGCGAAGATACGGGGCTGAGGCCACGAAATCAGCGATTCTAGCAGCCCCCGCCACCAGCCGGTCGAAGTGGAATGGCTCTTGCTCACCGAGCCGGTGTCCAACGTTGTGCTCCCTGCCTGCGACAGCCGGTTACAGGAGTGCCCCACCCAGCTTCGATACGACCCACCCTATGCTGTCGAGCCGAGCCGTGTTGCTGGTAGGCACGCTGAGTATGGCGCTCCTCGTCGCTCTCGCGGCGCTGGGGCTGCAACTCGCGCAGCCGTCGGACAGGCAGGCGCGTGTGGCTCCGATCGCCTACGCCCCCGACTACCTCGACCAGGTCGCGGACCTGGACGACCTCCCGCTCGACACCGCCACCGACCGCTTCCTCGACGCCGTGCAGCAGCAGTATCCGACGCCTGAGTCCGTCACCATCGACGAGGCGCTGGCCTCGGCGGCGGTCACCCTTGCGGGGCGTCTCAACGCGAGCGGGGCCCCGGTGGCGGTGACGCTGTCGGCGCCCACGTTGCAGACGGCCACGCTGCGCGGCGAGCTGCTCCAGGCGCTCCTGCAGAGCGCTGGCCTCGCGCCCGACCTGCTCGACGTCGACCCAGTCGAAGGACCGCCCGCCCTGACCCGCCGCGCCGCCGGCCCGCTCGCTTCCTAACTCTGTCCTCGTAGTCACCCCTGCGCTCCCGCGCTCGTCTATCGCCCGCCATGAACACGACCTTCCTCATCCTGACCGCCGTGATCGTGCTCGCCGTCGCCCTCGGCGGGGTGATCGCGTTCCTCTACGTCCGGGCGCGCCAGTCCGAACGGGTGGTCGCGGCCTCGCAGCCGCAGTCGCAAAAAGACCTCCTCCGCCAGAAGGAGGAACAGGTGACCAAGATCCGCCAGCGCATTGAGCAACTCTACCAGCAGCAGCAGCAGGAGCAGCGTGTCCAGCACGCGCAGCTCTCGCAGCAGATGGACGACGTGAAGCTGCACCTGGAAACCAACGACCGCAAGGTGGACGGCCTCCGCAGCGAGCTACACCACGAGATCGACCGGCGCAACCAGGAGCTCGACGAGCTCCGCCACCAACTCGCCGGAGCCCTCGACGCCTTCTGGAAGACGCACGACGCGCTCCCCGAGGGCCAGAAGGCCGCGCCGCGCCAACTCGCTGCAGGTAGCCCGGCCGCGGCCCCCTCGAGTGCCCTGCCACCAGCTGCCCCGCCGCCAGCTGCCCCGCCGCCGCCGGCCGCGTCGGACTTCACGGTCGACTCGTTCGAGGCTGTGCCGCCTGTGCACACCCCGCCGCCCGCTGCTCCGGCAGAGCCAGCCGGGGACGGTCTCCAGTGGCAGTCCTTCGACTTCGCTGCGAGCGAGGCGGCCCAGTCGGTCGAGGACGCCCAGCCTGCCGAGGACGCCCAGATCATCGCGGCCGACTTCGGGGTGCCGTCGGGCGACTCCATGGCGGCCCCGCTGCCCACGTTCGCCTCGTTCGATAGCCTCACCAGCACGCCTGAGCCTGTGGCCCCCACGCCTGAACCGGCCCTCCCTGCGTCCGGGCCTGGGAGGCTTGCGCCGGAGCCCCCTGCGCCTGCACCAGAGCCCCCTGCGCCTGCACCAGAGCCCCCTGCGCCCGCACCGGAGCCGGCTGCGCCCGCACGCCCCGCCGATGCCGACGTGCTCTCGAAGATCTCCGCTATCGACGAGGACATCGAGGCGCAGCTCTACGCCTTGGGCATCACCAAGCTCGACCAGATCGCCCGCTGGAGCCGCACCGAGGCGCGCCGCGTCGCGCAAGAGCTCGGCCTCCGCCCACAGGTCGTCATGGACCAGTGGGTCTTCGAAGCGCAGTCGGTGCTCTTCGACCAGTACCAGCAGCAACTCGTCTAGCGGCTGTCGGCTGAGAG
The DNA here is from genome assembly GCA_039027055.1 of Bacteroidota bacterium. Taxonomy (GTDB): domain Bacteria; phylum Bacteroidota; class Rhodothermia; order Rhodothermales; family Rubricoccaceae; genus JBCBEX01. The sequence continues at coordinate 7,479 of JBCCLD010000008.1, forward strand.
TGAGCCCTCAGCCTCGCCGGGTGTCAAACGTGGTGCGCTCGCTACCCGTCACCCTGCGCTCGCCCTAGCGATACGTCCGCTCGCGGTCGAGGGCGTGCATGAGGTCGGTTACGCCGACAGGGCCGTGGCGGTAGAGCAGCGGCTCGCCATAGGTGGCCCCGATGCGGTAGCCGTAGACCCGCGCCCGCGCCTCCACCCAGCGGAAGAAGCCCGGGTTCGAGACGAACGTTTCCGGCTCGTCCTCGGCGGCCTCGTAGTCGGGGTTGTGGAACTGCGAGGCGAACGCCTGGAGCGCCGCCGTGCGCTGGTCCCACACGGCGGTCACGTCCACCACGAATGTTGGCGTGAACTCGATCGACTGCATGTAGTGCAGCACGTGGTGAGGCCGCCACGGCGCCTGCGCCGCACCCGTCTCAGGGTCCGTGGTGTCGAGCTTGCGGAGGCCGCTGTAGAAGAGCGCGTCGATGCTGAGCTGCGCGGCGTCGCCGTGGTCGGGGTGGCGGACGTGCCCCGGCGGCGCGTTGAGCAGGACGATCTTCGGGCGATAGCGCCGGACGTAGCGTGCGATGGCCGTCTGGTTGGCCTTCGTGTTCTGGATGTCGCCGTCCGGTAGGCCCAGGTTGTGGCGGGCGCTCAGGCCGAGGAGCTCGCCCGCGCGCGCCGCCTCGTCGAGGCGTAGCTCCGGCGTGCCCCGCGAGCCGAGTTCGCCCCGCGTGAAGTCGACGATACCCGTCCGGTAGCCCTGCTGCGCGAGCACGCACATCGTCCCGCCGGCGCACAGCTCGACGTCGTCCGGGTGCGCGGCGAGGGCGAGCACGTCGAGGGGCTCAGGAGACATGGGGCTCAGCGGGGTCCTGAGTCAGGGGGCTCAGCGTGACCGAGGCGGCCACCGCGGTGTGTGCACGGATGGAGGCGTGATCGTGTGCAGAGGTGCACCCTCGTCGCACTACAGCTCGGCCTGAGGAGGTGGTGCTAGGGCAGGCGGCGGATCGTGAGCGTGCCGATAAAGCGGCGGTCGTCGGCGAAGTAGGCGTGGTCGCTCTCGGCGATGGCCTCGCGGGGGTTCGTGGCCGCGTTGGCGGCGCGGTAGCTCTGGCCGCCGTCGGTGCCGGCGTCGTAGACCACCAACTCTACCTTCGCCTCGTCGATCCACGCGAAGCCGTCCACGAGCGTGAACCGGTCGATGCCGATGAACCAGTCGGGGCTGGGTGCCACCATCGACACGAGCGTGAGCGCGGTGTGGCCTGCGTCGCCGTCCGCGGTGAGGGTCATCGTGCCCGAGTCAGGCGAGTCGTTGAGGATCGGGCCGCTGAGGAAGTCGAGGCCGTCGAGGGCCTCCACCTCGGCCTGCAGCGCGCTGTTGGCGCCGCGCTCGGCCATGTCCTTGATGCCGTCCGAGGCGAGGCCGCCGACCTCGAAGAGGGCATCCGTGGGCCGGTGCGCCGCACCGACGAGCCGAGAGAAGTGCGCGTTCGAAGGAAAGTCGGTCGGGTGCGTGGCGGCGCTCCACGTGGCATCGAAGGTGACCTCGTAGGAGGCCACGCCGAGCGCGGGCGGGGCTCCGACCGCCACGGTGCGCGTCACCGACGCCTCGTTGCCTGCCGCGTCGGTCACGCTGTAGCGCACGCTGTAGCTGCCCTCGGTGAGCGCGTCGACGTCGGTGGCGTCGATGTTGAGCGCTGCGCTCAGGTCGCCGTCGGTGTCGTCTTGGGCGGTCGCACCGGGCTCCACGTAGGCCTCGCCGAAGTCCAACGCCATCGGGTTGGCGCCGAGCAGCGTGATGACCGGTGCGGTGGTGTCAAGCGGGACTTCGGGGGTCGGGACCTCCGGGGTCGAGTCGGTGGTGTCGCAGCCGACGAGGAGCAAGGCGAGGGCAAGCAGAAGGAAACGCATGGAGGTATTCGGGTCGGGAAGCCAGGAAACCGAGGGGGGCGAAGCCGGGGAGGCCACGAGCCGCGCGAGGCTTACGCGCCGGCCTCAGGTTTTTTCCGGTGCGCCCCAGTCTTCATCGCCCCTCGTCCCCGAGGCGTCCCCGAGGCCCTCGGCGGTGGTGCCGCCCGGCGGGCACCGCCGGCTCACACGGCAAGCCGGAGCGGCGAAGCAAGGCGGCGCTGGGTGCTCTCGACGAGCGCCCGCAGCGCGTCGCCGGGCCTCGCCGCGCGCATGAACGCCGTGCCGATGAGTACCGCGTCGATGCCGCCCCGTCGGACGTGGGCGAGGTCGGCGGGGCTCGTGAGCCCGCTCTCGCTCACCGTCACGATGTGATCGGGCACGCGCGCCAACACCCGCACGCTGTGGTCGATGTCGACCTCGAAGGTGCGCAGGTCGCGGTTGTTGACGCCGAGGATCTCGATCTGGTCGAGGTCGAGCTTGGCGAGTTCGCTGGGCTCGTAGACCTCGACGAGGCAGCTCAGGCCGAGGTCGGTCGCCGCCTGGTGTAGGTCCCGTAGCTGGGCGGCGTCCAGCACCGCCGCGATCAGGAGCACGGCGTCGGCTCCGAAGGCGCGCGCCTCGATGAGTTGGTAGGTGTCGACGATGAAGTCTTTCCTCAGGAGCGGGAGGTCCGTCGCGAACCGCGCCGTGTCGAGGTTGCCGAGCGCGCCCTGGAAGTGGGTCGGCTCGGTGAGCACGCTGATCGCGGCGGCCCCGGCGGCCTTGTAGGCCCGTGCGATGCCCGGCACGTCGAAGTTGGGCCGGATGACGCCCTCCGATGGGGAGGCCTTCTTAATCTCTGCGATGACGGCAGGCGGTGCGGCGGGATCGGTCCGCCGAAGGCTGCGCGCGAGTGAGAGCGTGGGGGCGCGGAAGGCCGGGCGCGCTTCGAGGACAGCGGCGGGGACGGTGGCCTGGCGGCGTTGGACGAGGTCGCGCGTGTCGGCGACGATGCGGTCGAGGATGGACATGGGGAGTGAGGTCGAGGGTCGAGGGTCGAAGGCCGAAGGTCAAGGAAGGGCGGACCTTCGACTTAAGACCTGGGACCTACGACGCCAGAGGCTAGCGGCGTATGGCGAGGGGGGCGGGCACGACGCGCCAGACGGCGGCGTGGCCCCGGTAGTGGAGCGCCGCCGCAGGCGGAGGCCCGCTGGTAAATCGCTCGCTGTAGGTGATGGGGCGCATGGGTTCGGTGGTTGTTAGTGTCATCCTGAGCGGAGCCGTCCGCGACGGCGTAGCCGAAGGATCTGCGGGCTATCGTTTAAGCCGTGGTCGTAGTTCAGAGGTGGACATAGATCCTTCGACTCGCTACGCTCGCTCAGGATGACATGATTGAAAAGTCAGGCGGTGGTAGCTACATCATTCGACACCTCGACGAGGGCGTCGAGCTTGGCGAGGGCGCGGCCGGAGGCGATGCTGTCGCTCGCGGCGGCGAGGCAAGCCTCCAAGCCGTCGAAGCGGCCCGAGGCGAGGAGCGCGTAGGCCGAGTTGAGGAGCACGATGTCGCGCTTCGGCCCGGCCTCGTCGCGGAGGATGGCGCGCACGATCTCGGCGTTCTCGTCCTTCGTGCCGCCGGTGAGGTCGCTCGCCTTCACGCGGGCGAGGCCGAAGCGCTCGGGCTCCACGATCTGGTGCAGCATCCCGCCGTCGTAGGCGTCGCTGCCCGTCTGGTAGATCGTCGTCGGGCTCGTCGTCGAGAGCTCGTCGAGGCCGTCGTGCGCGTAGACGACCACCACATGCTCCGAGCCGAGGCGCAGCAGGATGCGGGCCATCATCTGGGCGGTGCCCTCGGAGAAGGCGCCCACGAGTTGCCGCTTCACGCGCGCCGGGTTGCAGAGCGGCCCGAGGATGTTGAAGAACGTCCGCACGCCGAGCGCGCGTCGCACCGGCATCACGTGCTTAAGCGTGGGGTGGAAGTAGGGCGCGAACAGGAACGCGATGCCCGCCTCGCGCAGGCACGCCTCGACGCCCTCTTTGCGGAGCGTCGTGTTCACGCCGAGCGCGTCGAGCACGTCGGCGCTGCCCGCCTTCGACGACACCGCCTTGTTGCCGTGCTTCGCGACCGGCACGCCCGCGCCCGCCGCGACGAAGGCCGCCGCCGTCGAGATGTTGAACGTGCCCATCGAGTCGCCGCCGGTGCCGCAGAGGTCGATGGCGTCGTCGTGGCCGGAGTCGACCTGCACGGCGTGGCGCCGCATCGCGCGCGTGAAGCCCGCGAGCTCGTCGAGCGTCTCGCCCCGGCTCCGCAAGCCCAGCAGCAGCCCGGCGATCTCGATCTCCGAAGCCGCGCCGGTGAGCATGGCTTCCATGGCCGTCTCTGCCTGGAGTTCGGTGAGCGTTTGCCCGTCGGCGACGGTACGGAGCACCTCGTTGAAGATGGAAGGTTGAGCGTCGTTCACGGTTAAGGGTTGACGGTTGAGGGTTTCTTATCGACGGATCTGAGGTAGCGAATCAGGCCGTTGAGGACACGGCCAATACGGTCGCTGAGACGATAGAGGCCATCGAAGTCCTCATGAGTGAGGTAGTGTTGGTCTAGGGCACAATAGAGCTGCGAGCGGACCTCAGCGTTTGAAGCTTTGGCAATCAGGAGAAAGCGAACAAACTCCCTTGGCGATTGCCGCTCGAATCCCTCGGCGATGTTGGAGGTGATTGAAATGCAGGCGCGTCGAATCTGATCGCGCAGGGCATAGTCTCGCTTGAAGGGTCCTGCGTTCGTGGCACGGTAGACGAGCCGAGTCAACTCGCGGCCGAGTTGCCATGCTTCGATGTCTTCGAACCGGTTGAAGCTGCTCATCGTGCTTCCTCTGAACCCTCAACCGTTAACCCAGAACCCAGAACCATCCCGACCCAATTCTCAATCATCTTCGGGCCCTCCGTCGTCAGCACCGACTCGGGGTGGAACTGGATGCCCTCGATGGGGAAGGCCTTGTGGCGGAGGCCCATGATGGTACCGTCGGCGGTCTCGGCGGAGACGTCGAAGCAGTCGGGCAGGCCCTCACGAGCCACGACGAGCGAGTGGTAGCGCGTCGCGGTGCAGGGCTGGGCGACGCCCGCGAAGACGCCCTGGTTGTCGTGGGTGACGTCGCTCGTCTTGCCGTGCATCAGCGTGGGGGCGTAGGTCACTGTCCCGCCGAAGACGCGCCCGATGGCCTGGTGCCCGAGGCACACGCCGAGAATGGGTGTCGTGGCGCCGAGTTCGCGGATGATCGGCTCCGACAGCCCCGCGTCCTCTGGGCGGCCTGGGCCCGGCGAGATCAGCACCGCGTCGTAGGCCCGCTCGCGCATTTCGTCCAGCGTCAGCGCGTCGTTGCGCACGACCTCATACTGGTCCGTGTGCCGCGCCACAAGGTGGACGAGGTTGTAGGTGAACGAGTCGTAGTTGTCTAGAATCAGAATCATCGAGGGAGAGGGTGTGGGGAGGAGGGGGGAGGGAGTGTGTCCTCTGTCTCATCGTCGGCATCGAGCCCGTAGGGTGCTTCGGGGTCGCGCACTGTGCTGTTCGGATTCCACCGTGCTGCGCTCCGGCGCATCGTTACGAGCGCGCCTAGAACACGGTCATACTGTGCGTTGAGTCGGTCATAGTGCTCGCGGTCGATGAGATGGGCGTTGAGCGCGAAGTCGAGCCAAGCCTGGGTCTCTCCGGCTTCAGCCTCGGCGTCCGTCAGCTTGCTGGCGAAGTGCTTTGGGTAGGGCCGCTTGTACCAGGCCTCGGCGATGTTTGCGCACACGGCACGCGACGGCCGTCGGATCTGGTCCGTCAAGGCATACCGCTCTTCCTTCGGCCACCTCTTGGAATGCTCATAGATCGCTGTAGCTGCCTCGAAGGCGAGCCGGTACACACGTAGCTCTCGGAATGACGCTACCATACTCCCCACCCCCTACACCCTACTCCCCACCGTCGTGACCAGCCCAGCCCTCTCCCGCACGCGCTCCATGAACGCCTCGGCCTTCGCACGTCCGGCGAGGCCACCGTCGCGGAGCACGTCGCGGACGTAGTCGGGGCGCTCGGCGAGGTCCTTGCGGCGCTCGCGGGCCTCAGCGAAATAGGCGTTGATGAGGCCGAGGAGTTCCTTCTTCGCGTGGCCGTAGCCGTAGCCACCCGCGCGGTAGGCGGCGGCGACCTCCTCGCGCTTCGCGTCGTCGGCGAAGAGCTTCAGGAGCGCGAACACGTTGTCGGCGTCGGGGTCCTTCGGGGCCTCCAGCGGCGTCGAGTCGGTGACGATCGCCATGACCTTCTTCTTGAGCGCGGTGCCTTCGTCGAAGAGGCCGATCGTGTTGCCGTAGGACTTCGACATCTTGCGCCCGTCCACGCCCGGCACCACGGCCACGTCGTCGAGGATCAGCGGCTCGGGCACCGGGAAGAGTGGGTCGTCTTCGTTCCCGTCCAAATCCGTACAGAACGCGGCGTTGAACTTCTGCGCGAGGTCGCGGCTGATCTCGATGTTCTGCTTCTGGTCCGCACCGACCGGGACGAGCGAGCCGCCGTAGACGAGGATGTCCGCCGCCTGGAGGATCGGATACGTCAGCAGGCCGCCGTTCGCATTCAAGCCCTGCGCGACCTTGTCTTTGTACGCCACGCCCTTTTCGAGGAGGCTCACCGGCGTCAGGCAGAGGAAGATCCAGGCAAGCTCGGTCACCTGCGGCACGTCGCTCTGGACGAAGAGGTGCGCCTTATCGGGGTCGAAGCCGAGGGCGAGGTAGTCGAGGGCGACATCGAAGGTGTAGCGCTCCAGCGCGGCGCGGTCGTTGACCGTCGTGAGGGCATGGTAGTTGACGATGAAGTAGTAGGCTTCGTCGCGCTTGGCGGTGTCTTCGGCGAGCGCGATGTGCTGCCGCAGCGCGCCGAAGTAGTTGCCCAGGTGCAACGTCCCCGATGGCTGGATGCCGGAGACGACGACGGTGGGGTGGTCGAGGGTAGAGGGTTGAGGGTCGAGGGTCACAGGTGATTCCATCGCTCGAAGGGAAAAGCCGACAGCCAGCAGCCGTAGGCTAGCTCGCAGAGGCGGGGCTGGGGCGGAGGACGGGCACGTCCGGGAGGTCGGCGGGGCGCGGGAGGCGCTTGGTGGTCTGCGCGAGGGCGTCGAGGCGCTCCTCGCTGCCGCGGCGGTTGTTCTCGATGATCGCCAGCGTGCGGAGCTGGTGGTTGGTGCCGATCTCGTCGGTGAGGGCGTCGCGGTAGGCCCGCTCGTAGGCGTCGAGCGTGTAGGCGCGGTGGGCGTCCGTCGCGCCGAGGTCGTAGTCGGACAGCTCGCGGTCGACGCCGTGCGGGGGCGTGCCGCCGAGGCTGTAGACGGTCTCGTTGAGCTTGGCCAGCTCCACGCGCCCCCGCTTGAGCAAGCCACGCAGCGTCTCTGCCAGCGCCGCGTCGTCGAGGCGCGCAATGGCGACCTCGTAGGCGTTGTGGAGGTCGAGGTGGCGCTCGACGAGCGGGAGCAGGCGCTCGGCGCTCTCAGAGCGGGACAGCGACGGCCCGGCACCGCCTTTGTTGAGAAACGGTCGGAGGAAGGGGTACATGGGGATGAGGTGTAGGGTGTTGGGGGTAGGGGGTGGGAGGAGGGTCGGAGCGATACGCCCCACATCTTCCTCCCTACGCTCCCTCTCACAAAAGTCCTTCGGACGCCAGACGCATGGCCTGGTGGAGCGCGCGGGCCTTGCTGCGGGTTTCCTCGTATTCGGAGGCGGGGTCGGAGTCGGCGACGATGCCCGCGCCGGCCTGGACGTAGGCCGTGCCGTGGTGCGGGCCGTCGCGCTGGACCACCATCGTGCGAATGGCGATGCAGGTGTCCATGTTGCCGGAATAATCGGCGTAGCCGACGGCCCCCGCATAGACGCCGCGCTTCTCGGGCTCCAGGGTGTCGATGATCTCCATCGCGCGGATCTTGGGCGCGCCCGAGACGGTGCCTGCCGGGAACGTCGCGCCGAGCACGTCCATCGCCGTGCGGCGCTCGTCGACGAGGCCTGACACGGCGGAGACGATGTGCATGACGTGGCTGTAGCGCTCGACGTAGGCGTAGCGGTCCACGGCCACGGTGCCCGGCGCGCAGACGCGGCCGAGGTCATTGCGGCCGAGGTCCACCAGCATCAGGTGCTCGGCGCGCTCCTTCGGGTCGGCGAGGAGGTCGGTTTCGAGGGCGTCGTCCTCGTCGGGCGTCGCGCCGCGCTTGCGCGTCCCGGCGATGGGTAGCACTTCGGCGCGGCCCTCCTCGACGCGTACGAGCACCTCGGGCGAGGAGCCGACGAGCGCGTAGTCCTGCGCGGGGCGTCCATCGACGGGCGCGCTCCGCAGGTCGAGGTAGAACAGATACGGCGAGGGGTTGACCTGCCGGAGCGCGCGGTAGAGGTTGAACGTGTCGCCGCGGAACGGCATCGCGAAGCGCTGCGAGAGCACGACCTGGAAGATGTCGCCCTCGACGATGTGCTGCTTCGCGGTCTCGACGGCGGCCTCGAAGTCGCTGCGGGCGAAGTTGGAGGCGATGGCGTCGGCGCGGAGCTGGATGGCGGGGCCGGGCTCGGCGGTGCCGGAGCGGGACGGGCCCTCGGCGAGGCGCTGCTCGAGGCGCGCGAGCCGGTGCTGGGCCTCCGCGTAGGCGTCGTCGAGATCCGTGTCGGCGTCGGCGAAGACGGTGGCGATGAGCAGCATCTGGTGCCGCACGTGGTCGAAGGCGACGAGCGTGTCGTAGAACGCCCAGAGCGCGTCGGGCAGGCCGAGCGGGTCCGGCGGCGGCTCGGGGAGGCGTTCGAGGAGGCGGACGGTGTCGTAGCCCAGGTAGCCCACGCCGCCACCGGTGAAGCGCGGTAGGTCGGGGATCTTGACCTCGTCCACGTCCGCGAGCAGCTCGCCGAGCACGTCGTAGACCGAGCCCGCGCGCGTCTCCGTCTGCGGCGCACCATCGCCGCTGTGCATCCCGTCCACGAGGGCGGGACGGGTGAGGCGTACGCTCATGCCGTCGGCTTCGAGGACGAGGTGCGGTCCGACGCCGAGGAACGAGTAGCGCGCGAGCTTCTCGCCGCCCTCGACGCTCTCCAGCAGGAAGCCCAGCGTACCAGGCTGCCGGAGCTTCAGGTAGGCCGCCACGGGCGTGAGCAGGTCCGCCGAGCGCCGTACGAAGACGGGCACGGCCACGCGGGCGCTCCCCGCTGCGAGGCGGACGGAGACGAGATCGCGGAACTGGTCGAGGGTCATGGGGAGGATGTACGCGGGGGGTCCAGAAATGCAAAAAGCCCGCCGTCCAGTCGAACGGTGGGCTTCAGCGCAGGTCGTGCTCAGGCTATCTCATGAGCACACGCGGCGACGCCACCGTCCGGCGGGTCGGCCAAAACCAAAACGAGTAGAAGGAGGCGGCGCAATTCATGGTGCTGTAAGCTACGGTGCGATGGAGAGCGACGCAAGGCAGCGGGCGATGCGGTGAGCCGGAGAATCGGGGAGACGGAGAATCAGGGAGGAATGCGGTGGCATCTTGACGAACACCCATGCCCCCAGCACCTTTTCAACCCTCAACCCTCAACCCTCAACCCTCAACCCTCAACCCTCAACTTGGACTTCATCCTCTCGAAACTGCTTCCCCAACTCGTCTACCCGCTCGGGCTGGCGTGCGTGCTCCTCGTTGTCGCGTTCTGGCGGGCGAAGCAGGGTGGGCGCGTGTGGATCGGCCTGGCGCTCGCGGCGCTGCTGCTCGGCGGCAACCGGTTCGTGGCGTACGGCCTGACGGCGTCGCTCGAGGACAAGGCCGTCGCGTCGCGTGCCGATTCACTAGCTGCGGGGGCTATCGTGGTGCTCGGAGGGGGGACGCAGCCGCTCGACCCACCCCGGCTGACCGCGGAGGTGAGCGACGGCGGCGACCGCGTGCTCTACGCGGCACGCCTGTGGCGGGAGGGGGCGGCTCCGCTCGTCGTCGTGAGTGGCGGCGGGGGGCTGATCGGGGCGCAGGGCATGCAGCCGGAGGCCGCGAGCATGGGGGCGCTGCTCCGCTTCGCCGGCGTCCCCGACAGCGTGCTGGTCGCGGAAGCGACGTCGCGCAACACCTACGAGAACGCCGTCGAGGCCAAGCGGCTGCTCGACGCCCGCGGCATCACCGACGTCGTGCTGGTCACCTCGGCCTTTCACATGCCACGCGCGGTCCGGGTCTTCGAAGCGCAGGGCCTCACCGTCGAGGCGGCCCCCACCGACTTCGTCGTCACCGAGGGCGAGTGGGCACGCACACGTCAGCGTCGCCTCGACGTGCAGATTCAGAATCTGCTGCCCGACGCCGAGATGCTGCAACTCACGACGCGAGCGCTCAAGGAATACATCGGCACGACCGTCTACCGCCTACGCGGCTGGCTCTGAGCTCGACTTTGTCCATGTGAACGCGAAGTCCATGTGAACGCGAACCGGGAGGGCCGGGTAGCTCCGGCATCGCTCTGCAAAGTGATGACCTGTGCCCCCTTGCATGGACCACCGGTCTTTTGCGATATCTGAAGCCATGTACGGAAGCTGCTAAGGCAGTGCCCCTCCTGGACAGAGCCTGCCCTCGCGAACGCGGGGGAGGGGACAGGGGTGGTTGACCGAATCAGCTACCCTGCCACGTCCAAAGCCGAACGCGCAGACGACGCCTTGAGTGTGCACTAGGCCTCCCGAGTTCGCCGCCCTCATGGTAGCCTTTGAGCCAGCCTCCTCCAAGCCGGTCTTCCGCCACGCCCAGGTCCTCGTCATGGGGGCTCTCCTGGCTCCCGGACGTCGCACGGTCGCCAGCGCCCTCCGCGTAAGGGGCCTCGCCCAGACGACTGGCTTCCAGAACTACCACCGCGTCCTCAATCGGGCCACCTGGTCGGCCCGCCGCCTCGCACGCACGCTCCTTGTTTTGCTCGTGCACCGCTTCGCAGGCGATCCCGCCGCGCGGGGCATCTACCGCGATCCGGTCCTCTCCAGTCGGGGCCACTTCGTCAAGGCGAGCGGCCTGCGCTGGCTCGCCTTCATGCTGCTGGTCCCATCCCCTGGGTAGGCCGTATCTGGGCGCCGCCTTTCCTCACCGTGCTCTGCCTCAGCGAGCGCTACCACCACGAGCGGGGGCTGCGCCACAAGCGCCTCACCGACTGGGCGCGCCAGGGCCTCTTGCAACTCCGGCGATGGCTGCCCGAGCGCCGCATCGTGGCCGTCTGCGACAGCAGCTTCGCCGCGCTCGACCTCCTCGCCGCCGTGCGCGAGCACGTCACAGTAGGTGGTGCGTACCAGATCGAGGCCGACGTGCTCTACGCGGTACAGCCGGGCGGCCCCGCTCTACATCCTGGGGCGCAACATGGGGGAAGGCGGCACTTCGCGTGCTTTTTTCCCGCGAGGGCTACCGCCCCGCCAGGGGCTGGTCCAGCGCGTTCAGCGTAGCGATGAGCGTGGCGTCGTGGCCGTAGACGTCGTCGTAGACCTGAAGGCCGTCGGGGCCGGCCCAGGCGGTGAAGTAGACGAGGTGGATCGGGATGCCCGTGTCGAGCGTCGCGCCGGTGGTGGGACCGCCGGCGAGGGCCTCGTCTACCTTGGTCTCGTCCCAGTTGGGGTAGGGCTCCAGGAGGTACTTCGCCAGCCCGCCGGGGTCGGCGAGGCGGATGCAGCCGTGGCTGAAAGCGCGCGCCTCGCGGTTGAAGAGGCTCCGGCTGTTGGTGTCGTGCAGGTAGATGCCGTGCGGGTTGGGGAAGCGGAATTTGACCTCGCCGAGCGGGTTGGCGCGGCTGGGCCGCTGCACGAAGCGGTAGCGGCTGGCCGTGGCCTCGCTCCAGTTCACCGTGGCGGGGTCGACGCGCGCGCCGGTGCTGCGGTCGTAGACGGTGTAGCCGCGGCTGGTGAGGTAGCTCGCGCCGCGGCGGCGGGCGCGCGGGATCGTCTCGTCCGCGGCGATGGAGGCAGGCACGCCCCACGTCGGCTGGAAGATGACCTCTGTGAGCGTGTCCGAGAACATCGGGGTCTTCCACCCGAGGTTGCCCACGACCACGTTCATGGCGATGGCCTCGCGCCCGTTCTCCTCGATGCGGAGGCGGTAGGCCGGGGCGTTGACCATGATGTGCGTGGCGCCGAGGTTGGACGGCAGCCAACGCCAGCGCTCCAGGTTGGCTTCGAGGAGCGGGATGTTGTCGCCGGGCGGGCGGTTGAGCGCCGTGCGCGTAGCCTGGTTGACGCGGCCTGTCACGTCGAACCCGTTGCGCGCCTGGAAGCGCTCGACGGCGGGCTGCATCTCGTACTCGTAGAACTCGCTCGCCATCGCCTCGGCGTCGTTGAGGTCCACGTCATAGTCGCCGAGGAGGACGAGCTGGCGGCGGAGCGCAGGGATCTGTGTCGAGGCCTCGCCGGGCAACAGCGTGCGGATGGGGAGGATGGTCGGCCAGGCGCCCATCGCGTCGGCGAGGGCGTGCTGCCGCTTGAGCTGGTCGCGTAAGCGCCAGTAGGCGGGGTGGCTCGGATAGAGGCGGTCGAGCGTGCCGCGCACCTGGCCGCTGGCGACGGCCTCGGTGAGGTGCGCGCGTAGGTCCTCCCTGCGGGGCGTCGGGAACCAGTCGTCCCCGTAGAGCGCGTGCGGGTCGACGCGGCGGCCGAGGAGGTCGTGGCCGAAGCGGAGGAAGGCGTCGGTGAGGAGCAGGTCGAGGTCGGCGGCGCGCTCGGCGTCGGCCCCGTTCGGGTCGAGCGGCCAGGCGGCGACGAGCGGCTCCAGGCGCGCGAGGTGGTAGGCCTCAGGCCGTAGTCCGTCGTGGCGGCTCTCGGTGAGCGTGGCGAGGAGGTCCTGCGCCATCGCGCCGCCGCGCGGGTGCGTCACCCAGGCCTCGGCGTAGTCGCGCGCCGCATAGAACGGCGCGAGGTCGGGGTGGACTGGCATCGCCTGGTCGCCCACGCGCACGTGAGGGGCCGCCTCGCCGCCGATGCGGCTGCGGAGCACCTCGCTCACGGGGGGGGAGGCCGCCGCAAGAGGAACGGCGATGGGGCCCGCTAGAAGGGCGAGGACGAAGAGCCGGAGCGGGGAACAACGAAGGAAGGCTCGCATGGGGGGAGGCGGTCGGGTGACGGATGACGTCCCAGTGCAGGCGCGTCAATCCTGGGTGGCGCAAGAATCGGGCGCGGAGGCAAGAAGTACGCCACAAGCCCCCGTAATGTCCAGATGCAGTCCCGTGAAATCGGACGTGTTGGACGTTCGCGGGTGCCTACAGTCGGGCCCGTCTCACCCCGACACGCCACCGCGCTGCAACACGAAGTGCAGGGGCCCGCGCGTTGGTGCGCAGCCGTGATGTAGTGCCGCCGCTCAAAAACGTACAGGCGATGAAAATGTCCGCCTCCGGGTCTGCAGGGGCGGTACGGCGCTGTATCTTTTCTGCCTCTGTCATCCACCTCGCCCAGACATGGCCAAGCGTTCGCGCGGCTCCAAGGCCCGCAAGTCGAAACCCCAAGCGTCCCAGCAGGAGACGCCCGCCCGATCGCGCAGGGCAGGACGCCGCGCCACCCGCCAAGCCGGGACCCGTAAGGCGCGTATGGCGTTCAGCCGCCAGAACTACCTCCTGCTCGGCCTCGGCCTCGCGCTCGTCGTCGCGGGCTACGCGATCATGCTGATGGACAACGCCACGAGCGACGACCCGGTCAACAGCCCGCTCTCGCTCTACCTCGCGCCGCTGCTCCTGCTTGGCGGCTACGTCGAGATCGTCTACGCCATCCTCTGGCGCCCCCGCACCGAGCCGCAGGCTGAGGCGGCCACGTGAGCCTATGCCGACGCTGCCATCGTCTCGGTCTCGTGGCGAGCCTGACGATCCTGGCCATCGGATGCACGAGCACACGCTACGCTGGGTGAGCAGGCTACGGCGAGACGAGCCGGGTGCGCTACGCCGACGCAGATCGGACTGGGGCGCTGTTTCCCCAAGACCGCGCAATCCTGTCCGACGAGGAGGTCGAGCGCATCCTGGCGGCCCGCCTGGTCCTTCCCGACTCGGCCCGCGTGGCGGTGCCGGACGTCTCTGCAGGATCGTCTCGTGGCTACCAGTACCACTCGCCCACCGAGCGGCAACTCCCTGAGCAGCAGGTGCGCGACGTGGAGGCCGCGTTGCTCCAAGGCGATCGTGTCGACTCGGTCGTCTTTCTGACCTCGCTGCTGGCACCGTCGCCCCTGAGTATCCCCACGGTCCGAGAAGCCGGGCTACGCACCCAGGCCGACGTGGTGCTCGTCGTTCGGACGGAGGTCAACCTCTACCGCGATTTCCGATTCTTTCGCGGCGACCGCTACCACGCCTACAGCACCGTCGAGGTCGTTTTGATCGACATACGCACGGGCCTGGCCCCCTTCACGCACATCGTCACCCGCGACCTCGTGACGAGCAAGCAGGAAGAAGACCCCTCCGCCGTCGAGACGCGCCAGCGGGCGATCGCAAGCGCAACGAGCCCGTCGATGGAGGCGATTGGCGCAGCCCTGGTGGCGTACCTGAACGCAGCCAAGTAGCGCTCCCCAGAACCGCGACGGCGCTCAGTAGCGCAGGTACGGCTTTCGCTGCGCCTCGAACGCCGCTACTTCGTCGGCCCACGCCGCGATGATCTCGTCAGGCGTCGCGCCTGCCGCCAGCGAGCGCCGAAGCTGGTCCGTGCCTGCAAGTTTGGCGAGCCAGTCGCGCTTGAGCGCCGACCGCTGCGTCGACGGGGCGGCCTGCCGGTAGATCGCCTCAACAACGTGGATGCCCACCGCGACGGATTCGACCACTGCACCCTCGGTGACGACAAGCCTCACACCGTGCACCTCCGTGTCTTCGTGTTTCGGGTTCACGGCGCGTCCTGGCAAGTCTTTGGGTACGAACGTCGCCGCCTCGAACCGCACTCCGGCCAGGTTGCGCGCACGAAGCGTGTCCGCGACCGAGCCTGCATCGACCCAGGGTGCCCCGACCAAGAGGAACGGGGCATCGGTGCCTCGTCCTTCGCTCGCCGTCGTGCCCTCGAAGAGGCACGTGCCCGGATAGACGACGGCCGTGGCCAGGTCGGGGATGTTGGGCGAGGTCGGGACGAATGGAAGCCCAGCGGGCCAGCCGACCGCGATGGGGTCGTTGTCGGGGCTCTCGGGGTCGTAGCCCTCCATGTCGACGATGCGCAGGTCGAGGCCGTCGAGGCCGGGCAGCCAGCGCTCGCCCTGGATCATTGCCGCGAGTTCGCCGACGGTGAGGCCGTGCTGGATCGGGATCGGGAAGGCCCCCACGAAGGAATCGTATGCGGGCTCGCGGACGAAGCCGTCGGCGCGGCGGCCGAGCGGGTTGGGGCGGTCGAGGACGACGAACGGGATGCCGGCCTCCGCCGCGGCTTGCATCGACGCGCCCATCGTGGAGATGTACGTGTAGAACCGCGCGCCGATGTCCTGGATGTCGAACACGAGCACGTCAAGATCCGTGAGGGCGTCCGCGGGTGGGCGCTTGGTGCTGCCGTAGAGGCTCACGATGGGCACGCCCGTCGCGGCGTCGCGCCCGTCGGCAACGGCGGCCCCCGCCTCGGCCGTCCCGCGCAGCCCGTGCTCCGGCCCGAAGAGCGCCGCCAGCGTCACGTTGTCCGCCTCGTGCAGCCGGTCGATGAGGTGCGCTGGCCCGCCATCGGCGGTGTCTACGATGGCGGTGTGGTTGGTCACCAGTCCGACGCGCATCCCGTCGAGGGCGGCAAAAGCGCTGTCCACGAGCACCTGGGCGCCGGTTTTGAAGGTCGCAGGTCGTGGGTCATGGGTCGCAGGTCCAGTCTCAGCGAATGTTGGCTCCTGTGCGCAGGCGGGGAGGGCGAGGAGGAAGGCGAGAGCGTAGAGAAGGAAGTAAGAATAGGAAGGTGGCTTTCGGTCTCTTGGCTGTGTCATCCTGAGCGGAGTCCGCGCAGCGGACGCAGTCGAAGGATCTTTGTCCGCCCCAGCGCACCGGGTGAGGCTTGGAAGCTGACCCGCAGATCCTTCGACTCGCGATGCTCGCTCAGGATGACACATGGTTGAAGCACGGGTCTGGACACGGTCACACGCTCCTACGTTCATACCTCGCCTCAGTACGAAATCCGTGCGGTGTAGCGGACCGTCACCGTCTCGTCGGGGCCGACTTCCAGCGGAAACTCCACCGTGCGGGCGTCGAGCTTGGTGTGCTCGTGGCTCGCCTGCGTGATCTCCCAGTCGGCGTAGAGGCGTTCCACGATCGCTACGTCGGCGGCGGTCTCCTTGCGGTTGCGGACTTCCACCTCGACGGTGACCTCGCGGACGCGGTCCGAGATGCGGCGCTCGTTGACCTGCCGCCGCGTACCGACCACGTCGAAGGCGTCGCCGATGTAGAGCCGGACGAGCTCATTGCGCGGCGTGTGGTCGATGAGGTCCTCGCCGACGAACTGGAGCGCGCCGGTCCGGTCGGCCTTGTAGACGCGCACCTTGCCCTTCGGCAGCGGCATGCCCATGCGGTTCTCCTCGCTGTTCTCCATCTCCAGGACGATGGCGGCGCTCATCTCGTTCGTGGCCCCGCCCGCACCGGGACGTCGGGTGGAGTACGACGGGAAGTAGGTGCCCGCGCCGTCGAAGATGAGCCGCCGCCGGACGCCGACCTCGGAGGCCGAGAGCAGGGTCATCTGCTTCGTCTCGCGCTCGGCGAGCGTCGTCGTGCCGTCGAGCGTGTAGAGGTGGTACTCGAAGAAGGCTTCCTCGTCGAACGCAGGGGCTGCGTCGGCAAACGCCATTTCCATGCGCGGGGCACCGTAGACTGGAGCGTTCATGCCTTGCACGCGGCGTACGTCGCCAGCCATAAGTTGCAGGCGCGCGTCGCGGAAGGTCGCGCCGCTCTGGTTGTTGAGCGTCACCCAACCTGTGACATCGACCTCCGTCTCATCCTCGTTCACGACCGCCACGTAGTCGGCTTTCCAGTTAATGCCGTCGGTCATGTACGACACCTCGGCGCGGTGCTCGCCTGCGCGGCCTGCGTTGAGTAGCCACAGCAGCGACGGGCGGCTGAGGAGCCCCGTCGGCAGCGACGCCAGCTCGATGGTGCCCTCGGGGTTGACGAGCACCCGCCCGTCGTCCAATTGCACGATGCGGCCCTGGCCCGGCACGCTCAGGAGCACGCCCGACTCGGTCACGGTCTGCCCGCCCTCGAGCCGCCGGATGAGCCGGATCGGCTGGCCGACCGCGGCGTCGAGGACCGAGTTGGTGCCGATGAGGTCGTACTGGTAGTTCTGCTCGCGCACGACGAGGCTGTTCGGCGCGGTGAGCGACTTCAAGGAAATACTTGTCGGGTCGATCTGCGCCGCGACGCCCTCGAAGCGGACGCGGTTCATGCCGCTCGCGAGCGTGATCGGCCGCACCTCGCGCACGACGGCGAAGTTCTGGTTGTAGACCGTCAGCGCGACGCCGTCCTGGCTCTCGGGCTGCGAGACGACAGACGGCTGGGCGTCCACGTTTTGTGCATCGACGGGCTGGGCAGCAGGCATGGCGAGCAAGGCCAGGAGGCCAAAAGCGAGGAGGCGCATACGATCAGGTCGGATGGTGACGAGGCAAGATAGGCGGCGGCAAGGTCGGGCGATCAACCTTGCCGCGCGTCCCCCAAACGGACCAATCGGCCGGTTGCGTGCCCTTCGGTGAGGGGGAGTTGGGAGGAGAGGGTAGGGTGTGCCGACATTTCAGCAGCGGATGAATTCACGCCCCTCCTCCCCACGCCCCTACTCCCCCTTCCCCCATGAAACCCCTCGCCGCCCGCACCGATGCGCTCCGCCAGAGCGACATTCGCGCCGTCACCGCCGCCGTCCGCCGCGTTGACGGCCTCAACCTCGGGCAGGGCATCTGCGACCTGCCGACGCCCGACCCGATCAAGACCGGCGCCGTCGCCGCCATCGAGGGCGACCAGTCGATCTACACCGCCTACAACGGCATCGCGCGGCTGCGGCAGGGCATCCTCGCCAAGGCACAGCGCTACAACGGCATCCCGGCCACCGACGACGGCGAGGTGATGGTCAGCGCCGGGTCCACGGGCGCGTTCGCCGCCACCGTCCTGGCGCTCTGCGACCCCGGCGACGAGGTGGTCCTCTTCGAGCCGTTCTACGGCTACCACACGGGCATCCTGAAGCTCTTCGGCGTCACGCCCGTCGCGGTCCCGCTGCTGGAACCTGACTGGGCCGTCGACTTCGACGCCCTTGCCGCGGCCATCACGCCGCGCACGAAGGCCGTCGTCGTCTGCACGCCGGCCAACCCGAGCGGCAAGGTGTGGACCGAGGCCGAACTGCAAACCATGCGCGCCCTGGCGGAGCAGCACGATCTCTGGGTCATCACCGACGAGATCTACGAGTACATGACCTACGACGCCCACCGGCACGTGTCGATGGCGAGCCTGCCTGGTGCCTACGAGCGGACGGTCACGCTCTCCGGCTTCTCGAAGACGTTCAACATGACCGGGTGGCGGCTGGGCTACGCCGTCGCGCCGCGCCCTGTGATCGAGAAGATGGGCCTCGTCAACGACCTCGTCTACATCTGCGCGCCTGCCCCGCTTCAGCACGGCCTCGCCGCCGCGCTGCCGATGCCGGACGCCTACTACGCGCAGATGCTCGCCGACTACGCCGCCAAGCGCACGCTCCTGTGCGAGACGCTGGAGGCGTGCGGCTTCGAGGTCAACTGGCCGCAGGGGGCCTACTACGTCCTCGCAGGCACCCGCGCCCTCGCCGAGCGCCGCACGGGCTTCGAGGACGACCACGCCGCCAGCCGCACGCTCATCGACGAGGCCGGCGTCGGAACGGTCGCCGGCCGCTCGTTCTTCGCCGACCCCGAACGCGGACGTTTTCTCTTGAGGTTCTGCTATGCCAAAGAGATGCCCGTGCTCGAAGACGCCTGTGCCCGACTCCGGCGCACGTTCGCGTAGGTGAGCCTGGGAGCGGTAGCTTGCAGGTATGTAATTGAAAGGAATTGCCCGCGCACAGCTGCGCATCCAGGACGAGGGCCGCTATGTGGCGCCCTCCGGTACGGTCGTCGACATCAAGGCCACGCAGGCCGACGCTGTCGCCCACACGGAACTGCTCACTCCGGACGACTGCGCCGCCGTGCAGCGCGCTGTCGAGGCGCAGCCCACGGGGAGTGGGACTGGGCCGGTCACGCTCGCCCCAGTGACACTCGCCAACGAGAAGACGCAGCAGGCGGCGCAGCGCATGAGCGCCGACGGCCCGGTGTGCGTGCTCTCGTTCGCCTCCGCGCGCAACGTCGGCGGTGGGTTCATGAACGGGGCGAAGGCGCAGGAGGAAGACCTCCATCGCTGCGCGGGCGCCTACCGCTGCCTCGAAACGGCGCGTGGCTACTACGAGGCCAACCGGGCCACCTCGTCGCTGCTCTACACCGACCACCTCATCTACGCGCCGCGCGTCCCGTGGGTACGGGTCGACGGCCGCACGTTGCTGGAGGAGCCGTTTCTGGCTTCGATCATCACCGCGCCAGCGCCGAACGCGGGCGAGCACCTCCGGCGCTACCCGAACGGGCACGCGGCGATCCGCGAGACGCTGCACCGCCGTGCGGGCTACGTGCTGGCCACGGCAATCACGCGCGGCGAGCGGCGGCTCGTTCTCGGGGCGTGGGGCTGCGGCGTGTTCCGCAACGACCCGAGCGAGGTAGCCGCCGTGTGGCACGACTGGTTGGTTGGGCGCGGCTGGCAGCAGCACTTCGAGCAGGTGCACGTGGCCGTGTGGGACCGGACCAAGTCCCAGCACGTCTGGGAAGCCTTCGGGGCGCAGTTCAAGACGTTGGGCCGCAGCTCGCGTGATGTAACAGTGTGATGTAACGCATGGGTTGGCAAGACGCCTTATCTCTTCACCAGCGCCAGGCGAGCCGCTCGCGTCGCTGCTGTGAGCTCCGGCAACTGGGCCATATCCACTTCCGACCCCGCCACGCCCAGACCGAACACGTTCGAGAGCCCGTCCTTTGGCAACGGCAGCCCCGCATAGCGCGACGCCGGCACCGCGTAGCCCAGCGCCCCGTGAGCCCGGTAGAAGTTGTACCAGCCTACGAACGCTGCCCGCGCAGCGACCACCTCCGCCCAGCGCCACCTCTCGGGTCCGCCCTGGCGAGCAAGCACCCGCAACAACTCGCGCTTCACTGTCTTCACGACGGCCTCCGCCTTCCCGTTCGTCTGGGGGTAGTACGGCCGCGTACGCCGGTGCTCGACCCCCTCGGCGGCCAAGAACGCGCCGAAGCGGTGCCGATAGCCCGCCTGCGGCGGAGCGAACGCGGCCCCGTTGTCCGTCACCACGATGCGCGGACGTCCGTAGCGGGCGAACGCTTCGCGGAGCACGCGCTCGACCGTCGCCGTGGTCTGGTCGGGCACTACCTCCAGGGCGAGCAGCATCCGGCTGTAGCTGTCGACGACCACGAGCAGCGAGCCCTTGACGCCGTCGGTATCGGAGAGCGGGCCAGCGAAATCGACATGCCACGTCCAGTTGGGGGCGCGTACTCGTTGGCGGCGGTAGCGGATGCCGTCGCGCCGTCCGACGGGGTGGTAGAGGCGCACAGGGACGTGGTAGCGCCGGAAGAGCCGGTAGATGCTCGTGTGGCTGAGTTGAGCGATGCCGCGCTGGTGAAGCTCTGCGGCGATGCGCTGGCCGCACCAGCCGAGGTGGGCGCGCAGGGCCAGCACCACGCTGATCACCTCCCAGCCGAGCGTCGGCGGGCGTGGCGGCGGGTGGGTGTGGCGCGGCACTAGCGCCGCCTTACCGCCGTGGCGGTAGGCCTGGTCGTAGCGGCGCACGGAGCGGACGGAGCAGCCGAAGCGCTCAGCGGTGTGGGCAGCGGCGTGCTGCTCCCGGGCTCCGGCGTGTCGGCGGGCGCGGTAGTTCTTGACGAGACGCCGCCGCTGCCGCATGGTAGCGAAGGCCGCGCGTCGTCGGTCGCGGCGGTGGGCTTGACGGCGGCGTCGGCGATGCTGAGCTTGGAGGTCGCCTGCCCGCCGAAGCGCGCGGGCGGTCGGTGGTCCGGGTAGGGTATAGGGCATAGTACCCCGACCAACGGGGCCTCGCCCTACTCCGGTCCACTGGCTGCGTGCCGTCTTGCCAAGGCCTCCGTTACATCACAATGTAACAGGGGTGTTGGCAAGCTGATTCTAGCCTAGAATGGGCGATTCTGTTATGCTCGGGCCCCCGCCTAGCAGAGCACGCCGATCAAAGCACCGCGATTCGGCAACACCGCGCAGGGCCTCGCAAAATCGCGTTGGAA